>DATMJE010000147.1:0-29010 GCA_035553995.1 Usitatibacter sp. | reverse complement strand
GGCCTACGCGGGCGATCTCTTAGGGCGACAAGGCGGCGTACGAGACGGCATTGTCGAAGCGAGCGGATTACGAGAACGAATACATCCGCACCGGCGACGCGAAGACCAACAAATAACGACCAGGAGGAAGGGAACATGCTCAAGGACACGGCCCGCCTTCTCGGCGCGTTGATCCTCGGCGCTTCGCTCGCCATGCCGCTCGCGGCGCTGGCGCAAGGCAAGTCGCCCACCGGCGGGCCTACCGCCGATCCCGCATCGCCGGCCACGACCTCGCCGGTTCCGCCAACCACCGCGCCTACCAGGGCCGCGGGCAAGGTGCCCGGTGCGCCGGAAATCCAGCAGCCCGCGGTGCAGTCGCCGCCGGCAGCGGGGCAGGGCTCCACCGCGGTGCCCGGCTGGAACAACCCGCCGCAAAGCTGGGGCGGCGTGAGCGAACGGCCGCAATACGCTTCCATTCCCGGCGTCGAGACCAACCGCCTCATCCAGGGCGCCGGCCGCGAATGGCGCGCGTTCCACAACGGCCCGCTCACGCAGGCCGGCGGATGGATCATCGTGCTGGCGCTCGCCGTTCTCGTCGTGATCTACCTGGTCAAGGGCCAGGTGCCGCTGCACGAGCCGCCCACGGGAAGGCTCATCGAGCGCTTCAACGCGGTCGAGCGCGCCTCGCACTGGACGATGGCCATCTCGTTCATCTTCCTCGCGCTGACCGGCATCGTGATGTTCTTCGGCAAGCACATCGTCCTGCCGTGGCTGGGCTACTCGGGCTTCTCGTGGCTCACCATCGTCTCCAAGAACATCCACAACTTCGTGGGGCCGCTGTTCATCTTCTCGCTGCTGGTGTCGTTCCTCGTGTTCGTGAAGGACAACCTGCTGCGCTCCTACGACTGGGTCTGGATCCGCCATTTCGGCAACATGTACCAGAAGGTGGAGGTCCCCTCCGCGCGCTTCAACGGGATGGAGAAGATCTGGTTCTGGGGTGGGCTGGTCGTCCTCGGCGCCACGCTCGCCACCACCGGCCTCATCCTCGACTTCCCGAACTGGAACCAGACGCGCGAGGCGATGCAGATCTCGAACATCGTCCACGTGGGCGCCGCGATGCTGTTCATCGCGGGCGGCCTCGCCCATGCGTACATGGGCACGCTGGGCGTCGAGGGTGCCTACCGCGCCATGCGCCGCGGCTACGTGGACGAGGCATGGGCGCGCCAGCACCATGCCCTGTGGTACGAGGAAGTGCGCCAGGGCCGGCGTCCCGAGCGCCTCGTGGGCCCGGCGCCCATCCAACCTGTCGCGGGAGACGACTGATGAAGCTGCGAATCGGAGCCACGGTCCTCGCGGTCGCCCTCGGCGCGGGCGCGAGCCTCGCGTGGGCGAAGCTGCCGCCGCCCCCGCCGATGGACGACAAGGCCAAGGCCGCCGCCGAGGAGAAGAAGGCCAAGGATGCCGCTGCCGCGGAGCAGGCCAAGCAGGACCAGGCCGCCGCGGAGGAGAAGGCGGTCCACAATTACCAGGACAACATGAAGAAGATGGGCAAGACAGCGCCCAAGCCCACGCCCGTGGCGCCACCGGCGGCCGCGGCCGCCGCGCCGCCCGCCGCCGGCGCGCAACCCGCCCCCGCGTCGAACACGGCCAAGGTGGACGACAAGGTCAAGCAGGAAGCCGCGCAGGCAGCCAACGCGCAGGGCAAGAAGTAGCCGCCGCAGCGAGGGGCCGCGGTCACCAGGTATAGCGGACGGTGTAGCGCACCACGGCCTCGCCCTTCGGGGCGATGTGCAGCGGGAAGTGGATGGTGCGCGCGTCTTCCTTGCTGAAGTCGTGCGTCTTGCGCACGACCGACCACGTGCTCCAGCGGTAGAGCGATTCCTTCACCACCACGTCCACGGCGGCGTCGGGCTTCTGGTTGCGCACGCGCACCTCGATGTCCTCCTCCATCGTCTTCGCCGACGTGTCGAGGCGGAAATCGAGCTGGCGGCGCTCGCCCACCACGTCGAACGCGGAGCCCAGGCGCAGCTGCACCGGCTCGTCGCGCGCCGTGTGGTCGATGAGGTCCTCGCCCACGAACTCGAGCGCGTCGTCGGCCTCGTCGCGCTTGGAGACGCGCACGCGCCCCGCGGGCAGCGGCACGCCCAGGCCGCTCGCGGCGGCGTTGCGCAGGCGCAGGTAGACATCCACCTTGCGGTTCGACTGGACGCCGAAGTTGCGGTCCGTGAGCGGCGTTGCATACACGGTGCGGACGGCAGCACCGTCGTAGACCAGCGTCTTCTCGCAGGCCACGTTCGGCGCCATCGGGAAGAGCTCGACCTGGCGGATGGAATTCTCCGGCAGCGATACCGGGCGTCCCAGCGTGTACAGGTGGTATTCGAAGAACGCCTTCTCCTCGAAGCCCGGCGCCTTGTCCGCGAGCGTCATGCGCGGTGCTGCGGCGGCGAAGGGCTGCGGCCGCGGCTGTGCGCGCTGCACGTCGCCCGCGATCAGTTTCAGCTTCGCGTCGCTGTACGAGGCCCCCGAGCGGTTCACGAGCGTCACCCACGCGCCCACATCCACGCGGCAGGCGCCCGCGCGTTCCGCGTAGGTGAAGTTGTAGTCGGTCCACCACGTCATGCCGCGCGTCTGGTAGGCGAGCTGCGCACGCTGGCGTCCCGCCTTCGGCGACTCGAGCGACCAGACGAGCGTGGGCCGCGTGATGAGCCCGCCCGGCAGTCCCGAGAGGCGCACGCCCGCATACGTGGTCACGATGCGCACGCTGCCGTCGGCCTGGCGCACGATGAGCGGGCCCTGTGCGTTGAGGAGCGTGCCGCGGATCGCCTCGATGCCGTTGCCGGAAGCCTGCTCGACCACGACCTCCTGGTCCACGTAGCGGGCGAGCAGGGTGTTGGCCGTGGCGAGGTCGAACTCGAAGCTCTGCTCGAGCACGCGCGCGGCGCCCGAGGCTTCGAGCGAGGTGAACGAGACGGTCGTGGGATCGATCAGGGCGGGCACGTCCGTCACCCGCACCGCATTGCGGCCCGAGGCGAGCTCGAACGTGCGCTCCTCGCGCACCACCGCATAACCGGGAATCGCCGTCTCGGGCGTGCGGAAGCTTTCAACGGAGAGCGTCCCCGGGCTCGCGCTCGAATAGACGGTGAGCGCGGTCTGCGCCGCGATTGCGGGGCGCAGGGCGCAGGAGATGACGGCGGCAATGGCAAGGCGGCGGTTCACGGCGTTCCCCTTCGGCGGGCGCCGGTGGAGGCGCGATGCAATCATTCTCGCGCAGAAGCCCCTGTCGCCATTCCCGTATGGCGCCCGTCGTCACGCCCGCGCGGCACCCATCGTCACTCCCGCGCAGGCGGGAATCCCATGACCGTGACCGCCCCGCCCACCGGGTTAAACTCGTGGAATGAGATTCCAGGGAACCGACACCTACGTCGCGGACGACGACCTCAAGCTCGCCGTGAACGCGGCGGTCACGCTCGAGCGGCCGCTGCTCATCAAGGGCGAGCCCGGCACGGGCAAGACGATGCTGGCCGAGGAAGTGGCGCGCGCGCTCGGCAAGCCGCTCTACCAGTGGCACATCAAGTCCACCACCAAGGCGCAGCAGGGGCTGTACGAGTACGACGCGGTGTCGCGCCTGCGCGATTCGCAGCTCGGAGACGCGCGCGTGGGCGACATCGCGAACTACATCCTGAAGGGCGTGCTGTGGCAGGCGTTCGACTCGCCCGAGCAGTCGGTGGTGCTCGTGGACGAGATCGACAAGGCCGACATCGAGTTCCCCAACGACCTGCTGCGCGAGCTCGACCGCATGGAGTTCTTCGTCTACGAGACGCAGCAGACGGTGCGCGCGCGCCACCGGCCGATCATCTTCATCACGTCCAACAACGAGAAGGAGCTGCCCGACGCGTTCCTGCGCCGCTGCTTCTTCCACTACATCCGCTTCCCCGACAAGGAGACGATGCAGGCGATCGTGGACGTGCACTATCCCGGCATCAAGAAGCGGCTGGTGCAGTCGGCGCTCGAGGTGTTCTTCAGCATCCGCGAGATGCCGGGCCTGAAGAAGAAGCCCTCGACCTCGGAGCTCCTCGACTGGCTGAAGCTCCTGCTCGCGGAGGACATCCCTCCCGAGGCGCTGCACAGCGAGGGCCACCAGGCGGCCATCCCGCCGCTCTACGGCGCGCTGCTGAAGAACGAGCAGGACGTGCACCTCTTCGAGCAGATCCTCTTCATGCAGCGGCGGGGCCGGTGATGCCAGAGGCGCCGCGCGAGGACGCGAAGGCGCGCTACGCCGGCATCGGCAACGAGGCCGTGGAGCGCGCCACGGGCCGGGGATGGCGCGCGTGGATCGAGGCGCTCGATCGCGAGGGCGCGAAGACCATGACGCACAAGGAGATCGCGGTCATGCTGCGCGAGGAGTTCCGCCTCGCCGCGTGGTGGGCGCAGATGGTGACCGTGGGCTACGAGCAGGCGAACGGCGCGCGCGCGCCCAACCAGGGCCCGAAGGGTTTCCGCGTGCATGCGAGCCGCACCATCGCGGCCGGGTCCGATGCGATCTTCAACGCCTGGAACGATGCGGCCGTGCGCGAGAGTTGGCTCGGTGCGGCGCTCGAGCTGCGCAGTGCGACGCCGGGCAGCGCGGCGCGCCTCGCGTGGAAGGAGGCTGCGCCGGTCGTCGAGGTGCGCCTCAACGCGAAGGGCTCGAGGACGCAGGTCGTGGTCGAGGAAGAAGGCCTGCCCGACGAGGCCGCGGTCAAGCAACGCAAGGTTTTCTGGCGCGAGGCGCTCGACCGGCTGCAGGCCTCGCTCGAGGAATAGGTGCTCTTCGATTTCTTCTTCACCGTGCGGCAGGCCGGCGTCCCCGCGACGGTGAAGGAATTCCTCACGCTGCTCGAAGCGCTCGACAAGGGTGTCGTCTACGGCAGCGTGGACGACTTCTACACGCTCTCGCGCCTGTGCCTCGTGAAGGACGAGGCGTACTTCGACCGCTTCGACCTCGCCTTCGCCGCGTACTTCAAGGGCGTCGAGTCGCTGCCCGATGTGGTGGGCAAGGAGATCCCCGAGGAATGGCTGCGCAAGCTCGCGGAGCGCTTCCTGAGCGAGGAGGAAAAGGCGCGCATCGAGGCGCTGGGCGGCTGGGAAAAGCTGATGGAGACCCTGCGCCAGAGGCTCGAGGAGCAGAAGGGGCGCCACCAGGGCGGCAACAAGTGGATCGGCACCGCGGGCACCTCGCCCTTCGGCGCCTACGGCTACAACCCGGAAGGTGTGCGCATCGGGCAGGAAGGCAGCCGCAACCGCCGCGCGGTGAAGGTCTGGGACCAGCGCGAGTTCCGCGACTACGACACCGACCGCGAGCTCGGCGTGCGCAACATCAAGCTGGCGCTCCGGCGGCTGCGCCGCTTCGCGCGCGAGGGCGCGCCCGAGGTGCTCGATCTCGACGGCACCATCCGCTCCACGGCGAAGAACGCGGGCTGGCTCGACCTGCGCATGGTCCCGCAGCTCCACAACGCGGCCAAGGTGCTGCTCTTCCTCGACGTGGGCGGCACCATGGACGACCACGTCGAGGTGGTGAGCGAGCTCTTCAGCGCGGCCCGCAGCGAGTTCCGGAACCTCGAGTATTTCTACTTCCACAACTGCGTCTACGAGACGGTGTGGAAGGACAACCGCCGCCGCCAGCAGCGGATACCCACGGTCGAGGTGATGCGCAAGTACGGGCACGACTACAAGCTGGTCCTCGTGGGCGACGCCTCGATGAGCCCCTACGAGCTCGAGCAGCGCGGCGGCAGCGTCGAGCACTGGAACGACGAGCCGGGCCGCGCGTGGCTGGAGCGCCTGCTGCGCACCTGGCCGCACGCCGCGTGGCTGAACCCCGTGCCGCAGGAGCACTGGGCGTGGACGACTTCCGTGCAGAACATCGCGCGCATCATGGATGGCCGCATGTATCCCGTGACGCTCGCAGGTCTCGCGGCGGCGATGAAGGGGCTCGGGACTAGGTCCTGACGAAGCGGCGGATGCGCGCGGCATCCGTCTCGCGGCGCACCAGCCCCTGCGCGTGCAGGTAATGCAGGTGCGCGATCGATTCGCCCATGGCGAACATGAGCTGGTGGTCGTCGAGCTGGCGCTTGAAGAGGAGCGGGATCGCGTCGTGCGCGCTGATCGGCTGCGTGCAACCCTCCAGCAGCCGCTCGAGGCGCCGCTCGTGGTGCTCGTGGAGCTGCGCGATGCGCGTGTGCAGCCCGGTGAAGACGCGGTCGTGCGACGGAAGCACGAGCGCATCGGCGGGCAGGTGCGAGAAGCGCCCGAGCGAGGAGAGGAAAAGCTGCAGGGGATTGGAATCCGGCTGGTTGCCCCAGACGCCCACGTTGGTGGTGATGCGCGGCAGCACCTGGTCGCCGGAGATGAGCACGTTCTTCTTCGCGCACCACAGTGCCGCGTGCTCGGGCGCATGGCCGAACACGGTGATCACTTCCCAGTCGCAGCCGCCGACGGAAAGGGTGTCGCCGTGCATGAGCCGCCGGTATTGCTTCGGCAGCGAAGGTACGCCGCGAGCGTAGCGGTTGCCGCTGCGCAGGCTCGCGGGGAAGCGCGACACGTCGAGCCCGTTGCGCGCGAAGAAGTCGATGCCGGTCGCGCGATCGAAGCCGCCGGTGTCGTCGCGGGCGGCATGCGCCGACAGGAACTCCGAGGTCGTCATCCAGAGGTGCGCCTCGGTCCGCTCGAGGAGCCATGCGGCGCTGCCGACGTGGTCCGGGTGGTAGTGCGTGACGAGCACGTCGCGGACCGGCCGGCCGTGCAGCGTGGTGTCGAAGTGCCGTTCCCACAGCGACCACGTGGCCTCGACGCCGTAGCCCGTATCCACCAGCGTGAAGCCGTCGCCGTCGGCGAGCACCCACAGGTTGATGTGGTCGAGCGCGAACGGCAGCGGCATCCGGATCCACCAGACGCCGTCCGCGACCTGCAGCGCCTCCCCCGGCTGGGGCAGGCGCTCACCGTGCGGATGGACCACTTCGTCGTGACGAGCCAGGGGCCGTTCCATGCGTTTCCCGGTGCGTGATCGCGGAAGCTACGCCTTCGCCATGCGCTCGGCGACGTTCAGATAGTACTTCCACATGGGCAGAGCCCGGAGCCGGCCGAGCTCGGCATCGCGCTCGAGGGCGAGCTTCTCGGCCTGGGTGAATGCCGCCCGGAGCTGGGCCACCTCCTCGTTGAGTCGCGCCACGATCGACTGCGCCTCGGTGAGCGCGGCATCGGTCCTGCCGAGGCGCTCCTCGCGGGCGGCGACGAGCTGCCTCGCTTCGTCGAGCGCGGCGTGGACGTCGCGCAGGTGGCTATCGAGCTGCTCCACGGCCTGCTCCAGCTCCCGGGCGCGAGCGGTACAGTGCCGCTGCTCCTCGCGCCGCTCCTCGAGCACGTGTCGCGCTTCCTGTTCACCGCGCACCGTGCGCGCGAGGTCCACCGCCGCGCGCAAGGGCGCTGCGGGATCGGCGACGATGAACTCCTGCACGCGGGCGGGATAGTCGGGGTGCGCGGCGTTGAGCGCCTCGGCAGCCGTGCGCATCAGCTCGAAGCGCGATTCGGAGAAGCTCACCGCGCCCTCGTGGAACACGAACACGTCGGCCGCGAGCACGTGGCGCCATCCCGCCTTGAGCGCGCGCATGCAGAAGTCGTTCTCCTCGCCGTAGCCACGCCCGAAACGCCCGGCATCGAACGCGCCCAGCGCACGCAGCGCCTCCCGCCGAATGTACATGCAGAAGCCCACTGCGGTGGGGATGTCCAGCGCAAGCGCGGTGTTGGTGCGGGCGAAGAGGCGATCGAGCTCCGCGAGGCCGAGCGTGCCCGGAACCGGCCCGCCCCAACCCTCGAACGGATAGGTGCAGATCGTCGCGTTGTTCGAGAACGGCGTGGCTGTGGCGATGTCGTCCGCACGGCACGCGGCGGCCCGCAGACGCTCGAGCCAGTCGTTCGCGACCTCGGTGTCGCTATTCAGGAGCACGACGTCGCGATCGTCGTGCAGCGCCATGCCGCGATTCACCGATTGCACGAAGCCCAGGTTGCGCTCGTTCGCGAGCAGCGTCACGCGGCGGTCGGCTGCGAGCTGCTCCACGTACGCGACCAGGCCGCCCTCGGGGCTCGCATCGTTCACGACGACGATTTCCGCGTTGTTCGCGGGCGCCGTGGCGAGCACGCTCTCGATGCAGCGGCGCGTCTCGCGCGCGCCGCCATAGACCGGGATGACGATGTCGATCAAGGCGCTCAGGCCTGCGTGCCGCGCAGCCGGCGGCGCACGCCACCCCAGCCTTCGTTGCGCAACATGAGCTTGAGGCGCGCACGCAACGAGCGGCCGGCGCGCGGCGCGAGGGCGAGGAGCACCAACCTGAACGCCATGCCGAGCGGCATGCGTGCACGGGCGCGCGGGGGCAGCTCGGGAAGGGCGTCGGCCTTCGCGGAAAAATACTGCGGGAAGCGAATGCGTCCCTCGGTATTGCACCAGGCGAGGAACGTGAGCTTTCCGGGCGCGGCATCGTAGGGATCGGGAAAAGCGACCTGCAGGTCGCGGCCGTCGCGGTACATCCAGCGCTGGTGCTGCGTGATCGGCGTGCCGTCGGAGAAGCGGCCGAAGGCCCACGGCGTCCGGCTCACGCGGTCGCCGGGCGTGGCCTGCGTCTCGCGCTCGTACCACCCGATGAGGCTCTCGACCGCCTCGTTGCCCGAGGCGTTCTTGATCGCCATGATGCGGTGGGCGCCGCTGTCGAAGCCGGTGAAGTGGTAGAAGCCGAGCGGCTGGCCGTCGACCGTGAAGCCCTTCGCGAGATCGCCGTCGAAGCGGCGCGTGGTGAGGTTCCACGTGGCCACGTTGTGGCGCGAGCTCTTGATGATCGCGACACCGTCGAAGAAGATCGGCGCGAAGTTCACCCACTTCTGGTCGGTGAAGAGGCCGTTGGGCACCTCCGCGCGGCAGAAGCGGTAGCAGCGGTCGGCCCACCACTGCGCGAACCGCACGGCCTCTGCTGTGTTGGCCACACCCACGAACCCGAGGTTGAACACGCCCATCTTGAGGCTCGCGATCTCGTTGTCGATGATCGCGTCGACGGTGGACTCGGGCGTGGTCTGGTGCGGGGTGAGCGCGACGTTCGCGTCGTCGAGTGCCGCGAGGATGTCGTCCACGCGCGAGAACAGGACCATGTCCGGGTCGAAGTAGAGGACCTTGGTGCAGCCCGGCTCTCCCAGCAGGTGCGTCATCGCGAACGGCTTGATCGCGGTCGCGAGCTCGACGATGGTGTGCCTGAAGGTCCAGCCGCGCCATTCGGGGATGCCGATCTTCGAGATCTCGAGCACCGAGTCGAAGGGCTCGCCCCCGGTGGTGAGCCAGTCCGGGCGCTCGTCGGCGAGGGCGAAATGCACCGTGGCCTCGGGATGGAAGCGCTTGATCGAGCGGCACAGCATGCGCACCTTGGGCAGGTAGTTCACCGCGGCGCTGGTGAAGATGTGCAGGCCTTGTGGCATGGATTCCTTGTGCGGGTCCGCGCTCATGCGACGCGGGCGAGCCTGGCCTTCGCGAGCTCGTCGTGGAAGCGCGTGAGCGTATCGAGCGCGGCGCGTGCGGACACTTCGGCGCAAAGCCGCCCGAGGGGATAAGCCTTCAGCCGCTCGGCGGGCGCGCCGAGGTCGAAGGCGACGATCGGCCCGCCGAGCGCCATCAGCTCCGCCACCACGTACGAGAAAGTCTCGGGCCAGATCGACGGAAAGAAGAACATGTTGACGCCATTCTGCTCGACCAGGTCGGGCAGGTCCGCGCGCTTGTAGCGGCCCGTGACCTTGAGCCGGGGCGAGCTGCGCGCCGCGTCCAGCGTTCCCAGCACGACCATGCGCGCATCGATATTTTCACGTTCGATGATGTCGATCATGCCGCTCGCAATATTCGCCCCCTTCTGCGGGCTGATTTCGCCGACCACGCCGATCACGAGGGGACCCGCGGGATCCATGCGAGGAGCACGTGCCGGCGCGAAATCGAGGCGATGCGGGACCAGCGTCACGCGTTCGCGGGGGAGCGCGGGGTGTGCCTTCAGCAGCAGCCGGCGCGATGCTTCCGAGAAGCAGCGCACCTCGTCCGCCGCCGCAAGGCAACGGCCCCACGATTCGCGCCACGGACCGATCGGCGTGGGCGGCGAGAGCGACACGAAGCTCGCCTCGTGGCGCTTGAGGCAACCGGCGCAAACCGAAGGATCGGGCACGCCGCAGTGCCTGCCATCGGCGTCCAGCAGGACGAACGACGGGCACACGGCGAAGTAGTCGTGCGTAGTGACCAGCAGGTGCGTCGCCGGATGGCGCTGTCGCATGCGTGCGAGCCATTCGGCCAGCGCGAGCGGCTCCTCGAACGAGACGGGACTGTTGAGGACCACGCTCACGCCCCCCGCACGCTGCATGAGCGGCTCCAGCGCGAGAAAGCTCGGGATGCGGAAGACCTGCTCGTCGACGCCGGGGCGGTACACGTGCAGGCGGTATTCGAGCAGCGGCAGGTTGTAGGTGCAGAACACGACCGCGTCGCCGGATTGCACGCGTTCCGCGATCATGGCGCGGCGGTACTGGTTGGCGCCGCCGCCCATGTTGTGGTCGATCACGAGCCAGACGCGTGCGAAATCGCGCAGCGCCGGCACGAGCTGCTTCACGATGCCGGCATCGTCGATCGCGGTGGCGCTGGTCGCCTGCGAGCGGGCGCGTCGCAGGATGCCGCGGATGTCGCCGCGCTTCAGCCGCCGCCAGATCGCCGCGGCCACCCAGCCGAGCTGCTTCAGCCTGCGGTTGCCGGCCGCGCGCGCCTGGACGTGTGCGCCGACATCGATGCGCTCCTGCGTGCCGTCATCGAGGTCCACCTCGAGCTCGAAGCGGCGCTCGCCCTGGTCGGGGAGATACCCCGTCACGATGAAGCCCGCGGCGCCGGCATTCGCGAGCTCCGGAAAGGCCTCGCGCACATCGTGCCGCTCGAGGCCGAGGTCCGCGGGAAGGCGGCGCTCCCAGCCGTCGCCGTGCACGCGCAGGTGCAGGGCCGCGACCTTGTGCACGGGATGCGCCATCCAGCCCCAGCCGAAGACGCGGGTGCCGGTCGCGATCATGCGATCGACGCCAAAGCGGAGCGGGGTGGAACTGTGGGTCATGGCAACCTGCAATTGTAACGCGCGCGCTGTCCGGAACGGCCGCTCATCCATTGCGCCGGTGCCCGCGACGCGCCTAGCATCGACGGCCCTCTATTCCGGCGCACACCAGGACGGGGGGTGACAGGGGAGAAGTTCTTTCTTCAAACCTTGGGGGAAAAACACAATGAAACGTTTGCTTGCTTGCGCAGCAGCGGGTCTCACGTTGTTCGGCGTCGCCCGCGCCGACACCCTTCAGTCCCACACACCCATCCCCGAAGCACGGTTCAGCGACGCCCTCAACGTCGAGGACCAGGCGATCGAGTTCCTGCTCAATGCCCGGTCCGACGCCGACCACGGGAAATCGGCGCCCAAGAAGACCGACATCAAGGACAAGGCTTTCGGAACGCTTTTCGGCACCATGCGCAACAACACCGGCGCCGGCGTCTGCGGACTGGTTCTCGCGAACGGCACGTTCATGTTCTCGTGCTCGCCCGCGGGCGCCTATTCGATCGACACGGTGACCGACGGCGCGGGCCTCGTCACGCTGTTCGGATTCGCCGACGGGCACTTCCCGTCGCGCACGACGCTGGGCAGCTTCGGCCGCTTCGACGTCACCCTCAACCTCGCCTCGACCAACGTGCCGCCGCCCTCGGCGAACAGCACCATCACGTTCACCATCACGGATGGCTGCAACAACGGGGTGCAGATCGAGTACAAGTTCTACGACGTGAGCGACAACCTGGTGTGGCCTTCGGCCACCTCGCATTACTTCACCGAATTCCTCAATGCGAGCTACCGGCACGACCTGCTCTGCAGCACCGGCGCGAAGATCTGCTACGGCGCGCGCAGCGGGACCTTCTACTGGGGGGTCGACGAGGATGGCACGAAGGCCTGCGCCGATTGCTGCATTTTCTGCCAGCAGGGCAACAGCCTGAGCACCCGCCTTACGTGCTAGCGGCCCTGGGCGAATCGCTCACGACGCCACCTGCGGGTGGCGTCTTTTCTCCCGCGCGGGCCGGGCGGCGGCCGAGGGCCATGAACGGCTTCTCGAACCAGTGCCAGGAGATGCTCGCAGCGAGGATGGTGAGCATGAGAACCGTGGCAAGCGCTGCCATGCCGCCAATTCCCAGCGCATGGACGACAAGCTGGATCGCGAACAGGTGCCAGAGGTAGATGCCGTAGCTCACGTCGCCGAGGTAATTCACCGGGCGCAGCCAGCGGCGCGCGAGCGCCTGCGGCAGGCACACGGCCGCCGCGACCATGCAGGCGAGGAATGCGGCGAAGCCGGTGCGCCAGAACACCACCATCGCCGGCACGTCCCAGTACAGGGAATGGCTCCAGAAGAGGCTGAACACGACGTAACCCAGCACGCTCGCGAGCACGATCCAGGCCCGTGCCGGCACGCGTTCGATGCGCCGGTCCAGCACCAGCCTGGCGAGCACGATGCCGGCCGCGAACTCGTCGAGCGAACCGGGAAGCTGCGAGACGCGGATGAACTCGAGCCCGAAATCCACGTGGGCGTACATCACGTACATGGTCGCCCGCCACGTCCACGCGACAGCCGTAGCGCACAGCAGGATGACCCATGCCGGCGTGCGGCGAATCCACGGCACCAGCAACGACACGGCCAGGTAGAACTGCATCTCGATCGCGAGCGTCCAGTTGGCGCCGTCGATCGCGCCGTGCGTCTGCGGCCACCACGCGTGGATGAAGGCGAGGTGCGTGAAGAGCTGCCACAGCCATCCCGTCGCCGGTTGCGCGAAGAACCTCGGCGCGTCCATGCCGATCCAGAGGACGAGCGTGAGGAGGTACAGCGGCAGGATGCGCGTGAGGCGCCGGCGCCAATATTGCGCGCGGAAGGCCGGCGGATCCTGCTCGTAGAGGGCGAGCCCGCTGTACGTGATGACGAAGCCGCTGATCACGAAGAAGAGGTCCACGCCCATCCAGCCGGTGCGGAAGATGAGCAGCGGGCCCTGGACCGGGAAAGCCGCCCAGTGGCTGTGCTCGATCACGTGGTAGACGACCACCGCCAGCGCCGCGAATGCGCGCAGCAGGTTCACGTTCTCGAAGGTTCGCGCGGGAGGGCGGGGGAGCGTCATCTCAGGCGTGCATCGCGCTGCGGGGCTTGCCCTCGCGTTTCTTCCGCGCCAGGCGCAGCAGCTCGGCGAGCGAGGCGCGCGCGACCGTCCGCGAGAAGTGGCGCTCGACGTTCGCGATGCCGCCGCGTGACAGCCGGTTCCAGAGCGCCTCATCGGTGTAGGCACGCACGATCGCATCCGCCATCGCGCCGGGCGCGTCCGCAACCAGCACTTCCTCGCCGTCTGCGAGGTGCATGCCTTCGACCGACGGCGTCGTCGCCACGACCGGCAGCCCCCGGCTCATGGCCTGGTTGATCTTGCCCTTCACGCCCGCACCGTAGCGCAGCGGAGAGACGGACAGCCGGCAGCGATCGAGCCAGGGCTCGATCTCGGGCACGTACCCGACGACCTCCAGGCCTTCGGCCTGAAGCTCGAGGATGGCGCGCGGCGCGTTGCTGCCGAGCAGGTACGTCTTCACGCCCGGCAGGCGCTCGCGCAGCAGCGGCACGATCTCGCGCGCGAGGAAAAGGGCGGCATCGACGTTGGGCGGGTGGCGATAGCCGCCCACGAAGACGATGCCCTCGCGTGCCGCGAAGGGCGGCACGTCCGTGACGCCCTCGTGCACGTTCGTCTGGATCATCACCGTGGCCAGCGGAACCTCGCGCGCGAGGATCTCGCGCTCCACGCCGCTCACGACCCAGGTCACGTCGCAGCGCTGGATGCACTCGATCTCCTGGCGGTAGATGGCTTCGGCGCTCTGCGCGATGGAGGCATTCTCCTGCAACGCGGCCAGCCGCCGCTGCCGCAGGAAGTGCAGGTCGATGGTGTCGAGGACGAGAAGGGCCTGCGGCGCGTAGCGGCGCACGCTCGCGATGTAATGCGCGGCGACGTAATAGCGCGCGAGGACCACGACGTCGAATTCGGCGCCGCGCTCCTCGATCAGCGCGCGGATCGACCTCACATACGGCGCGTAGAGCACCTCCACGCCCATCTGCTGGAGCCGGGCCACATACGGCTCGCGCTTCTCCAGGTTCTCGGCGACGAACGTGACCTTGCAGCCGAGCGCGTGCATCTCCTCGATCAGGCGCCACGTCCTGAGCGAGCCCGAATCGTGGTCGGGCGTGAGCATGCACGCCTCGACGAACAGGACCCGCCATTGCGCGTTGCGGTCCCGCTCGAGGCGCGGCAGCACGCCGTTCACCCGATGCGCGGCGAGCACGCCACGCCAACGTTCGAAGAAGCGCGCCTGGTTCTCGACCTGGTGCTGCTTCACGCCCGAGCCCGTGCTGGTCCCGTGCGACACGCCCTCGAAATGCACGGCTTCCGCGGCGGGCTGGTAATAGACCTTGCGCCCTGCCTCGCGGATCCGGAAGCAGAGGTCCGCATCCTCGCAGTAGGCGGGAACATAGCGCTCGTCGAAAGTGCCGAGGGCGAGGAGCAGGTCGCGCGGCACCAGCAGGCACGCGGCGGAGCAATAATCGGCTTCGCGCACGTAATTGAACTCGGGCGCGCGGGGATCCCTGTCGCGGCCATCGTTCCAGGCGCTGCCGTCGCGCCACACGATGGCCCCGGCCTCCTGCAGCCGGCCGTCGGGATAGACGAGCTTTGCGCCCACGCCGCCTGCATCCGGGCGTTCGTCGAAGAGGCGCAGCATCGCATCGAGGCAACCCGGCGCGACGACCGCGTCGTTGTTGAGGAAGAGCACGTACCGGCCGCGTGCAAGCGCCACGCCCGCATTGCAGTTGCGCACGAAGCCGAGGTTGGTCGCGTTGCGCACGAAGCGCACGCCGCGAACCTCGCGCAGGGCATCGGCGGCCGCCTGCGGCGCGCAGTCGTCCATCACGATCACCTCGAGCGGCACGCGCAGCGCTTCCGCGGCGAGCGCCTTGAGGCAGGTGAACGTGTGCAGGTCCTGTCCGTACGTGGGAATCACGACGGAGACGAGCGGCTCGTCCGATGTGGGCACGTGGAGCTCCCCGATCCGCGCCTCGAGGCCCTGCCGCGGGACGAGCCGTTCCGAGGCCGTGCGGCCCGCGGCCGCCTTGTGCCACAGGCGCCGTGCCAGCTCTCCCATGCCCTGCTCGCGGGCGATGTGCTTCGCGGTCGCAATCCGGGGCCGCATCAGCCGCGCCTGGTGGCTCACCCCGCGCAGCGAGCGCAGCATGACCTTCGCGCCATGGACGCTGCTGCGTAGCGGATACGTGAGGCGCCAGAAGGTGCTTTGCTCCAGCTCGCGTGTGCGCGCGCGCGAGCGATCGAGCTCGCCCTCGAGATGGCGGCCATATTCCTGGTACGCGTGCTGTGTCTGCTCGAGCTCCTTCGCGCCGGCGGCGAGCGCTTCCAGCAGGCGCTCGCGATCGGCGATGAGGCCGGCGCGTTCCGCGTCCATGCGGCTCACGTTGTCCTGCGCCGCTTCGAAGCGCGCGTCCCACGTTGCGACCTCGCTCGCGAGCGCGGCCAGCGATTCGCCGTGACCGCATTGCACGCCCGCGGCGTAGAGGTCGCGAAGGCCGATGTGCACGCCTGCCGCCGCGGGCGCAAACCAGATGACCGGCGGCAGCGCGGGGAGCGGCGCGGGCGGCGACTGGGCGCGCCGGCCGAGCGGGGCGAGAAGCTGTTCCCGATAGGCTTCCGGGGTCATCGCGGTTCGGCCAGGGCCTGCAGGCGCGTGGGCGAACGGCTCGCCGCGAGCCGCGCCACGATCGCGTCGTTGATCCCCGCTGCCGTCGTTTCCGGCGGGAACAGCGTCGCATGGCGGCAGGCCTCGAGCCTTTCGGGAAAGGCGCCCAAACGCGGGGCGATGACCGGCATGCCGGAGCGAAGTGCCGCCGTGAGCGTGTACGAATACGTCTCCGGGACCTGCGAAAGAAACAGGAACGCATCCGGCCGCTCGAGCTCGATCGCGGCGGCGAGATGCTCGTCGCGATAGGAGCCGCCGATCGTGAGCGGCGCGTCGGGCCACGTGGTCATCGGCCGGTCGACGTGTCCGATCACATGGAAATGCAGCGGCAGGCCGCGCGCCCTGGCATCCGCCACGCATTCCTCGAGCACGCGCGCGCCCTTGACCGCCGAGACCGCGCCGAGCAGCGCGATCTTGAAAACCGGGGCCTTCGCCGCCGGCATCTCCGGGTGTGGCCATACGAGGAGGCGCACGTCCGGCATGTTGCTGCGCATGCGGGCGGCGAGGTCCGCCGACGGAGCGATGACACGGGCCGCGCCGCGCAGCCAGGCATGGAATCGGGACCGCCATTGCGCGAGCGTCATGGGCCATTGCGCCGGTGCATTGTCGAGGCAGCTGTCGCACACGGAGCCGTCGCGCCCGCCGCAGAAATGCCGGCCATCGCGCGACAGGTGATAGCGCGGGCATAGCGGAAAGTAGTCGTGCAGCGTCACGTCGTATGGCACGCCGAGCGCCAGGGGAAGGTCCAGGACCTGTTCGGGCAGTCCATGCACGTGGTGGTAGTGCATGCGGTCGATACCCGCGGCGCGAAGGAAATCGAGGCAGGTGGGCCATTGCGCTTCGGGCTCGAACCACGCCTCGAGCTGCGCATCCGCGCGATGCCATCGCACGTCGACGCGTCCGTCATGCGACGGCCTCATGACCAGGACTTCCGCATGGGATTCGAGCAAACGCGCGAGATCCTGCACGTGCCGCTCGACGCCTCCATGCCACGCATGCGTCACGAAGAGCACGCGGGGCAGCGGCGAGCGTCGCAGCCGCTCGAGATCCACGCGGCGGCGATATTGCAGCAGCGGCTCGCGCGCGATGAAGTCGCGCAGGTTCGGCTGGAATTCCGGGTAGCGCTCGTCGATGATCGCCTGCGCCGCCGCTCGCCGCTCGCTTCCGACCTTGCCGAACGAGACTTCCCCTTCGTGGTACACGAAAACGTCCGCCGCGAGGAGGTTGCGCAGGCCCGCGCGTGCCGCGCGCATGCAGAAATCCACTTCCTCGCCGTATCCGCGGCCGAATGCCGCCTCGTCGAAGGGGCCGGCGAGGGCGATCGCGGCCCGCCTCACATAGAGGCAGAAGCCCACGCCGACCGGGATGTCGATCGCGATGCCGCGATTGACCTCGGCAAAGAGCGCGTCCAGCGCGGCGGTGTCCATGCCGGCCGGCAGCGGGTTCGATACCGCGGAGCGCGGATAGCTGCACACGCTGCCGTTGTTCGTGAACGGCGTGACCGTCGCCACATTCGGCTCGCGGCGCGCACACGCCGCCATCCGGTCGAGCCATCCCGGCGCGACCTCGGTATCGCTGTTGAGAAGCACGACGTCCCGCTCCGGATGCAGCGCCATGCCCTCGTTGGCGGAGGCGACGAAGCCCAGGTTGGATGCATGCGCGCGAAGCGTGATGCGGCCTTCCTGGGCCAGCACGCGCAGCCATGCCGAAAGCGCGGGCTCGGGGCTCGCATCGTCGATCACGACGACTTCATGCGGCTCGGCGCAGGGCGCGGCGAGCACGCTTTCGATGCAGCGCTGCGTAGCCGCCACGCCGCGGTAAACGGGAACGACGATGTCGATCACGGGGGGAGGAACGATGGGATTACCGCAATCTTAACGGACGCGCGCGGAACAATTGGCCGCCGGCGCCGCCCAACAGGCTGGATCGACTGCAAGAGGTGGCTCATGGAAGTCTGGCGCGAATTTGTCGAGACCCTGATGGCGGAGCTGATGCCGGTGGCAGGCACGCGTCCCCATCCCATCCGCGACGCTTCGTGGTGGCCGTTGTAGCCAGGGCGGCGCGCGATCGACAAACGCATGCAGGTAGGCCCCAATGAAAAAGCCCACATTCCTGTGGGCTTTTGAACATTCCTGATTGAACAGGAGCTTTGTTGGTGGAGGCGGGGGGAATCGAACCCCCGTCCGCAAGCCTTCGTCAGGCAGTTCTACATGCGTAGCCAGGCCATTTGAGTTACGCGCTCCCCCGCAGACCGGCGAGCTGGGGATCGTTGAGCCACCTTGGTTTTAGCGGTTGGTGAAGTGGCCCCACCTACCGCGATCTCATGAGTATGACTCTGCGTCCGTCTTTACGAGCCCGGCCGGGCGCATGAGCACACCCGGGGCAGAGTCCGGCCGGTATTAGGCGGCCAGAGCGTAGTTGCTATCGTTGGCGACTATGTCGTCTGCGGCTGTATTTACGAGGTTTTCCGCGCCTCGGCATGCCCTGCACTGCTTCCGAACCCGCGTCGAAACCGGGTCGCCCCCATGAAATCGGGGTTACTGCAATGTCCATTATAGGACACGGGGAAACATCGGGCCGTTTCCCCGGCTTTCAAGTGTGACCGGGCGAGCGGTGCGACCTGGCGGCGACAGCTTACGAGTCGAGATCCGCGGGCCAGCTGCCGAGGCTCACCTCGGTCGTATCGCCATCGGCCGACCAGCGCGTGCGGCGCCACGAGTCGTGATCGTCGGTCTCGTATTCGTCGATCTCGAGGATCGGTGCCATCTTCGGTGCGTTCATTTTGTCTACTCCTTCGATCTCACTGCTGGTCTGTTCGTCCGTCCGCGTCGGCTGAATGCGCCGCTATCGTGTGCCCTTGAGGGCCTGGCCCACCGGGGCACCGGTTCCCGTGGCTCCGCCTCCGGCGTTGGCCGAAGTCGGGATCCATGAGAGCGCGAGCGCGATGGCCGCGCCCGCGGTCCACATCGAGAGTTTCTCTTTCATCTTCATCGCGGTTCTCCGTGCACGCTGGGGGTCGAACGGAGTACAGCAGGAGTCGTGCCGCTTTAAGAGTGGCGCGCAAGTAACGGATTTACAATGGAAATATCAGCCTGCGACACGATGCCTCAGGCGCGATTTCCCCCACGGCGGGGGATCTGCCCCGAGCGCGCGACGCCCGTGCGGGTGATCTGCCCGAGAGGCGAAATACCGGTGCGGGAACGGCTCCCGCTATGTGCGCAGGAGGTCGAGTGCCGGGTAGCCGCGGCCGAATACCTTCGAGCTGCTGCCGCCCCACCATTGCTCGACGACCGTAGCCCAGAGGCGCCGCGTATCGACGGAAGGCGCTACGCCGCCGATCGGATACAGGCTCTGCACTTTCGGCGCGGCGCCGAAGAGCCCGCCCTTCACACGCCCGCCCATGACGAAGTGCGTGTTCGCGAGACCATGGTGGGTGCCGCGATCTTCGTTCTCCATCGGCGATCGCCCGAACTCGTCGTAAGTGGCGACGAGCGTCTCGTCCCATCGGCCGATTTCGCGCAGGCCCGAGCGCAGCGCGGCCAGGCCCTCGGCGAGGCGCTTCAACGCGTCTCCGTGGTATTTCGACTGGTCCCAATGGCAATCGACCGAGTGATGCTTGTCGTTGTCGAGGCCGTTCAGCGTCACGTGAATGACCGGCACTGCAGGCTCGCGCGCGGCGAGCTCCACCGTGGCGCGCATCGCTTCGCCGAAGGGGTCCGTGGGGAAGTGCGTGGCGAGCGGCACCGGCGCGAACGCGGGCGTGGTCTCGAGCGCCTGGCGGCCGCGCTCGCTGGTGGTCGTCACGCAATCGGCGAAGCGGCGCTTGGCGAGGAATTCCTGCGGGTAGTAGAGCTCCACCACGCCGAGCTTGCCGCCGCGGAAGGGGCCCATGGGATCCGATTCGCGGATGTCGAGCATGTCGAGCGCGATCGCGTCGGGCGTGGCACCTGTCGAGGCACGCGGGGCGAGGGCACGCGTGACCCAGCCTTCCGATAGCAGGTCGCTATCCGAGCCGGTGAAGGCGATCTCGATGTCGCGGTAATGCTGCTGCGTGATCTCGGCATAGCCGATGCCCTGCACGAGCGCCACTTCCCGCGCTTCCCACGCCGGCATGAGCGCCGCGAGCGAAGGATGGAAGCCATGGTCGTCGGTGATCTTGAGCACCGCATCGCGCGCAATCGCGATGTTGGGCCGCACGCGGTAATACGTGGGATCCGTATAAGGGACCCAGGTGTTGTAGCCGTCGTTGCCGCCGTACAGGTACACCATCACCAGCAGGCGCTGCGGCCGCGCCTGGGCGAAGGCAGCGGGCAGGCGAAGTGCGACGGGGGCTGCGGCGAGCGCCTTCAGCAGCTTGCGTCGTTGCGGCGATAGCGGCTTCACGATGCGGCCCTCCGCAGGCGCTCGGGGGATTGCTCGCGGATCCAGGCGCCGATTTCGGCGGCGCTTGCGACGACGCCATCGGCATCCCACGCGGTGGGTGGAGTGCCGTCGCCGAGATAGCCGTAGCCCGCCACGATCACCGGCATGCCGGCGGCGCGCGCAGCCTGCACGTCGCGCTCGTCGTCACCCACATAAAGCGTGCTTTCCGGCGCGACCCGCATCTGCCCGGCCGCGAAGAGCAGCGGATCGGGAAAGGGCTTCGGCCGCGGGCAGGTATCGCCACCGACGATCGCGCCCGCGCGGTGCGCCACGCCGAGCGTCTCCAGGATGGGACGTGCGAAGCGTTCGAACTTGTTGGTGACGACCCCCCACGCGATGCCGTCCGCTTCCAGCGTCGCGAGCAGCTCCGCCATGCCGGGGAAGAGCACCGTATCGACGCAGAGCTCGCGGCCGTAGATGTCGAGGAATTCCTCGCGCATGGCGAGAAAGTCGGGATGGTCCGTGGTGATCTCGAAGGCGCTGCAGATCATGCCGCGCGCGCCCTTGGAGACGTGGGGACGCACGAGCTCGGTCGCGACAGGCGCCAGTCCGCGCTTCGTGCGCATGGCGTTCACGGTGCGCGCCATGTCGGGCGCCGTGTCCGCGAGCGTGCCGTCGAGATCGAAGAGGACGGCCTCGATCATTTGCGCGTGGCGACGAGGTAGTTCACGTCGACGTCGCGGCCGAGCGCGTACACCTTCGTGAGGGGGTTGTACGTCATGCCCGTGAGGTCCGCGATGGCCAAACCTGCCGCGCGGCAATGGGCTGCCAGCTCCGAGGGGCGGATGAAGCGCGCGTATTCGTGCGTGCCCCGTGGCAGCAGCCGCAGCACGTACTCGGCGCCGACGATCGCGAAGAGGAACGACTTGGGATTGCGGTTGATGGTGGAAAAGAACACGTGGCCACCCGGGCGCACGAGCTGCGAGCACGCGCGCACGATGCTCGCCGGGTCCGGCACGTGCTCGAGCATTTCCATGCACGTCACCACGTCGAAGGATTCCGGCGCCTCGAGCGCGAGCGCTTCCGCCGCGACCAGGCGATAGCTCACGCCGCTGCCGCTTTCCAGCCCGTGCAGCATCGCGACCTTGAGCGGCTTTTCCGCGAGGTCGATGCCGGTGACCTGGGCACCGCGCGCCGCCATCGCTTCGGCGAGGATGCCGCCGCCGCAGCCCACGTCGAGCACGCGCTTGCCCGCGAAGCCGCCCGCGAGGCGCTCGATGTGCCCGAGGCGCAGCGGGTTGATCTCGTGCAGCGGCCGGAACTCGCTCGTGGGATCCCACCAGCGGTGCGCGAGGGCGCTGAATTTGGCCAGCTCCGCCGCGTCGAAATTGGTGCTCGTCATTTGCGTAGTTTCTCCTGCCACCAGCGCGCCCGATCGCGCAGGTCCTCGGTATCGAGGCCCACGAGGCGGTTGTCCTCGAGCCGCGGCTCGCCGTCCACCCAGACGTGCGTCACGTGCTCGCGCCCCGCGCTGTACACGAGGTCCGACATCGGATGATACGAGGGAAGCGTATCGAGCGAGGAAAGTTCCACCGCGGCGAGGTCGGCACGCTTGCCCGGCTCGATGGAGCCGATCTCGCCCTCCAGGCCCAGCGCGCGGGCACCCTCCAGTGTCGCCATCTCCAGCGCCTCGAAGGCGCCGACCGCGCTCGCGTCACCCGACTGCACCTTGGCGAGGAGGGCGGCGGTGCGCATCTCGGTCATCATGTCGAGGCGGTTATTGCTCGCGGCGCCGTCGGTGCCGATGCCCACGCGCACGCCGCGCGCACGCATCGCAGCCACCGGCGCGATGCCGCTCGCGAGCTTCAAGTTGGACGAGGGGCAGTGGGCCACGCACACGCCCTCGCGCGCCATCACGTCGATCTCATGCTCCTCGAGGTGCACGCTGTGCACCGCGATGAGATGCGGCCCCACCACGCCCAGCCGTCGCAGCCGCTCCAGGGGCCGCACGCCGTGGCGCGAGACGCTTTCCGCGATCTCGCCCGGCGTCTCGTGCACGTGCGTATGGATGGGGATGTCGAGCTCCTCCGCGAGCACGCCCATGCGCCGCAGCATGTCGTCGCCCACCGTGTATGGAGCGTGCGGCGCCAGCGTGAAGGAAAGCAGCGGCTCGCCGAGGTAGGCATCGCGCGTGGCGAGCCCCTTCTGCAGGTAATCGGCCGCGTCCGTCGCGTAGGCGCTCGGAAACTCGATCGCGATCATGCCGAGCGCCGCGCGAATGCCCGCGCGCAAGGCGGCGCGCGCGGTGGCCTCGGGGAAGAAGTACATGTCGTTCACGCACGTGGTGCCGCCGCGCAGCAGCTCCGCGAACGCGAGCAGGCTGCCGTCGTGGACGAACTCGTCGCGCGCGTGCTTCGCTTCCGCCGGCCAGATGTGCTCCTGCAGCCAGCGCATCAGCGGCAGGTCGTCCGCGAGCCCGCGCATGAGCGCCATGGCGGCGTGGCAATGCAGGTTCACCAATCCCGGAATCAGGAGGTGGCGGTCGAGGTCCACGACCCGCCGCGGCTGGAAGCGCGCGAACGCCTCCGCGCGCGGCACGAGCGCCACGATGCGGCCCGCGTCCACCGCGACCGCGTGGTTGTCCAGCACCCCGCGCGGGGCCACGGGGACCACGTGCGCGGCGCAAATGAGCGTGTCGATCGCTTGCATGGAACAAAAAACCCCGCCGGAGCGGGGTTTTCTGCCGGTTTCCGGGACGTTACTTCTTCACGCCCTTGAACTCGATGTCGACGCGGCGGTTCTTCTGGCGGCCTTCCTTGGTCTTGTTGGTCGCGACCGGCTGGCTCTCGCCCTTGCCGATGGTCGTGATCTTCGAGGCCGGGATGCCCTTGCTCACCAGGTACTGCTTCACCGCTTCCGCACGGCGCTCGGACAGGCGCTGGTTGTATTGCTCGGTACCGATCGAGTCCGTATGACCGGTGGCGATGACCATCTCGAGATCCGTACCCTGGATCTTCGCGAGGGCGTCGTCGATGGCTTTCTTGCCGTCCGGACGCAGCACCGACTTGTCGAAGTCGAACAGTGCGTCGGCCTGGATGACGACAGACTCGCGCACGGACTGCGGCGCGGGCTTGGCCGGCTCCGCGGGTTTGGCGGGCGGCGGCGCAGGAGGTGCCGGCGGCGCGGGTTTGGCCGGCTCAGCCGGCGGCGGGGGCTTGGGGCCGGCGCATTCGGGCAGGACCTGGCCCGAAGTCACGACGCAGGCACCGGACCCGTCCTTCACCGCATTGCCCGAACCGTCTTGCAGGTTCGGGGTGACGTTGGCGAAAGCCGTGCCGGCTGCAACTGCAATCGCGCAACCGAGCGTCAGCGAGGAAATCTTCATGTTCGGAACTCCCAAGAGGATTTAGGTGATGTTGTCTACCGCTTGCTTTTTTCTCTGAGGCTCACGCCCGAAATGCTCGCGCCATCATACACAAAGCCCCTCCGATTCCACAACCAAAAGTGGTGTTTTGCGCAACACTCGGGCACTAATCGGTTGTATTTTCGCCACACCCCCTCGCCGGAGCCGCCCGCTGGAAAGCAGCGTGCCGATGTGCTATAATTTCCGTTTCGCCGCCCGGCATAAGTAGTTAAAAAACAGTCACTTAGACCGGCACAAAAAGCACAAAGCCCTCGCCACAGGAGCCCATGGAACAGTTCGCCAAGGAAACCCACCCGATCAGCCTCGAGCAGGAGATGCGACGCTCCTACCTCGACTATGCGATGAGCGTCATCGTCGGGCGGGCCCTTCCCGACGTCCGGGATGGTCTCAAGCCCGTGCACCGCCGCGTCCTCTACGCCATGCACGAGCTGTCGAACGACTGGAACAAGGCCTACAAGAAGTCCGCGCGCATCGTGGGCGACGTCATCGGCAAGTATCACCCCCACGGCGATACCGCGGTGTACGACACCATCGTGCGCATGGCGCAGGATTTCTCGCTCCGCTATCCGCTCGTGGACGGGCAGGGCAATTTCGGCTCCGTGGATGGCGACAATGCCGCGGCCATGCGCTACACCGAGATCCGCATGGCGAAGATCGCGCACGAGCTGCTCGCGGATCTCGACAAGGAGACGGTCGACTTCGGTCCCAACTACGACGGCAGCGAATCCGAGCCGCTGGTCCTGCCCTCGAAGTTTCCCAACCTGCTGGTGAACGGCTCCTCGGGCATCGCCGTCGGCATGGCGACCAACATCCCGCCGCACAACCTGGGCGAAGTGGTCGATGCGTGCCTCGCCTTGCTGCAGAACCCCGAGATCGGCATCGGCGACCTCATCAAGATCATCCCCGCACCGGATTTCCCCACCGCCGGCATCATCTACGGCCTGGGCGAGCTGCAGGAAGGCTACCTCACCGGCCGCGGCCGCGTGGTGATGCGTGCCCGCACCCACGTCGAGGACCTCGAGCGCGGCGGCAAGCAGGCGATCGTCGTGGACGAGCTGCCCTACCAGGTGGGCGGCGACCAGGTGCTGAAGCGCATCGGCGAGCTGGTGCAGGAGAAGAAGCTCGAAGGCGTCGCGGACCTGCGCAACGAAAGCGACAAGAAGGGCATGCGGCTGGTGATCGAGCTCAAGCGCGGCGAGGTCACCGAGGTGGTGCTGAACCACCTCTACAAGCTCACGCAGATGCAGGAAACCTTCGGCATGAACATGGTCGCGCTCGTCGACGGCCAGCCGAGGCTGCTCAACCTCAAGCAATTCCTCGAAGCGTTCCTGCGCCATCGCCGCGAGGTCGTCACGCGCCGCACGGTGTACGACCTGCGCAAGGCCCGCGAGCGCGGCCATATCCTCGAGGGCCTCGCCGTGGCGCTCTCGAACGTGGACGAGGTGATCGCCATCATCAAGGCGGCACCCACGCCGCCGGTGGCGCGTGCGGAGCTCATGTCGCGCACGTGGCGCTCGCCGCTCGTGGAGGAGATGCTCAGGCGCGCCTCCGCGGAGCTGTTCCGGCCCGAAGCGCTCGCGCGCGAGTTCGGCATCCAGGACGGCGGCTACAAGCTTTCGGACGTGCAGGCCCAGCGCATCCTCGAGATGCAGCTGCAGCGCCTCACGGGCCTCGAGCAGGACAAGATCATGGCGGAGTACCGCGAGGTCGTCGCCAACATCGAGGACCTGCTGGACATCCTCGCGCGTCCCGAGCGCGTGACGAAGATCATCGGCGACGAGCTGGGCGACATCAAGCGCGAGTTCGGCGATGCCCGCCGCAGCGAGATCATCACCAACGGCGTCGACGTCCAGATCGAGGACCTCATCGCGCGCGAGGACGTCGTGGTCACCCTCTCGCACGCGGGCTACGTGAAGAGCCAGCCGCTGGACGAGTATCGCGCCCAGAAGCGCGGCGGCCGCGGCAAGCAGGCCACCGCCACCCGGGAAGACGATTTCATCGAGAAGCTCTTCATCGCCAACACGCACGATTACGTGCTGTGCTTCTCGAACAAGGGCAAGGTCTACTGGCTCAAGGTCTACGAGGTGCCGCAGGGCAGCCGCCAGGGGCGCGGCAAGCCCATCGTGAACCTCGTGCAGATGGAGGACGACGAGCGCATCAACGCGATCCTTCCGGTGCGCGAGTTCCGCGAGGATTCGTTCGTGTTCTTCGCGACCGAGCAGGGCGTGGTCAAGAAGACGCCGCTCGCGGATTTCTCGCGCCCGCGTCCCTCCGGCATCATCGCGGTCGATCTCGACGAGGGCGATCGCCTCGTGGCCGTCGCGGTCACCGATGGCAAGCACGACGTGATGCTGTTCTCGGACGAGGGCAAGGCCGTGCGCTTCGACGAGAACGACGTCCGCCCGATGGGCCGCGGCGCCCGCGGCGTGCGCGGCATGAACCTCGCGAAGGGCGGCAAGGTCATCGCGCTGCTGGTCGCGGAGGATGAGGCGCTGAGCGTCCTCACCGCCACCGAGAACGGCTACGGCAAGCGCACGCCGATCACCGAGTACACGCGCCATGGCCGCGGCACGCAGGGGATGATCGCCATCCAGACCTCGGAGCGCAACGGCAAGGTCGTGGCCGCCACGCTCGTCTCCCCCGAGGACGAGATCATGCTCATCACCTCCGGCGGCGTGCTCATCCGCACGCGCGTGAAGGAAATCCGCGAGATGGGCCGGTCCACGCAGGGCGTGACGCTCATCAACCTGTCCGGGGGCGAGAAGCTCTCGGGCCTGCAATGCATCCTGGACCGTGACGAGGAAGGCGAGGCAGCGAATGGCAACGGCGCGAACGGGAACGGCAACGGCAACGGGCACAACGGCAACGGCAGCAACGGCAACGGCAACGGCAGCGGCGGGCCCGTCACCGGGCACTGAAGAAGGGCGCATCTTCAACTTCGGCGCGGGCCCGGCCACGATGCCGGTCGAGGTGCTGGAGCGGGCGCGCCGCGAGATGGTCAACTGGCACCACGCCGGCATGTCCGTCATGGAGATGAGCCACCGCGGCAAGGAGTTCATCGCCATCGCCGCGCAGGCCGAAGCGGACCTGCGCAAGCTCCTCGCCATTCCGGCCAACTACAAGGTGCTCTTCCTGCAGGGCGGCGCCACCATGCACTTCTCCGCCGTGCCGATGAACCTGCTGCGCGGCCGCAAGGTGGCGGATTTCGTGAACACGGGCGAATGGTCGAAGAAGGCCATCGCCGAGGCGAAGAAGTTCTGCGAGCCGCGCGTCGTCGCCTCCAGCGAGGATCGCAACTTCACCTACGTGCCGAAGCAGTCCGCGTGGAAGCTCTCGCCGGATGCGGCCTATGTCCACATCTGCTCGAACGAGACCATCGGCGGCGTGGAGTTCCACTGGACGCCGGAGACGGGCGAGGTGCCGCTGGTGGCGGACATGTCCTCGCACATCCTCTCCAAGCCCATCGAGGTCTCGAAGTTCGGCCTCATCTATGCCGGCGCGCAGAAGAACATCGGTCCCGCGGGGCTCGTGGTGGTGATCGTGCGCGAGGATCTCCTCGGCCACGCGCTGCCGGATACGCCCAACGTCCTCGACTACAAGCTCATGGCGGAGAGCGATTCCATGCTCAACACGCCGCCCACGTTCTCCGTGTACCTCGCCGGCCTCACGTTCCAGTGGCTGCTCGAGCGCGGCGGGCTGGAGGCGATGGAGCAGGTCAACATCCGCAAGGCGGCCTTGCTCTACGACTACATCGACGGCCAGGATTTCTACAGCAACCCCGTCGCCAAGGAGGACCGCTCGCGCATGAACGTTCCCTTCCGCCTGCGCGACGACAAGCTCGACAAGGCCTTCCTCGAGGCGGCGGAAGCACGGGGCCTCTCGCAGCTGAAGGGCCACCGGTCGGTGGGCGGCATGCGCGCGTCGATCTACAACGCCATGCCGGTCGAGGGCGTGGAGGCGCTGCTCGCCTTCATGGAAGAGTTCCGCCGGCAGCACGCCTGAACGCAGGGTGCCTGGCGAATGAGCGCGTTCCGCATTGCCGTCCATAACGTGATCTCCGCGCGGGGGCTGGAGCGCTTTCCCGCGAGCCGCTACGTGGTCGGCAAGGCGCTCGCGGAGCCGGATGCGATCCTGCTGCGCTCGCACGTCCTCACGCTGAAGGAGATTCCCGAGTCCGTGCGCGTCATCGCGCGCGCGGGCACCGGCGTGAACAACATTCCCGTGGATGCGATGAGCGAGCGCGGCGTGCCCGTGCTCAACGCGCCGGGCGCGAACGCCAATGCGGTGAAGGAACTGGTGCTGGCGGCACTTCTCGCCAGCGCTCGCAACGTGGTCGCCGCCGCGGCCTACGTGCAGTCGCTCACGCCGGGCGCGGGATTCGAGAAGCACATCGAGGAAGGCAAGAAGCAGTTCGCCGGCATCGAGCTGCCCGATCGCACGCTGGGCGTGGTGGGCCTCGGCGCCATCGGCGGGCTCGTGGCCGACACCGCGATCAAGCTCGGCATGCGCGTGCTGGGATACGACCCCGAGATCACCGTCGACAATGCCTGGCGGCTGCCGGCGGCGGTGAAGAAGGCCCATTCCATCGAGGAAGTCTTCAAGGGCTCCGACTTCGTGACGCTGCACGTGCCGCTCTTCGAGAAGACGCGCCACCTGGTCGATGCGAAGCGGCTGGCGGCGGCGCGGCGCGGGCTGGTGCTCCTCAACTTCTCGCGCGACGAGATCGTCGACGAGGAGGCGGTTGCCGCCGCGCTCGCCGAAAAACGGCTCGGCCGCTACGTCACCGATTTTCCGAGCCCGCGCCTGCACGGCAACCCGCATGTGCTGGCGCTGCCGCACCTGGGTGCCTCCACGGAGGAAGCGGAAGAGAACTGCGCCTTCATGGTGGTGGACGCGGTGCGCGAATTCCTCGAGCAGGGCACCATCCGCAACTCGGTCAACTTCCCCTCCGTGGAGATGGGCCGCGAATCGCCGCATCGCATCGCGATCGCCAACGCCAACGTCCCGAACATGCTGGGACAGATTTCGACTACGATGGCGCAAGCCGGCCTCAACATCCACAACATGGTCAACAAATCGCGCGGCGATATGGCGTACACGCTGGTCGACCTCGACAGCGCCGCGGCCCCCGAAGTCATCGCACGCATCGCCCACATCCCGGGCGTCCTCTCCATCCGCGCCATCACCGAGACGCACGCCCCGGCCGATTCGGCCGCCGCGCTGAGCTCCGTCGCATGAGCGCCGCGGAGCTGGAGCGCCTGCGCGGCGAGATCGACCGCATCGACGAGCGCATCCTGGAGGCGCTGAACGAGCGGGCAAAGCTCGCACGCGCCGTGGGCTCGCTCAAGGTGGGACAGGCGTATCGCCCGG
>DATMJE010000146.1:0-9553 GCA_035553995.1 Usitatibacter sp. | reverse complement strand
TTCGAGGGCGCGACCGGGGTGTGGAAGCGGCGGCCAGCCCTCGATCGGGAGATGCCTTAGCGATCTTCGAGCCCGAGCCTGAATTGGGTGATGAGGCTCTGGGCGGTGGCTAGCGGATCATCCGCGTGGTTCAGCTCTTTGGTCATGTGTATCGCGAGCATTTCGCTCTTGCGGACATCGTTCAACAGTTCGACCGCTCGATCCAACGCGATGGAGCCAGCGATGTGGCGAACGTCGTGGCCTAGAAGACGAGGGCCCATGAGATCGAGATCGTATTCAACCTTTTCGAGGAGCCCGAAAGCTTCCCCGTAGGCGCGGTCGGTGTTACCTGCATCGATATACGTTCTGAACATCGTCGCCAGGTCGAGCGCGTCCTTGTGATTCTCCAAACCGCGATCCGCCCACGCGAAGAGCTTCAGTAACGCGAGACCTGGCAAGGAGGCAACGCGTACGTTCAACGTCTCGTCCAGCCTGATGTCGATGGCGCTCGATAATGCATCGTCATAGCCAATGACGTTCATGAGGACCTTCATGTCCGGCGGCCATGAAATTTTGGCCGCAGCATCCGCGACTCCACCGAACGGCAACAGGTCCACCGGATCGCTGGCAGCACCCGCGACGTATTGAATACGGTGAGCTGCCTCAAGTGGCCCCGGCTTGAACGCACCTGTGTCCAGAAGTCTCGCCCTTAGAGCCTCATACTGATCCCAGGATGCGACGGCGATGGCAAAATCAACGTCCTTCGTGGCTCGAATGATTTTCAGATTGAAGACGTGCTTTAGAAGTACGTCCCGGGCCGTCGCCCCCACCATGAAGCACTGCAATCGCATTTCGCTGGTGGCATTCGCGATCTCGCGAATGATCGCGAGAGTCGTTGCTGGTAGCGGTCGTTCAGGGTCGACGGAGAGCATCATCAATAAAGCGCTCTCGGATCATCTTTGCGGTTTCGACATTCCTCGGATCCGCCGTGGCCACCAGGTCCGCGTAGACCAACATGGGCGGCGCTACGTCATGATGAGGTTGGTCAACGTCGAAATGCCAAAACGCCTCCAGGAATTCGATATTTCCTTGATAGTCGGGATGAAGGCGATGTTTTGCCACTAACCGGGCGACCATCTCGCGTCGCCGACCGGGCTCTACGTAGATGGTTTGATTGGCAGGCTTGAGATAACCCGTCAAACGCTCTGCTCCTACCTCTCCGCCCCAATATCCGCCTTGTTCGCGGAGGTTGGTGTCTCGCCACCAGTCGGGATTTGGCGCACGAAACCTCGTGGCATTCAACTTCGGTCGAAGTCTTAGAGGGTAGTTGACGACCCACTCGTCGAAGACGCGTGTCTTGTCGACAAAACGACGCGTGCCCTGCTTTCCCACGACCAGGCCACGTTCGTCGAGGTTGACGAAGACCCAGCCTATGGCTCCAAGCGCCACGTCGGCAGCTTCCTTGATTTCCCGATATGGCGCGTTTATCAGTTCCGGCTTGCAAAGGAGCGCGAATATCACTCGCAGGGCTGTTGGAGTTATCGCACCCGGTTGCCTGCGCACTTGAATTGGCGCTGCATTGGCCAGGGGCGGTCCAGCGACCGTTCGATGTGCCTCCGGCCGGTTACCTGTTATCAGGATGTAGCGCTTGCCGGTCTTGAGATATGCGTTGCCCACCCCGTCGAGAAAGGCAATTTCCAATTCACGACATCGTTTCGCAATGGCTGGCGTGACATACGGTGTGAGTAACAGCCCTGGATGTTCGAATTCCTGGATCAGGGCCTTGAGCTGTCCTAACACGACATATCGGTCGACGTTGTTCCTGTATTCGGCGACGTATCTCTGTTGCTCACCTTCTATGCATACTTCGACAAGAGCATCCGCTCGCTTGGCGTGTGCCACAGGCTCAAGTGCCGTCACTCGGGCCGTGACCGCGAGCCCGGTCTCCTGCGCTAATAGAGCAACGTGCCCGTTGAGCAGCTCTTGAAACGCATCGCGTGTTGGGTGGGGATCTTGGCGGTTCATTGTCGGGGCGTGTTCAGTAATGTCCGCCGTTCACGTAACGTGAACGGCGCTGATTTCCGAACAGGATGACAGCCTGTTCATGTTTTGGCAATGTTCACGTTACGTGAACCGGCTGGCAAATTGAACAACGTACAAAAGGCGTGCGAAATCAATCAGCTAGAGGAGTCATGAGCTTGAAGACCACCATCCTCGCCCTTGCCGTCGCCCTTCCGACCCTCTCCGCGCTTGCGCAAAAAGTGAATCCCACCGACCCGCAGCCTACTTGCCACATGTGCCCCGGCACGTACATTCCGGTGACGGAGCTCGAGGCGTATACGAAGAAGGCGATCGCGGAGAAGCTCGTCGATCAGCAGGTTCGCGACGTCGACATCGGCAAGGCCAACATCGGCATCGGCATGGTCCATCGCGGCAAGCTCGACAAGCCCGCACCCAACTCGGTCGCCGAGCACGACCATGTGAGCGAGGTCTACCACGTCATCTCAGGATCGGCGACGCTCGTGCTGGGGCCGGACATCGAGAACCGGCAGCGCCGCCCCGCGACGTTGCGCACCGTGGTCGAGTTCAACGGGCCGGGCAACAATGGCTCCGACATCAAGGACGGCGTCGCCTACGACATCAAGGCGGGCGACGTGGTAGTGATCCCCGCGGGCACGGGCCACTGGTTCACGAAGATCGACGACCACATCGACTACCTCATGATTCGCATCGACCCGGACAAGGTCACGCCGCTCAGGGACGAGGCGAAGTCGAAGGAGTACTTGTCGAAGCCGGCACAGAAGGGCGAGTGACCTGGCCTCGTTTCGGGAGACCTCATGACCGTTGCTGCAGAGACCGAATTGCGCATCGATGCCGCCCGGCTGTGGCGCTCGCTGATGGACCTCGCGAGCATCGGCGCGACACCGCTCGGCGGCGTGCGCCGCATCACGCTGACCGATCTCGATCGCCAGGGCCGCGATCGCGTCGTGGAATGGTTCCGCGCGGCAGGGCTCGAGGTGCGCGTGGATGCCATCGGAAACATCTTCGGCCGTCGCGCCGGGCGTGATCCGTCGCGGCCTCCGGTGGTCGCGGGCAGCCACATCGATTCGCAGCCTTCGGGCGGGAAGTTCGATGGCGCTTATGGCGTGCTCGCCGGACTGGAAGTCGTGCGTACGCTGAATGATCGAGGCGTCCGTACCGAGGCGCCGATCGAGGTCGCGGTGTGGACGAACGAGGAGGGCTCGCGCTTCACGCCGGTGATGATGGGCTCGGGCGTGTTCGCGGGCGCCTTCTCGCTGGAGCACGCGCTGTCACGCACGGACATCGACGGCAAGCCGGTGGGCGCCGAGCTCGCGCGTATCGGTTACGCGGGAAGCGCCCCGCTCGGCACCGCGGTGGGCGCTTATTTCGAGGCGCACATCGAGCAGGGTCCGATCCTCGAGGAAACGCGCAACACCATCGGCATCGTCACCGGCGCGCTCGGGCAACGTTGGTTCGACGTGACGGTCACCGGCATGAACGCGCACGCGGGACCGACCCCGATGCATTTGCGCCGCGATGCGCTGCTCGCCGCCTCGCGGATCGTGGGCGAGGTGAACCGCATCGCGCTGGACGAGGCACCCCACGGTCGCGGCACGGTGGGCTTCATGCAGGTCTCGCCGAACTCGCGCAACGTCGTGCCGGGCGAGGTCAAGTTCTCCGTCGATTTCCGGCATCCGGACGATGCCGGGCTAAAGACGATGGAGGAGAACTTGCGAGCGGCCTGCGCGCGCATCGCAGGCGAGTGCAACGTGGAGGTGCAGACGGAGGAGGTGGTCTACTTTCCACCGTGCCGGTTCAATGCCGAGTGCGTCGCCGCCGTGCGCGCCGGAGCGCAGGCGGGAGGCTATTCGGCGATCGAGATCGTAAGCGGGGCTGGGCACGATGCGGTGTACGTGGCGCGTGTGGCTCCCACGGCGATGATCTTCGTGCCCTGCAGGGAAGGCATCAGCCACAACGAGCTCGAGGATGCGAAGCCCGAGCACCTGGCGGCGGGATGCAACGTGCTGATGCACGCGATGCTGTCGCGCGCACGCATGTCGCTTACGTAAGGATGCGAAGGCCACGCACCTTGCCGTAGCCCGGTCATGGGTTGCGAGCGCTCCATCGCCGGGAGATCCCGCGCGTAGGCGCCGGGTGCAGCGAAGGGCCTTTCCGGAGTAGTCTCGACGCATGAAAGCACCGGCATCCATCGCCTGCCTGCCCGACGGCCCGTACTACCTAAGCCACGACGGCGATCCCGATGTCGTACGTTTCCTCCAGCGCGAAGACGGGAGCGCCTGCTCGATGGGGCAGGCCGCGGCCCTTTGCCGCTGCGGTGGTTCGAAGAACAAGCCCTTCTGCGATGGCACGCACGCTACCAACGGGTTCAGCGACGCGCGATTGGGCGGCGGCCCGGCGGACCAGCGCATCAGCTTCCTGGGAAAGCGCATCGCCATCCACGACAACCGGGCCCTGTGCGCGCACGCCGGAGCATGCACGGAAGGATTGCCGGGAGTCTTCCGCGAGGATGGGCGGCCGTGGATCGACCCTGACGCTGCCACCGCTGAACAGGTCGTGGAGACCATCCGCCGCTGCCCCTCGGGCGCCCTGAGCTACTCGATCGACGGCGTCGAGCATCGCGACCGCGAAGCCGCGCCGGCGGTCACGGTGATGAACAACGGGCCCTACGCCGTCAGCGGCAGCATCGAGCTGACGGCCGTCGTGTTCGGTATGGGCTCCTCGAAGGAGCATTACACGCTGTGCCGCTGCGGCGCCTCGAGGAACAAGCCGTTCTGCGACGGCTCCCATTGGGACGTCGGCTTCAAGGATCCGTGACACACGGCGTCGAGAATGCGAATAGCAGATCGTGAATACGGCCACGCTCCATACCGTGGGCGCGCCGGCGGATTCCAACACCGCCAACAACAGCGTGACCGTGACCGTAACGACGAAGTAAGCCGGACGAAAGACTTATCAGCGTGCGTAAGCTGCGATGATTCCCACCCCGGTGCCGCCTGCCGCGTCGGACAATATCGCCGTATAAGCGCCCGGCGGCACCGTGACCATGATCGCCGATTCGAACGGACTGCCGGGCGCGAGTCCGAAATCGGCTACCCGCCTGAAAGCCGACGCCAATCGTCAGGGCGCGCGCCGGCACATCGAACTCGACCGCCGCCACGTACCCATTTAAGCCGCCGGGTCACTACGACGCCTGAGCATTGCACGCATGAACGCTAGTTGGACTCCCGGCAACTCTGGCGCCGAATCGACCACAGTTCTAGCGACATTCTCCAACCCAGATCGAATGAATCCTTGTCGCAACTGCCCCGCAGTGGCCAGAGTCGGCTGCGCCGCCGCCATGAGAAAAGAAAGAACTCTAACCTCGTCCAAGTCTAGGTTCACAAGAGTTTCTGGTCCGATGCGGCTCATTCTCAAGATGTCGATAACATCGTGAGAGGCGGAAATAGCAGAACCGGGATTGTCGTGATCGGGAAGGTTGCTTAATTCCTCTGCGATTCGCGCAGCGATAGCAGAAATTGTCTTCTTCTGATTCGCATCACCACGATCCAGAGCATATCCGATTGGAATTCCAACCAGCTTTCGCGCCATCGGCGCAAGCGGGAACAGGTCCAGGAGGACGTCTACTAGCTTCCTCACCACCTCTGACTTGGCGGAGCCCATTGGCGGTCTAGACAGGAGGGCTTGACGCGTTGGGGCGGCCTGCCTCCGAAGTATCGTGGATTGCGCGCATGAGGCGCGAAGAGCCACGAGCTGAGCCCGTTGGCATCAACAACGGAGATCAAGGGGGCAGTCCATGGAAAAGTCTACCCCCTTCATTGGATTGAATGTGCACAAGGACTCGATCGAGGTGGCGATCGCTCACCAAGGTGAAGTCAGGCACTGCGCCCGGTTTGCAAGCAATGCAACCGCCGTCGATGAGACTGCGCGATAACGCGCATCTTGCAGGTAGTCAAACCTGCGCCGAATCCCACTGGTGGGCGGAAACCGGATGTTACTGGGCCTAAGCCCCTAGCTGGCTTTTCGCCAGCACTCGCCCGGGGCGAGCCCCGGTCGAACGGCCGCCGCGCCACGCGACCTCCCCATTCACGATGACCGTATCGATACCGGGCGCCGCTTGAATGGGCCTCTCGAACGTCGCTGCATCGCCGACGGTTTGCGCGTCGAAGAGCGTAATGTCCGCAGCCATGCCCTGCTTGATGAGGCCACGATCTTCAAGCCCGAACGTCCTCGCCGTAAGCCCCGTCATCTTGTGCACCGCCGTCTCGAGCGAGAACAGCCCTACGTCGCGTGCGTAGTGCCCGAGCACGCGCGGAAACGTGCCCCATAGCCGCGGATGCGGAGCAGCGTCGTGCGGCAGGCCGTCGGATCCGACCATCGTGTCCGGGAAGGAAAGGATGCGACGCACGTCCGCCTCGTCCATCGCGAAATAGATGGCACCCGCAGGAAGCAGCGCCGCAACCGCCTCGCGCACCGGCAGTCCCATGCGCTGGGCAATCACCTCGACATCCATGCCGGCGAACTCGGGATGCGGCCGCGACCAGCTCACCAGCGTCTTCGATGCGCCCAGGGTGCGGTCGTACGACAGGATCGTCGACGACGCGCAGTAGGGATAGCAGTCGAGCCCGACGGGTTGCTGCTTCATGCACCGGTCGATGAGCGCGAGCGTTTCCTTCGACCGCCCGTGGTTGCGTACGCCCGCCACCTTGTGATGGGAAATAACCACGCGCACACCCAGCTCGCGGCCGATGCGGAACGTTTCCTCGAGAGAAGCCGTCACGTCGTCAGCCTCGTCGCGCATGTGCGTGCAGTAGAGCGCGCCGCGGGCAGTAAGCGGCCGGCAGACCTCGATCACCTCCTCGGTCGTGGCGGCGCGCGCAGGCTCATACCAGAGACCCGTCGAGATGCCGATGGCACCGGCAGCGAGCGCGTCTTTCGCGAGCCGGCGCATCTCGGCCTCCTCTGCAGCAGTCGCGGGCCGGTTCAGATCGGAAACCGTCTGCACCCGCAGCGCGCTATGGCCGACCAGCAGCGCGCAATTCGTGGCCGCAGGGCTCGCCTCCAGCGCCTCGACATAATCCGCGAACGTCGGAAAGCGGAACCACGAGCCCTCGTCGTCCAGCAGGTCGAGCGGTGGCGTGACGGGCTTCGGCATTCCTCGCGGTGCAGGCGCCAGCGAGATGCCGCAATTGCCTGCCACAACAGTCGTCACGCCCTGGCTCACCTTGGGCGCCATGTCCGGCGCGGAGAGCATCAGGCGATCGTCGTGCGTGTGCGCGTCGATGAAGCCGGGTGCCGCGATGAGGCCGGTGGCATCGATCTCGTCGTCGCCGCGTGGCAGGTCGCGGCCGATGCCGGCGATCAAGCCGTCCTCCAGCGAGATGTCGGCCGCATAACGGGGCGTGCCCGAGCCGTCGATGACAGTGGCATTCCGGATCACGAGGGCGTGCGGGGTCATCGGGCCGTTCGTCCGTGAGGAAAGCCCGATCATAAGCGCACGCGCGAGCGGTCCTTTCGTTATATACTGAGCCGTATGGTTCAGTATAACGCCGCTCGTCTCGATGCTTCGTTCGCCGCGCTCTCGGATGCCACCCGGCGCGGCGTCCTGGAGCAGCTCGGACGCGGCGAGGCTTCGATCACGGACCTCGCCGAGGCATTCGACATGACTCTCACGGGCATGAAGAAGCACGTCGGCGTCCTGGAGCGGGCCGGGCTCGTCACCACGGAGAAGGTGGGGCGCGTCCGGACGTGCAGGATCGGGCCGCACCGGCTGGAAGAAGAGACGGCGTGGATAGCGAGGCATCGCCAGCTGTGGGAGGCGCGCTTCGCCGAGCTGGACAGGGTGGTCGACGAATTGAGACGGAAGGAGAAGGCCGATGGACGCAAGAGGAGAAGGTGAGCTCACACCGGTGAAGAACCGCACGACCGTCGAACGGAAGTCCGACCGCGAGCTCGTCGTCACGCGCACCTTCAACGCCCCGGCGCGAATCGTGTTCGAGGCGTGGACCACGCCCGAGCTCCTCGAGCGGTGGTGGGCCCCGAAGTCGATGGGCGTGCCCCTGCTTTCCGTGGAGGCGGATGTTCGCACCGGGGGCGGGTACCGGTTCGTGTTCGGGCGGGAGGGCTCGGAGCCCATGGCGTTCTTCGGCCGATACATCGAGGTGACGCCGCATTCTCGCCTCGTCTGGACCAATGACGAGGGTGGCGATGGTGGGCCGGTCACCACGGTGACATTCGCAGAAAAGGACGGCAGGACGTTGCTGGTCATGCGCGAGCTCTACCCCTCGAAGGAAGCGCTCGACGCTGCCGGAACCGGGGCGGCGGACATGATGGAAGAGACGTTCGGTCAGTTGGACGAGCTTCTCGTCAGCGGCCATGTGCCCATGCCACACTAGACGCATGAATTTCCTCGCATCCCGATTCGCCTGTGCGCTGCTCGCGGGTCTCGTCGCGTCGCTGCCGTGCGGAGCCGACAGCCTCGCCTCGTCCGCCTCGAGCGCCGGCTCGGCCTCCATCGGCAGCTTGTCCGACTCGATAAGGAACTCGAGCGGCAGCTCCACGCACAAGGCCGCCGAAGGCGACTATCGCATCATCGATGTCGCCGCGGCGGAACGTCCGGACACGCTGCGGCTGAAGATGGAGCCCGTCGCCCACGCAGGCGACGATGCTGCGGTCATCTATCTCGATGTCCCGCGCCCCGCCTTGGGTGAGCGCTCCGCGGCGCCCGGCGAAATCGTCGCCGTGCGCCAACGGCCCTATGGCTACGAATTCGCATGGGCCGATACGCACGTCGCATTCTTCCTGGTGCTGGCCGCCGAATGGCAGCGCGAGCTGGAGCCTCGGGCCGTCCGATCCTGAAGCTGCGCGTCCTCCTGCTCGCGGCCGCATGGTGCTGCGCCCAGGGCGCGCATGCGGCATCGGCATCCTTGCGACTTTGCGATCGTGCGGCGCCGATGAGCGCGACACAGCAGGACCGTTTGCTGCGGTTCGCCGCGCTCATCAGGGAAGAGCTCGACGAGTCGGGAGAGACGGTCGCGCTCGTTGCGCGCTCCGGGCTGGACCTGAGCCGCTTCGGCGTGCGTTACTCGCATGCCGGTGTCAGCCTGAAGGCCAGCGACAACACGCCATGGTCCGTCCGCCAGCTGTATTACGCATGCGATGAGCAGCGGCCGCGATTGTACGACCAGGGCTTGCCGGGCTTCGTGTTCGGAACCGATGATGCGGACATCGGCTACGTCTGGATCGTCCTTCCGGCGGGCGCCGACGCCGCCACGCTGGAGAGCACCGCGCTCGACGACGCGCGCGCGTTACGCCTGCTCGCCGCGACCTATAGCGCGAATGCGTATCCGTTCAGCGTGCGCTACCAGAATTGCAACCAGTGGGTCGCGGAGCTGCTCGCCGCGGCGTGGGGCGCACTCGACGACGGACCGGACTTGCGCGCGCGGGCGCAGCGTTGGCTCGCACAGCGCGGCTACGAGCCGCCGGCGATCGATCTCGATTCGCAGTGGCTGATGCTCGCGGCGCCCTTCGTTCC
>DATMJE010000145.1:0-13143 GCA_035553995.1 Usitatibacter sp. | reverse complement strand
GCTCGAAGCGGCGACGCAGCTCGCCCGCGAGACCGGCGTGGGCATCGCGCTCGCGCGGGCGAGCAACCATTTCGGGCCGATCGCGCCGTACAACTGGCTCGCGGCGCAGGGCGGCTTCGCGAGCATGGTGTGCAGCAATGCGTCCGTCACGATCGCGCCCACCGGAGGCAGCGAGGCGCGCTTCGGCAACAGCCCCATCGGCTTCGGCGTGCCGAATCCCGGCAGCCATCCCTTCGTCCTCGACATGGCGATGAGCGTGGTGGCGCGCGCCAAGATCCGCAACGCGCTCAAGCGCGGCGAGAAGATCCCGGAGACGTGGGCGACCGATCGCGACGGACGTCCCACGAGCGACCCCAGGGCCGCCCTCGAGGGCTTCCTGCTGCCGATCGGCGGCTACAAGGGCTACGGGCTCGCGCTCGTGGTCGACCTGCTCGCGGGCCTGCTATCGGGTGCTTCCTACCTCACGCATGTGAAGTCGTGGATCGACGAGCCCGACCAGCCGCAGGACATCGGACACTTCTATCTGCTGTTCGACACCGCGCGCCTCGGCTCGACCGAGTGGCTCGCGCAGCGCATGGCGGATTTCTGCGACATCCTGCGTTCGACGCCGCCTTCGAATCCGGAGGTCCGCGTGCGCGTTCCGGGCGACGGCGAGTTCGCGACGCTGGAGCGCCACCAGCGCGAGGGCGTCATGCTCGAGCCGGGTCTCTTCGAGAAGCTGGAAGCCCTCGCGGCCTGAATTGCGTTCCGGTCGCAGCGCTCCCGTGGTGCGACGAATATCGCCCGGGCCTCATGGCCACGTCGCGTGACGCGGCCATGACGTCTAGCCCATGACGAAGTCCGCCACCAGGCGCGTGAACACCTCGGGCGAATCCCAGTGGACGAGATGCCCCGCCCGCTCGACGAGATGGATGTCCAGCGCGGGCAGGCGCTCCCGTGCGAGCGCCACGCGCTCTTCGGCGTGGCCGCGGTCTTCGCGGCCGTAGATGAGCCTGAGTGGAATCGCTACTTCGCCGAGCCGCTGCCAGGCGGCGACGGCGTTCTCCTTTCCTGCGGATGCCTGCGGCCCCTTCGCCGCGCGCCGCGCCTGGAACGCGGCGAAATTCTTGCCCATGCTCATGCGCTGGCGCAGCGCGAGCACCGCGTCGGTGATGAGCTCGCGGCGGTAGAGGTTGTCCTCCAGCAGCGCACGCGTCTGCGCGAGCGTGGGCTGCGCATCCGCGCCTTCGTCGCCTTCGCCCTCGCCCTTCGAGGCGCCGGGCAGCGGCGGCAGCAGGCTGCCCGTGCCCACGACGATCGCCCTCGATACCGCCGCGCTGGCCGCCAGCGCAAGCGCCACGGGAATGCGTCCCGATTGCGAATGCCCGAGGATGCACGCACCCGGCGTGCCGATCGCCTCCATGAAGGCGGGCACGAAGCGCGTGCGGAAGGCGAGCGAATGGTCGTCGGGGTTGTCGGTGAGCCCGAAGCCCGGCAAATCCGGCGCGATCGCGCGCACGCCGCGCGCTGCGAGCAACGGCAGGACTCCATGCCACACATCGCACGACGAGCCGAGGGACGCGCCATGCAGCAGCACCAGCGGCATGCCGTGCCCTTCCTCGAGCCAGCGCGTGCGCAGGCCCTGCACCTCGATGTATTGCGCGGCGGACAGAGGCTCAACCTTCCGCGACGTCGATGAGCGTGCCGTCCGGATCGGCGAGCTGGTAGCTGCCGCACGGGCACTGCGCGAGCAACTTCAGGCGCGCCGCGCCCTCGGCGCCGCGTCCCAGGGGCAGCGCGCGCAAATGCGGATTGTCGTCGCCCACGCGCTCGAGCTTCTCCCGGAACGCGGCGAGGCTTTCCACGCGGAAGCCGATGTGGTCCGGCGAGGGTCGCACGATGCCGCCACCTTCGTACGCGCGGATGTCCCAGGGCACCAGCACCAGCCTCACGCGGCCATCGGAAAGATGGAAGGCCTCGTCGCCACCCGCGCGCTCGAGCGGCTGCAGCCCGAAGACGTCGATGTAGAACTCGGCCAGCCGCTCGGCGTGCAGCGTGCGGATCGCGATGTGGGTGACGGCGCGGGCCGATGCACGCGTCTCCTCGACGTACACCGACTTGCGGTTCTCCATGCCCGCCTGCGAGATGTCGAAGACGTTGCCTGCGGGATCGTTGGCGCTGATGCCCGCGAACGGACGCGTGCCCGGGCGCTTCACGAAGTGCGCGCCCGCGTGCCGCTCGAGGCGCGCGCAGGCAGCCTCCGCATCGTCGACCTCGAGGCCGAAGTGGTCGAGCCCGGCGGGACGTCCCGGCTTGCGCGGGTTGATGTTGAGGCCGACCCAGCCGTCGCTCACCGTCACGGCGCGCTCGGGGCGCGTGTCGGCCGCGGTCGTCATGCCGAACACGGCCTGGTAGAAGCGGCCCAGCAGCGCGTACTGGTCGCTCACGATCGCGATATGCCGCAGGCGTGCGCTCATCGGCGGCCCTTGAGGAAGATGTCGCCGAATTCCTTCTCGTAGCGGTCGAACTCGCGCGCGAGGACCGGCTTCACGTAATGCAGCTTGAGGCCGGCGCCGGTCACCTCGGCCGGAACATCGGTGCGCACGGGCACGCGCCCGCGCGCGGCGAGGATGCCCTGGCCTTCGGCCGAGAGCAGGAAATCCTCCAGCAGGCGCGCCGCCTGCGGATGCGGCGCCTTTGCCGCGATCGCGACCTCGCTCGCCGAGGTCACCACGGGATCGAGCGTGCGCACCCAGTCCACGGGAGCACCGGCGCGCTTCGCGTCTTCCATCTCCGCCGCGTGGACGAGCGCCAGCGGGAACTCGCCCGCCGCGAGCAGCTTCGAGAGCAGGCTGTGGCCGCGGCGCATCTGGGGCGACTGGCGTGCAAGCGCACGCATGTACTCGCTCGCACGCTCACGCCCGAGGTAATCGCACATTCCCGCATACCATTCGACCTCGTCCTCGTCCATCGCGAGCTTCGACTTCCACTGCGGCTGCAGCAGGTCCGGCCAATCCCTGGGCGCCTGCGACGGCGAAACCGCCTGCGTGTTGTAGCCGATGACGAACTGGCGCACGTAGATGGCGGCCCAGTGGCCGCGCGGGTCCACGGCCCCGGCGGGGAAGCCCTTCGCGGTCTCCGGCGAGACATAGGCCGCGAGCAGCTCGTGGCGGTCGAGCGCGTCCATGTCGAGAGGGTTGAAGGAGACCACGTCCCAGAAGTGCCGCCCCGCCTGCGCCTCGACGAGGATGCGCGTGCGAACCTTCTCGCCCGGCTGCCGCAGGATGGTCACATGCACAGCCGGATGCACCTGCTCGAAGCGCTTGCGGATCGCATCGCCGTCGGCCGTGTTCATCGCGGTGTACCAGACGACCTCGGTGTCGTGCGCTGCGCGGGCAGCGCCGGCTACGAGCAGTGCGATGCCGATTGCGATGTGCGGCCATCTCATTCGAATAACGTTAGCAGATGTGCGATAGCGTCGATGGGGGACGTCTCCCACATCGCCCCAATCACGTCAACCAACGGCGAAGCATCGCGAAGAACCAAAAAAAAGCCCCGCAGGGGAGCGGGGCTCAAACCTCAACGCGCGCACCGCGCTCAGGGTTCGATCTCGAACGACGACATGAGGAGGCCGTTGCCCGATTGCACGCCGGACGCCTTGATCGTGCGTCCGGCTGCCTTGGCGAAGAAGACGTCGGCGGTCAATACGGTGCCGTCGACGTCCTTGAAGGCGGCTTGGGGGGAAGCCGCCGAGTTCTGTCCCAGCAGCACCAGCGCGTTGCCTGCCGAGCCGCGTGCGCGCGCGGCAAGCGCGACGCCCGAAGCCGGGGGCAAACGCGTCACGCCGGCCGCCGAGATCACGCCCTGCGCGGCCTCGGCGCCCATGACCTTGACGCGATCGCCCACGCTGAGGTCCGCCGGGCCCATCGTGGCCAGCTTGGCCGCACTGCGGTCGGTCCACTTGGTGCCCGGCTGCACGAGCACGCTCAGCCCCGTATCGGAAAGGAGGCTGAAGCCGGCGGCCGAGATGGACACGACGTTCGCCTGCGCGACGCCACGGGCGGGCGACGGGTACTTGACCTTCGCGGCCGTGACCGAGCCATCCGCTGCGCTCACGCCTTCGACCTCGACCACGTCGCCGTTGGCAAGGTCCGCCATCGTGCCGTTGCGGAAAGTCGTGGTCGCGTCGTAGGTCACGCGGATCGCGCCCACGAGGAACGATGTGGGACCCAGCCCGGAGACCACGCCCTCGGCCGTGACCGAGGTGCCGGTGGGCACGCCCAGGTTGCCGTCGACCACGCGCACCTCGGAGGCGACGAGGAAGCCGCCGACCGGATCGCCCAGGGCCTTCACGCGAACCACCATGCCGTTGGCAACCGCCGTCGCGTCGCCGGTGACGGTGCCGTCGAAGCTGACGGTCACGTCGCCCACGGTGAACGCGTTGCCCGCAACTCCGGAGACGCTGCCGGTGAGAACCGTGCCCGCCGCGTTGGCGAGGCGCTGGATGCGAACGGCGCGGAAGATGCCGCTCGCCTCGTCGCGCAGTCCGCTCACCTCGACACGGTCGCCTGCAGCGAGCTGTGCCGCCGCAAGGACGCCATCGGTGATCGTGGTGTCGTCGGCCTGGACGCCGATGCCACCCACGGTGAAGAAGGCCCCTTCAGCGTTCAGCGTGACCGGACCCTCGAGCGTGCCGCGCACGTCGGGATCGTAGGTCACCACGCTCGCCTGGCCGGTCGAACCCGAGCCGAAGACCACGCCGTCGACCCGCAGGCGCATGCCGACGCGAAGGTCCGACTCCGTCGCGGGCTTGCCGTCGATCGTGATGGTGGCGCCGTCCGTGAAGTACTCGATGCCGTTCACGAAGATGCTGCCGAAGGCCTGGATCACGCCGAAGGCCACGGCGCACGTGCCGGTGACGCCTCCGCCGCCGTGACTCGTGCCGATCAAAAGTGCGAATACCGAGATCGGTATCCAGGTCCAGTGCCGCAGCCAAGCTGAAAGTTTCATGTTTGCTCTCCAGAATTTAGTTTGTATTTTCGGTGCGCTCCGGGTGGGGTCCCCGGGTTGGGGTGGAACGCCGGCTGCCGGCTTTTTTAATGGCAGCTGCAGCCGGTTCTTGCGGGCCGAACGGCTCTTCTGCGAAGTAGATGCCGACGACGGCGCGCATGCGTCCGCTGCCGTGCACGTCGGGGTTGACGTCGCGATCGTGCCGCGACATCTCGCGTGCCAGCTCGTCGAGGACATGCTCGCCCTTCTCGCGCGCGATCTGGCGCAGGGCCGGCAGGCTTTCGACGGGCACGTTGTCGTAGAACACCTTGCGCTGGAAGCGCGCATCGGCGGGCGCAGCCGTGAGGTTGTGGCCGATGGTGGAAATGAGGTCGGCGGTGTCCTCGCCGAGGTACACCAGCTTGCGCGTCTCGCCGATCGGCGGAATGTAGTGGCGGTAGACGAGCTCCACTTCCGAGCCGCGGACGCGCACCGCGTCCACGCGCACGAGCTCGTCCAGGACCGCGCGCACCGGCATGTCGCCGCTATAGCGCCGTACCAGCTCGGCGAAGCTGCCCGGCCCATCCATGGGCAACGGCGCCGCGCCGCTGGCGGTGCCTTCCATGGGATGGTCCTGGATCCAGCCCGTCACGACACGCGACGCCCGGTTATACGAGGCGGCTGCCTCGACGTCTTCAGGGACGGTGCTCTCGCGCATGCGCACGACTTCCTTGCGCGTGAGGCCGGTGAGGACGGAGATGCGGGAGATGGTCTGCTTGCGCCCGGGAAGGGTGAACTCGCTCTCCGCCACGTCCACATAGACCTGGCGTGCAAGGTCCGTGAACCGGTCGAACGCGATCCCCCGGTCGAGGAGGATCCGGACGAGCGGCCGGAGCATTTGCCGTAGTGCTGAGAAGAGCGATTGTCCATCGGGAGCCTTCATTTGGGATAACTCTCCCATTTTTTCGCGAAGATTGCAATACCGGGGTTTGCCGCACGGCCGCCAACCCTATATAGGGACTGCGGAATTTTCAGCATAAATAAAATCCTCGCAGCTATTGACATTTTGGGAAAATCTTCCCAAAATGGGCACCAGATCGCTACACACCGGCGGGCGATCCACCCCCCCTCCCCCCCGTGCCGGCTTTACCAGGAGTCCAAGATGAACAAGTTTCTGTATGCAGTGATGGTGGCCGGCATCGCCGGCTCGTTCGCGACAGCCCATGCCCGCGGCGGCGCGGACGATCCCCTCGGCCACATCAGCGGCGGCCATGGCGCCGACAACCTCGTCCTCAAGCGCAACGGCGCGGACAACGCCCCCGGCGACCTTCGCGGCCGTGCGAACGACCTGATCCTCAAGCGCAACGGCGCCGACAACGCGCCGGGCGACCTTCGCGGCCGTGCGAACGACCTGATCCTCAAGCGCCAGGGCGCCGACGATCCGGCGGGCCACATCCGCCGCGCGCAAGGTGCGGACGACGTGCACATGCTTCACGCGCGGAATCACCGCTGACCATGTCCCGGCGCCGGCAACTCCCTGGCCGTGCCGCCGGACCGCTCGCTGCCATCTGCATCCTGGTGGCGGCGAGCGCCTCGGGCGAGCCGCTCCCGCTGCGGGCCGAACTCTGGCACTCGCAGGGCTCCGAGGCTGACATGGACGGCATCAGCGCCGGGGCCCGGGTTTCGGGCCTCGGCGTTCTTCAACTCGATTACGGGCGCAAGCTCTTCACCGCGGGTGGCGAACCCTCGAAGGTGAGCACGCTCGAATGGCGCCCGCTGCAGGGCCCCGGCCCCCAATGGTCGCTCAAGGCCAGCGACGAACACCTCGCCTCGGAGCGGATCAAGACGCTGCAGGTTCGCCTCGAATTCCGGTTCTAGCGCTCCCCGCACTGTCCGCGCAAGCAATCCGCCCGCGCGGACAATGGCGCGGACGCGTTGCTTTCCGCAGGAGAGCAGAGCGGCGAGCCAACGCGCGTCAGCGGCAGCCAGCGCAGCGCAAAACCCACTCGCAATGGCCCTCTCCGAGGTGCGTCCCTTCCGAGAGGCCGACAAGGTGGTCGCCCCCGAATCCACCGGCCAAGTGAAGGTTTTTGCATCCACCCGCGACAATGCGGTGGTTGCCGATTCCCTCCCCGCCCAAGTCCTGCCGAACATCTCAGCCCAAGCCGAATCCACCGAACGGCCGGCTCGGAAGGGACCACCTCGGAGAGGACCTATTAAGGGTCAGGCATGCCCGGCCCCACTGCGCTGCTCGCCCTGCAGGTCCACGCGGGCGGGCATGTTCAGGAAAGAATGCAGCACATGCCAGAACCGCGCCCGGTTCACCCCCAGCAGCGCCGTATGCGCGAGCCCGCTGATCTTCACCATCGCCTTGTCCGCGCCCGGCAGCTTCGAGTAGAACGCGACGATGTCCGCGTCGGTGGCGATGCCGTCATGCTCGGCGCGAATGATGAGCATCGGGCAAAGGACCTTGAGCGGATCGACCAGCGGCAGCCTGGTCGTCATGTCGACATAGGTGCCGGTGGGCACGCTGTCGCCGTACTTCATCTCCTCGGCGGCGACGATGTCGCCCAGCATCGGCTCGGCCGCACCGGAGTGGTCGCGCGTGAACACGCTCGCGTAGAACTCGCGGCTGACGGGGCGCCGGTTCGACGCCTGGTATTTGGGCAGGTTCTTCGCGCGCTCGGCAAGCGTGGGCGATCCCTCGCCCGTCCACACGAAGGCGTCGACGGCGAGCTTTTCCACATGCTCCGGATGCTGGTTGGCGAAGCGCGCGGCGCGAAGCCCGCCGGAGGACTGGCCGAAGAAGGCGAGCTTCGGCGTGACACCCGCCTTCTCGACGACGGCCATCGCCGCCTTCAGGTCGTCCACGCCGCTCTGGACATCGGAGTTGCCCGCCGTCTTCTGCGAGTGTCCGTATCCCTCGTGGTCCATCGTCCACACGTCGTAGCCCAGGCGCGCGAAGTGGTCCATCATCGAGTAGTCGCGATCGGGCACCTGCAGGTCGTACATGGTCTTGCCCGAGTACGACGAGCCGTGCACGCAGAAGAGCCGCTGCGTGGGCGCCGCGCCCTCGAGGCGCTTGCGATACACCCACAGGCGCACGCCGTTCTTGTCGGCCCAATACTCCTCGGCCACGATCTTCGGCGCTGCGATATTCGATTGCGAAAGCGCGACCGCGGGCGCGGCCGCCATCGTGGCGCCCGCGATGAGCGCGTTGCGGCGTGACTGGTCCATCACTCCTCCGTGTTGTCTTCTTCTCGGGATCTTATGCGGCGATGGCCGGAAATCTCCGGCCACCGGTGCTGCGAAACGGTCAGTCGTCGCCGGGCGCGGGCAGGAGAGGCGGCGTCGTCTGCGTCTGTGGCCCCGGCTGCGCCTGTGGCACTTCGCCCGTGATCGGGCCCCGTCCGGAGTAGCGGTCGAGGTAGAGGTAGATCACCGGCGTGATGAAGAGCGTGATCACCTGCGAGAAGAGCAACCCGCCCACCACCGCGAGGCCGAGCGGCTGGCGCAGCTCCGCGCCGGCGCCCAGTCCCAGGGCGATCGGCACCGCGCCCATCGCGGCCGCGAGCGTCGTCATCATGATCGGGCGGAAGCGCAGCAGGCACGCCTGGCGGATGGCCTCCGGGGGCGCCAATCCCTGCTCGCGCTGCGCCGCCAGCGCGAAGTCGATCATCATGATGGCGTTCTTCTTCACGATGCCGATCAGCATCAGGATGCCGATCGTGGCGATGATCGAGAGGTCCTGGTGGAAGACGACGAGCGTGATCAGCGCGCCCATCGCGGCCGAGGGCAGGCCCGCGAGGATCGTGATCGGATGGATGTAGCTTTCGTACAGCACGCCCAGCAGCACGTAGATCACCAGCAGCGCGGTGACGATGAGCCACACCTGGCTGCCCTGCGAGGACTGGAAGGCCGCCGCATCGCCGCCCCAGCTCGTGAGGATCGAGGCGGGCATGCCGATCTGCTCGCGCCATTTCTCGATCTTGGCCGACGCATCGCCGAGGGAGGCGCCGGCCGCGAGGTTGAAGGACACCGTCACCGCCTGCAGCTGCCCCGCGTGGTTGATCGCGACCGGGCCGACCTTGCGCTCGACCGTCGTCACGCTCGATAGCGGCACCAGCGCCCCGCCCTTGCCGCGCACGTAGATCTTCGAGAACGCGGTCTCGTCGCGGCGGTCCGCATCCGAGGCCTGCAGGATGACCTGGTACGAATCCACGGCGGTGTAGATCGTCGACACCTGGCGATCGCCGAACGCGCTGTAGAGCGCGGTGCGGATGTCCTGGATGTTCACGCCGAGCGCGTTCGCCTTGTCGCGGTCGATGTCGAGCTGCGCCTGCAGGCCCTTGTACTGCGCGTCGCTGGTCACGTCGCGGAAGATCGGGTCCGGCCGCATCAGGGCCATCAGCTTGTCGGCGTTCTCCTGCAGCACGCTCGGGGACACGCTCTTCATCACGTACTGGAAGCGGCTCTTCGAGACGCGGCCGCCGAGGCGCAGGTTCTGGATCGGGTTGAAGTACACGTTCACGCCCGGGATCGAGCGCACGTCGCGGCGCAGCTCCTCCAGCACCTTCTCCATGCCGGGGCGCGTGCCGAGCGGCGTGAGGTTGATGAAGAGGCGGCCGTTGTTCGTATCGTCGGCGAAGTACACGACCGCATCGACATTCGGGTTCGCGCGGATCGTGTCCGCGACCTTGACCAGCAGCTGCGTCATGGCCTCGAACGAGATGTCCTCGACCGCCTCGGCGTTCACCGAGATCTGCCCGATGTCTTCGGTCGGAAAGAAGCCCTTCGGCATGACCACCGCGAGCGCCACGGTCGCCACCAGCGTGCCGATGGCCACCAGCAGGACCACGAAGCGGTGGTGCAGCACCACCTCGAGGGCACGCGCGTACATGCGCAGCATCCACTGGAAGAAGCGCTCGAACCAGGCGGTGTAGCGCAGCACCGGATCGTCCTCGCGCTCGTGCCTGAGGTAGCGGCTGGCGAGCATCGGCACCAGCGTGAGCGAGACGCCGGCCGAGACCAGGATCGCGAGCGACACCACGATGGCGAACTCGTGGAAGAGGCCGCCGATGACGCCCGGCATGAAGAAGATCGGGATGAACACCGCCACCAGCGACACGGAAATGGACAGGATCGTGAAGCCCATCTCCTTCGAGCCCTGGATGGCGGCGCGGAAGGGCTCCATGCCTGCCTCGACGTGGCGCACGATGTTCTCGAGCATCACGATGGCGTCGTCCACCACCAGGCCCACGGCGAGCGTGATCCCCAGCAGCGAGACGTTGTCGATCGATAGCCCCAGCGCTCGCATCAGGGCCAGCGTGCCGATGAGCGAGATCGGCAGCGACAGCGCGGGAATGATGGTGGCCGACGGGCGGCGCAGGAAGAGGTAGATCACCAGCACCACGAGGAAGGCGGTGATCGCGAGCGTCACCTTCACGTCGTGGATCGACGCCAGGATCGACACGGAGCGGTCGTTGCGGATGTCGAGCTTGATCGACTTCGGCATCTGCGCGATGAGGCCGGGGATGGCGGCCTTGATCGCGTTCACGGTGGCGACCGTGTTGGCGTCCGGCTGGCGCTGGATCGACATCGAGATCGAGCGCTCGCCGTTGGCCCAGCTCGCCGTCTTGGTGACCTCGACGCTGTCCTCGACGTCGGCGACATCCTCGAGGCGCACGACGGCGCCGTTGGGCAGCGTCGCGATGATGAGCGGGCGGAAATCCGCGGCGCGCGTGAGCTGCCTGTTGGCCTGGATGGTGAGGGTCTGGCGCGGCCCGTCGAGCGTCCCCACGGGCGTATTGGCGTTCGCGGCCTTGAGCGCGGTGGCCACGTCGTCCAGCGTGAGGTTGCGCGCGGCGAGCGCATCCGGCCGCGCACGCACGCGCACCGCGAAGCGCTTCTGGCCGTTCACGTTGATCTGCGCCACGCCGTTGATGGTCGACAGCGTGGGCGAGATGAGGTTGTCGCCGTAGGCCTCCAGCTCCGACAGCGCCATCGACGGCGACGTGAGCGTGAGGAAGATCACCGGCGCATCCGCGGGGTTGACCTTGCGGTACGAGGGCGGCGTGGTCATCTCGACCGGCAGGAAGCGCGAGGCGCGGAAGAGCGCGGCCTGCACGTCCACGGCCGCCTTGTCGATGTCGCGGTCCTGGTCGAACTCGAGGGTGATCTGCGTGCGGCCGAGCGTGGAGCTCGAGCTGATCACGGCGAGCGAGGAGATGGTCGCGAACTGCTTCTCGAGCGGTGTCGCCACCGAGGAGGCCATGTTCTCCGGGCTCGCACCCGGCAGGATGGCGGTGACCTGGATCGTCGGCGTATCGAACTGCGGGAGCGCCGCGATGGGGATGCCGTTGTACGCGAGGATGCCGGCGACGACCGCCGCCGCGGACAGCAGCACCGTCATGACCGGACGGCGGATGAAGGCTTCGGAAAAGTTCACGCGGGGTTCGCGGCAGCCTTCTGCTTGCCGCGCTTGGCTTCCGGCTTGTTGCCTTCGGCGCTTTCGACGGGGCTCGCGCGCTCCGCCTCGGCGACGACGCTGCCCGGCCGCAGGTTCTGCGCGCCTTCGGTCACCACGCGCATGCCCGGCGAGATGCCGTCGACCACGGCGAAGCCCTGCTCCACGTAGCCCAGCTTCACGGTGCGGGGCGCCACCTTGTGCTCGCCATCCACCACGTACACGAAGCGGCTCTCCGGCCCGGTCTGCACCGCCTGGGCCGGGACCACGGTGGCCTTCTGCAGCGTGCGCGGCGAGACCTGCACCGTCACGTACATGCCGGGCCAGAGGCGCGCCTGCGGGTTGTCGAACTCGGCCTTGAGCCGGATGGTGCCGGTGGTGGTGTCCACCGCGTTGTCGACGAAGGTGATGCGGCCCCGGAAGCTGTCGCCGCCGCTCTGCGGGGTCGCGACCGCTTCCACCGGCCCCTGGCGCAGCGCCTGCTGCAGGGCGGGCAGCTCCTTCTCGGGCAGCGTGAATGCGACGGAGATCGGGTCCACCTGGATGACGGTCACCAGCGGCAGGGAACCGGTGGTGGACCCGGCGCCGGAGGCGGCGTTGTTCTGGCCCGGCTGCACGAGGCTGCCCGCGCGCACGTTGATGAGCCCGGTGCGCCCCGAGAACGGCGCGCGGATCTCGGTATACGCGCGCGCGACCTTGGCGCCCTCGACCGCGGCGAGGTCGATCCCGAGCTGGCCATTGAGCGTGTCGACCTGGTTCTGGGCGGTGTCGAGCGCCGCCTGCGCGATGAATTTCTGGTCGAAGAGATCGCGCTGGCGCTGCAGGTTGCGCTGGGCGGTGGCGAGGTCCGCACGGTCCTTCTCGACCTGCGCGAGCGCCTTCTTGAGGTTCGCCTGCTCGGTGCCGGCATCCAGCGAGAAGAGCAGCTCGCCGGCCTTCACGTTCTGGCCCTCGCGGATGTGCACTTCGCGCACGGTGCTGGTGATTTGCGCGCGCAGGTCCACCGATTGCAGCGCCGTGACGGTGCCGTTGGCCACGAGCTTCACCGGCACGTCGCGCGCTTCGGCCATGGCCGTGACGACCACGACCGGCCCCGCGGGACGGCGCGCGGCATTCGCATCGCGGCTGCGTGCAAGACCCAGCCACCACCACGAGATGGCGGCGACGATGAGGAGGAAGCCCACGATCCAGGGCCAGCGGCGCCGGCGGGGCGGTGGTGCGGTTGCGCTCATTTACTTGAAGTCCGGTGGCCTGTTCATGATACGCCGGCGATGGCGGGAAACGAACGCCGTTCCTCTATGCGGACCTCTACAATTGCAACCAATTTTTACAGCGTTTCACTCGGGCATAATCGCCCCCCATGAAACGAAGCGCCCTCTGCATCGCACTCGCCGCGGCCTTTCCCGCGGGGGCCGTCACGCCGGGCGCCGATGGCCTCGGCCAGGCGCTCATCTACCCGTACTACACGGTGCAATCCGCGGGCGGCGATGCCTTCAACACGTACATCTCCGCCGTCAACCACACGGCCCAGGCGAAGGCGCTGCGGGTGCGTTTCCGCGAGGGCCGGCTGGGGCGCGAGACGCTCTCGTTCAACCTGTTCCTCTCCGCGAACGACGTGTGGACCGGCGCCGCCGTTCCGGCGGGCGATGGCACGCGCCTCGTGACCACCGATGCCAGCTGCACGGAGCCTGCCTTCTCCGGCAGCGGAT
>DATMJE010000144.1:0-9565 GCA_035553995.1 Usitatibacter sp. | reverse complement strand
CGCGACCTGCGGTACGGTGGGCGCGCGCTCCAGCAGCCGCCGGATCGGCGCCAGGTTGTGCGGCTGGTGCAGCGGCGCCAGCGGCACGAGCGTTTCCAGCCCCGCCAGCACCCTGGCATCGATACGCACCGGACCCTCGTGCGCCATGCCGCCGTGCACCACGCGGTGGCCCACGGCGATGAGCGGCGTGGTGCCGAGCGCGTTGCGCATGAACGAGACGATGTGGTCCAGTGCTCCGTCGTGGCCGAGCGGCGCGCCTGCGGGCCATGCGAATTCCTCGAGCGGCGTGCCGACCGCATCGCGTGCCACGAATTTGGGCGAGGAGTAGATGGCCTCGAGCTGCCCGCGCACGCGGACGTGCATCGAGGCGGCCTCGTACAGCGAGAACTTGATGCTGGACGACCCCGAGTTGAGGACCGCGATGGCGCCGGTCATGCGACCGCCCTCAGCACATCGCGTTGGCGCGCGTGGGCCACCAGGGCCGCCACGGCGCAGGAAGCGAGCCGCGTGGTGACCGAATCCGCACGGCTGGTGAGGATGACCGGCACGCGCGCTCCGAGCACGATGCCCGCGGCATCGGCGTTGGCCATGAAGGAGAGGCTCTTGGCGAGCATGTTGCCCGCTTCGAGATCGGGGACCACGAGCACGTCGGCCTTGCCCGCGACGGGCGAATCGATCTTCTTCACGCGCGCGGCGGCGATGTCGATGGCGTTGTCGAGCGCGAGCGGGCCGTCGAGGATCCCGCCGGTGATCTGGCCACGGTCGGCCATCTTGCAAAGGGCCGCGGCCTCGATCGTGGAAGGGACTTTCGGGTTCACCGTCTCCATCGCCGAGAGGATCGCGACCAGGGGCTTGGGCCTGCCCAGCGCGTGGCACAGGTCGATCGCGTTCTGGACGATGTCCACCTTGTCCTCCAGCGTGGGGAAGATGTTGATCGCGGCGTCGGTCACGATGATCGCGCGGTCGATCGCCGGCACGTCCATCACGAAGCAGTGGCTGATGCGCCGCGCGGTGCGCAGGCCCGCCTCGCGCCGCACGACCGCGGCCATGATCGCGTCCGTGTGGAGGCTGCCCTTCATGAGCATGCGCGCGCGTCCCTCGCTCGCGAGCTGCACGGCCGCGGCCGCGGCGGCGGCCTCGTTGTCTTCGGTGTCGATCTCCTCGAAGCCGCCGAGGTCGATCTTGGCCTTGGCCGCCACCTCGTGGATGCGCTTGTGGGGCCCGACGAGGATCGCCTGGATGAGGCCGCTACGCTGTGCCTCGACCGCTCCGCGCAGGGAAGATTCGTCGCATGGGTAGGCGACGGCGGTGGGCACGGGCTCGAGCTCGCGCGCCTTCTCGATGAGCCGCTCGTACTTCGCGTGCTGGCGAACGCCGCTCATGTCACGGCCTTCTTCCGGCGTTTGCGTGCAGCGGGGGCGCGAAGGCGGCTGGGCGCGGGTGCGCCGAGGATCTCGCGCACGCGTGCCAGCATGGCGTGCTGCTCGGGCGTGGGCGTGACGCCGTGCGCCTCGCCTTCCTCCACCATGTGGTCGAGCAGCGTCATGAGGCGCGTGCGGTCGGCCGCCTTCGGCACGAGGGCCCCGAGTGTCGCGAGCGCGCGCTCGGGCTCCAGCTCGACCGCCACTTCCTGCTCGCCACGCACGCGGCGCCATTCGGACGCCTCGACTCGCGGCAGGAGGTCGTCGTATTTCTTCACCAGCTCGCGCTTCAGGTCCAGGCGTGCGAGCGGAATCGGCTCGCCCTCGCGGGCGAGGAGGGCGCCGACGCGCGCGACCGCTTCGAGGTACCCGCCGGTGGCCATCTGCTCGAGCACGTGGCGCGCGAAGGCCTGGTCGCGGACCTTGAGCACCGGGGCCGCGGACGCCGCGGCGGTATCGATGGCGAGCATGTTGCCGTAGAGCTGGAAGAAGGCCGCCTCGCTCGTGGCGTCGCGCAATGCCCGGTAATACTCGAGCGAGGCGCTCAGCATTTCCGACATGTAGCGTTCGACGCGCCGCGGAGCGGCGGTGGCTGCCTGCTGTCGCCGGTTCGCGCGCACGGTGGCCGCCGCCGGTCCCAGCGCGGCCATCCACGGGTTCATGTCCGAGAACATCCAGCGCTGCGCGCGAAGCGGGTGGAACGAGCGCCCGAGGCGCGCGGCATCCGGATGCGCGAGGCCCTGCGCCACCGGGCGGCCGAAGATCTCGTAGGCGCGCTGGTTGAACTCGCCGACGGTGTTCGCCGCGCTGAAGGCCTTCTCGTCCTCGCGCTTGAAGCGGTTCAGCTTCTTCATGATGTCCTCGAGGCGGTGCTCCTCGAAGCTCACGTCGTAGCCGCCGCCCTCGCGATCCTCGATGTGCATGCCGTAGAGCCCCGGCGGCAGCGATTCGATCGCGTCCATCACGTTGACGAGCTGCGTGTACTCCTTCTTCGCGATCTTGCCGGAGACGAAGATGCCGAGGTGGCCCGCATCCTGGTGGAGCAGGCCCACGATGACCTGGCCGTTGGCCTTGATCTCCTCGGTCGAGCCGTAGACATCCGCGACCCAGTTGAAGGCCTGCTGCGGCGGGGTGATGTTGTCGCCCATGGAGGCGAAGAGCACGATCGGCACGCGGATGGCGCGCAGGTCGAAGAGGCCGCTCGCATCGGACTTCGCCCACAGCCGGTTGCCCACGAAGAGGTTCTGCGTGATCCACTCGATCTCTTCGCGGTTCATGAGGAAGAAGCCGCCCCACCAGCGCTCGAACTCGAGGAAGCGCGGGGCTTCCGTGTCGATGTTGCTGTAGAGGTTGTAGTACTTGTCCCAGAACGTGTTCGCGGGGTTGAGGTTCTCGAAGTTCTCCACCAGGTACGCGCCGTCGAACGTGCCGGCACCGAGGTCGGAGACCAGCGACGCGAGCCACGTGCCGCCGAGGAGTCCCCCCGCGTAGCGCATCGGGTTGTCGCCCTCGCCATCGCTCCAGGCGCCGCCCCAGTACGACATGGGCGCGCCATTGATCAGGATCGGCCCCGTCTGGCCCGGCTCGGAAGCCGCGAGCATCATCGCGGCCCATCCGCCCTGGCAGTTGCCGATGATCGCGGGCTTGGCGCTGCGCGGGTGGAGCTCGCGGATCTTGCGGATGAACTCACGCTCGGCCGCGCACACGTCGAGGAGCGTCTGTCCCGGCTCGGGCTCGGGGTAGAACATCACGAAGTACACCGGGTGGCCGGCGCGCAGCGCAACACCCACCTGCGAATCGTCCTTCATGCCGCCGATGCCGGGACCGTGGCCGGCGCGCGGATCGATGATGACGTAGGGGCGCTTCGCGGCATCGGTCTTCACGCCCTCGGGCGCCACGATGCGCACCAGCGCATAGTTCGCCGGCCGCGGCAGGGCGCGGCCATCCAGGACCATGTCGTAGTCGAATGTGAGCACGGGCGGGGAGCCCGCGCGCACGTGCTCGATATAACGGTTGCCGCGCTCGCGCATCGTGTCCCAGAAGAGCACCGAGCGCTGCGCGAGGTCGGTCCAGTACGCGGCGGCTTCGGTCATCGCCTGCAGCGGGGTGGCCGGATGCGTGCTGTCGAGCCGCTCGCGCGCGGCGGCCGCGGCGGCGGTGAAATTATCGTAAGCCTTGCGCGCGCGCTTCTGCAGCACCATCGCCGCCTTGGCATTGAGCTCGGCGGCGCGGGCCGCGCGGCTCACGGGGTCCGAGGCGGGCGTTTGCGCGCCCACGCCGTTACGGGTCGACATCGATTCGCTCCTTGATTTTCATGCGCGCTCCTGGATGCTGCATGGGCGCGTCAGCTGCGCAGTCTCGCGCCGACGATCGCGTGGCGCGGAAGCGCGCCGCGTGTCTCGCCGGTCACTCTAGGCAGCGAGAGCGCGACATACTTGATGCTGGTCACCGGGAATATGAATACCTGGCCTTCGGCCTCGATCACGAGGTGCTTGCCCGACAGGAAGTCGGCCACTTTCACCTGGCGCGCCGTGGCGCTCGCGGTCTGCTCGGCAAACTCGAACGCGAGCTTCGAGCCGTCCAGGAAGTGAAGCGTTGCGATCCGGTCCACTCGTTGGTCTTCTATCGCCCGATTTAAACCGGAGGATGCGCGTGGCCCTCCGGCGGCGTAATGGCACCATGGTGCCGCGCGTTCAGCGCGCTTCGCGCTCCGTGTCGGTCATCCATTGCGGCGCCGGAATCGTGACGCCGAGCCGCACCGAAAGCAGCCGCAGGACGATCACGGTCGCGATGCCGATGGCGGTGGCATAGCCGTAGCTCAGGTCCTGCTCGAGTGCCGCGATGAAGGCGGCGCCGCCGAGCAGCGACGCGGTGGCGTAGAGGCCGCCGGGGCGGAAGAGGTCGGGGAGCTCGTTCACCACGACATCGCGCAGCACGCCGCCCGCGGTGCCGGTCACGACACCCATCAACAGCGCCACCACGAGCGGCACCTCGCGCGCGAGCGCGATGCCGACACCCGCCACCGTGAAGAGGGCGAGCCCCATCGCGTCGACCTTCACCGAGCGCCGGTGCACCTCGGTAGCCACGCGATACATGCGCGCGTTGTAGACGAAGGGGACGCAGATCACGAAGATCGCGATGAAATACGCCGGGTGCTGCATCCAGTAGAACGGCCGGTTGTCGAGCAGCAGGTCGCGCACCGTGCCGCCGCCGAAGGCGTTCACGCACGCGAGCGCGTAGGCGCCCACGAGATCCATGCGCTTGTGGGAGGCGATGAGCATCCCGGCGATGGCGGAGGCGAGCACGGCAGCCGCCTCGACCACGGCCAGCACGAGCTCCGCCTTCACGACCGGGAAGTAGATGTCCATCACCCGGCCAGGCTTCCGGAGCGCTCCTTCGCCGTACGCAAAACTCCGGAGCCCGCGGCGAGGAACACCGCGAGCTCCGGATAGTGGTGCAGCAGCTTCGCTGCCATGCGGGCCGCGCTACTTCGACATGATCATCGCGACGTAGCCGAAGACCGTGAGCAGGATGCCGGAGACCGCGTACCCGACCGGGAAGCCGATCCACGGCACGGAGCTGCCGATCTCCTTGGCTGCCTCGCGCGCCGGTCCCGAGTGGGAACGCGCGCCGGCAACACCGCCCATGAGGATGGCCGGATTGATCTTCATCATGTGCAGGCCGATGGCCCAGACGACGATCGGCGGGATCGTGCAGGTGAGGAAGCCCGCCACGAGGATCTTCAACGCGATCTCGCCCGAGAGCTGCGTGACGAGGCTCGCACCCGCGTTGATGCCGACCACCGCGATGAACACGATGAGGCCCAGGTCCTCGAGGATGTTGCGCGCCGCATTCGGGGTGTTGCCGAAGAAGCGCAGCCGCGAGGAGATCGACGACACGATCACGCCGGAGACGAGCAGGCCGCCCGCGTTGCCCAGGCCCACCTTGGCGCCTGCCAGCGGAAAGGAGATCGCGCCGATCAGCAGTCCCAGGATCATGCCGAGCGACAGCGTGAGCAGGTCGGTGGAGGTGCTGGGCCGCGCGATCTTGCCCATGAGCGCCGCCATCCTGTCCACGCCGCTCTTCATGCCGCCCACGAACAGCACGTCGAAGCGCTGCAGCTTGGTGTGCAGCCCCAGCGGGATGGGTGCCCCGCCGCGCTCGATGTGGTGCAGCGCGACCTGGCCGGCGAAATCGGCATTGCGGAACTCGACGAGCTCCTTGCCCTCCAGCGCCTTGTTGGTGACGAGGATCTCGGCCTGGTCGATGGGCACGGCGAGCGCGGCCTGGTCTGCGACCTCGGGACCGATGAGGCCCATGTTTTCCGTCATCTGCTCCAGGCGCCCGCCGATGGCGATGATGTCGCCCGGGCGGAAGGCGAGGTCCTCGGCAGCGCCCAGCTTGAGGTACGTGGACTCGGGCAGCATGCCGCGCTCGCGGCGCGAGGCTCCCGCGGGACCCGTGTCGGTCTCGCGCACGCGGGCCGTGCTCGGCACTCCGGCCGCCGCCAGCTCCTCTTCCATGGCGTAGACGCGTTCCGGCGTGGCCACGAGGTCCCGCTTGGGCGGCTCGACGCGCAGCACGTTGAGCACCTTGTACTGCGGGTACTTCTGCACGAACTGCTTCACCGTCCAGCCGGCGATGGCTTCGTTGGTGAGGCGGTAGGCGCGCACGGAGAGCGGACGGAAACCGGTGAGGCCCGCGTCGTCGACGTTCGGGACGCCGAACTGCTCTTCGTACTTCTTCGCTTCGGCCTTCGCATCGATGCCCCACCAGCGCGGCAGGTACTTGCAGATGAGGATGATGCCCACCGTGCCCCAGATGTACGTGAGGCCGTAGGACAGCGCGATCATGCCGCTCACGTCCTCGAACGTCTGGCCGTTGGCGAGCGGGAAGGCGCCCTGCTTCACGGCCTCTTCCGCGGAGCCGATCGCCGCCGACATCGTCATGGAGCCCGCGAGGATGCCGCCCGCGGCGCCCGCGGGCAGGTCCCACATCTTCACGAAGCCCACGGCGGCGAAAAGCCCCATCACCGAGCAGATCACCGCGAGCATCGTGAACTTGAGCCCGTCGCCCTTGAGGCTGTTGATGAAGGACGGTCCGACGCGCAGGCCCACGCCGTACATGAAGAGGTAATAGAACATCGACTTGGTGAAGTTGTCGATGCTCATCTTCACGCCCTGGGTGGAGGCCAGCGCGGAGACGGCCGCGCCGACCACGATCGCCGAGGCGACCATGCCGAGCCCGTAGCCCTTGACGGTCGCCTTGCCGAGCAGCACCGCGCCCAGCACCACCGCGAACAGCAGGATGTAGTTGTTCGAAGCCAGCCACTGGAAGACGGGTTGCATCGTCAGGCTCCTACAGGTTGCGGTTTGGTGGGTGTACGTTCCGGCGCCGGGGCGGCCGTGGCGGGGGCGCCCGCCTTGCCCTTGAGTGCCGCGAGCGCGTCGGGGCGCAGGCACTCGAGGCCGAGCGACGCGTTGTAGCCGTGGATCTCCTTCACGTCGAGCTTGCGCATGAAGGTGATGGTCTCCTGCGTGACCACCTGGCCCGGCACGAGGATCGGGAATCCCGGCGGGTACGGGATCACGAACTTCGCGGAAACCACCTCCGGCCCGTTCTTCAGCCGCTCGTCGATCTCCTTGCCGTTGATCTTCACGTACTCGCAGGACGCGGGATTGGCCGCGAGATAGAAGGCCGAGCGCATGTCTCCTTCGTTGGACGAGGCCTTCGGGTTCTCGCGGAAGGCATCGTGGAAGCGCGAGAAATCGGGCAGGTCCGGAACGTCGGTGACCAGCGACTTCACGCGGGCCTTGAAGCTTTCCTGCGTGGGCGCGCCGCCATCCGCGAGCCGCTTCTCGATCTCGCGCGACATGTCGGCCAGGGCCTTGATCAGGTGCGCCAGGTCGCTGCGCGTGTTGTTGATGTTGATCTGGACCAGCACGCTGTTGCGCGAGGTCTTGTTGATCTGGATGTCGTACTCGTTCGACAGCAGCGCCTTGAACTGCGAGCCGTCGTATCCCGCGTTGCCGCAGAGCAGCGTCACGCGCGTCGGATCGAGGAAGAACTCGTCGGTATCGAGCGCCTGCAGCGTCTTCGCGAGGCTCCAGCCCGCCACGCCGTAATCGCTGAACCCCGACTGGCGATACTGCGCCGGCACCATTTCGGCGGGCGTCGCCGCATGGAAGTACTTCGAGATGAGCGGGTGCGAGTTGATGTCCTGGCGCAGCTCGATCGCGAGCTGGATCGCGCGCTGCACGAGCTCGTAGCCTTCGAGCTCCATCTGCCGTCGCGCGAGGTCGAGCGTCGCGATGATCTGCAGGTTGGGCGACGTGGACGAGTGCGTGAACACCGCCTCCTTGAACATGGGCTCCACCGTGTGGAAATCCTGGTCCATGGCGACGATGATCGAGGACTGGCGCAGCGCCGACATCGACTTGTGCACCGAATCGGTCTCGTAGATGCGCAGCCTCACCTTGTCCGGATCCGGGAGCAGCGGCGTATCGAGCAGCTTGCGGTTCTTCGGATCGATCTCGCCTACCCGCGTCTTGAACGCGTTGTAGCGCTCGCGGTAGGCGGGGTCGCGCAGCATGTCGCGGATCTTGGCCCCGGCGCCCATCGCGGTGCGGCGGCGCAGGAACGGCGAGAAGCGCGCGAAGCCGAACCACGCCTCGTCCCACAGGAAGATCAGGTCCGGCTTGATGGCGAGGCATTCGAGCATCGTCTGCTCGACGTTCGCCACGTGGCCGTCGAACGTGCAGTTGGTGAGGACGAGCATCTTCGCGCGGTCGAGCTTGCCCTCGGCCTTGAGGTTGAGCAGCGCTTCCTTGATCGGGCGGATGGCGAGGCTGCCGTACATCGAGTACTGCGTGAGCGGGAAGGCATCGATGTAATACGGCTGCGCGCCCGCGAGCACCAGGCCGTAGTGGTGGGACTTGTGGCAATCGCGGTCGATCAGCACGATGTCGCCGGGGGACAGCAGCGCCATGTGCACGATCTTGTTGGAGGTGGACGTGCCGTTGGTCACGAAGAACGTGCGGTCGCCTCCGAGCGCGCGCGCGGCCTTTTCCTGGGCCACCTTGATGTTGCCGGTGGGCTCGAGGAGGCTGTCCAGGCCTCCGGTGGTGGCGGACGATTCGGCGAGGAACAGGTTGGTCCCGTAGAACTCGCCCATGTCGCGGATCCAGTTCGACTTGAAGATCGACTTGCCGCGCGCGATGGGCAGCGCATGGAAGGTGCCGATCGGGCGCTGCGCGTATTTCTTCAGGTTGTCGAAATACGGCGTGGCATAGCGGTCGGCGATGCCGTCGAGGATGGACAGGTGGATCTCGAGCAGCTCCTCGACGCCGTAGAACACGCGCCGAATGGATGCGGCCTCGTCGGAGCCCGCGAGCTGCCCCACGTTGCGATCGGTGGCGAGGAAGATGTCCAGCTCGGGGCGATAGTTCTTCAGCGCGCGCGCGAGCGTGGTGCCGAGGTCCGCATGGACGGTCGCATCCGCGGACACGTGCGCGGCGAGGATCTCGCGCAGGTCGGGCACGGCGTATTGCGACGGGTACGGGAAGCCGTCGAAGATCACGACGGACTGGATGTTGTAGTTGAGGATGGCGGCGAGCGCCGCATCCTCGAAGCTGCCGACCACCACCGGCTCGTAGACGAAGGCGTCGGTATCGCGCCGCAGCCGCCGCAGCGATTCACGCGTCTGGCCCCACGTGGCGCGCTCGCCGGGCGTGACCACGAGCACCTCGAAGTAGGGCTTGCGCGCCTCCGCCCGGGCGCTGAACGTGCCTTGCACCTCGGGTGCATGCGGCTCGTTCTCTTCTTCCGAATTCCAGGCGTCGGCATCGTCGCGGTAGCTGTTGGAGAGCAGCGAGATGCTGATGCGCTGGGCGAGCCGCGCGAACGCAGCCCAGTCGCCTGTCTGCAGCCGTTCCTTCAGCGTGCCGAGCAGCCGCGGACCGGGATAGGCGCACAGGTCCTCGATGGGTGTCAGCGCGGCGAGCTCTGCCGCGGCCTGCTCGCGCAGCGAGTCGGTGAGTGGCGAGCCCGCGGCGAGCTTGCGCGCGAGGCGGTGCACTGCGCGCCAGCGGTCTACCCGCGCTTGCGACAGGGAAAAATATTCTGTGAGCTTCCGGGCTGCGGTA
>DATMJE010000143.1:0-9933 GCA_035553995.1 Usitatibacter sp. | reverse complement strand
CTCGGGCTCGAGGTGGTGCTGCCCGATGGGCGTGTATGGAACGGCCTGCGTGGGCTACGCAAGGACAACACCGGCTACGACCTGAAGCACCTCTTCGTGGGCGCCGAGGGCACGCTCGGCATCATCACCGCCGCCGTGCTGAAGCTTTTCCCGAAACCGCGGTCGCAGGCCACCGCCATGGTCGCGGTGGAGAATCCCGCCGCCGCGGTGACGTTGCTTTCGGCGCTGCGCGAGCGGTGCGGGGAGCGCATCACCGGCTTCGAGCTCATCTCGCGCAATTGCCTCGACCTCGTCTTCCGCCACATCCCCGGCTCGCGCGACCCGCTCGGGCAGGCGTATGCCTGGTACGTGCTGGTCGAGCTGTCGGACAGCAGCGCGGGCCCGGCGCTCACCGGGCTGCTCGAGGACTCGCTCGGCGCCATCGCGGAAGAAGGCGCCATCAGCGATGCAGTCGTCGCATCCAGCCAGTCGCAGCGCCTGGCCCTGTGGAAGCTTCGCGAGGACATCCCCGAGGCGCAGAAGATCGACGGCGTGTCGATCAAGCACGATGTGTCCGTTCCCGTGAGCCGCGTGGCGGAATTCATCGAGCGCGCGAACGTGGCGCTTACCCAGCGATTCCCGGACATCCGCATCGTCGCCTTCGGCCACGCGGGCGACGGCAATATCCACTACAACTGCGGCACCCGCGATGCTGGCGAAGCTCGCGCCTTCTTCAGCAACAGCGAGGAGGTGAACCACATCGTCTACGACGTGGTGGCCGCCCTCGAGGGTTCCATCAGCGCGGAGCACGGGCTGGGACAGCTCAAGCGCGAGGAGATCAAGCGCTACAAGAGCGACGTCGAGCTCGAGATGATGCGCGCGGTGAAGGCGGCGGTGGATCCGCGCGGGGTCATGAATCCGGGGAAGGTGTTGTAGGCACCTGCCGCATCGGCGCCATCGCACGTTTGCCCCAGGCGGCGGCCCCATCTGCACCACGTCGAGGCTGCATCGCAGCGTCAGGCCCGCCACAGCTCCGATTGAAGTCGTACCACGTCGTTCAGCGACCGCGTCTCCTGGTACTGCTGCCGCAACCACAGGCTGTCGTTCGCCATGTCTTCGGCCACACGCTCGAGTGCCCGCAGCGCCGCTGTGGTGCCGAGCACCTCCGCCGCGGGTGCGATGCGCTCGAGCGCGCCGATGATGTCCTCGCGCAGCCGCGTCTGCGTGCGCGTGTACGGATCGATCACCGTGGCGAGGAAGCCGAAGCGCGTCGCCTGGAAGCGGTTGTAGCCGTAGACGCGATAGAGGGGTGCCACGGGCTCGGTGCGGCGCTCGCGCAGGAGCCACGAAACCAGCGTCTGCGCATACGCGGCAAGCTGCGCGGCACGCTCCACGGTGAGCGGCGTGTCGCAGATGCGGATCTCGATGGTGCCGTACTCGGGCTTCGGGCGGATGTCCCAGTAGAAGTCCTTCATGCTGCCCACGATCCCGTAGTCGAGCATCTCGTCGAAGAACCCGTTGAATTCGTCCCACGTGCCGACGTCTGGCATGTGTCCCGAGAGCGGGAAAGCGGAGATCGCGTGCAGGCGCGAGGTCTCGAACGAGGTGTCCTCGCCCTGGTAGAACGGGGACGACGCCGAGAGCGCGATGAAGTGCGGGATGTACGGCGCGAGGCGATGCGTGAGGTACACCGCGTCGTCGCCGTTCTCGACGCCCACGTGGATGTGCTGCCCGAACACCGTGAACTGCTTCGCGAGGTAGCCGTACAGGCTGGAGACGCGCTTGAAGCGCTCGGTGGGATAGATGCGGCGCTCGTGCCAGCGGTGGAAGGGATGGGAGCCGCCGCCCGCCACCGCGAGGTTCAACCGGTCGCCGTGCTTCACGATCGCATCGCGGACGGTGACGAGCTGGGCGAGCAACTCGTCGTAGCGCCGGTGCACCGGCGAGTTGATCTCGATCATGCTCTCGGTGATCTCGGGCTTCACCTCGCCGGGGAGCTTCAGCTTCACCAGGCGCGGCAGCAGATCGGCGGCGCCGCGCGTGAGGTTGTAATCGTGCGTGTTGAGCACCATCAGCTCGAGCTCGACGCCGAAGGTGAGCGGCTCGGACCGCGTGAACTCGAGCGGCATTTACCTCAGGCGCGCGCCTTGAAGGGCCGGAGTCCCACGAACGTGGCATCGAGCTGCGGCAGGGATTCGCCGGCGATGCGCAGGCCGTATTGCACCGCGAGCGGGCCGGCGATCTCCATCAGCACCACCGCGGAGAGGAACGCCGCCGTGAGCGCCTGCCCGAACTGCGGGAAGACACGCACGATGTCGTGCAGCATGAGCAGCGGCAGGCTCGACATCGGCAGCAGCGACAGGGCGAGGCCCGCGGACTGCTGGATGCGCAAGCCGCCGAGGGGCGCCACGGCGAATACGCCCGCGGCCTTGCCGACGGCGCGCGCGCAGACGATCGCGAGCGCCACGCCGAGCGACTCCGCGAGCAATCCCAGCGGCAGGCTCGCCCCGGTGATCACGAAGAGCACGATGTAGAGCAGCCGTCCCACCGGCGCCAGGTTCACGTTGAGGAGATCGTAGCCGCGCTGGTCGTTGCGCGCGAAGAGGCCGAACGCGAGCAGCGCCAGGATCACCGGCAGCTTGAGCAGCGATGCGAGGCCCACGGCGGCCACGACCAGCCCGGCGATGAGCGAGAAGTGCACCTCGCGATCCTTTTCCACCGTGCGCGCGATGAAGCGCGCGAGCAGCGCCATCGTGCCGCCGAGCGCCAGCGAGCCGAGGAGGAGGTACAGCGGGTGCAGCACCGCGGTCTCCATGTCCATGCGCGACTCGTAATGCGCGGAGCCGAGCATGATGGTGGTGAGGATCGAGGCGAGGAGGCCGTTGAGGGCCACGAGATTGAGCGCACGCTCGGTGACCTGCCCCTCCGCGCGCGTATCGTGCACCACGAGGAGCAGCACGGCCGGGGAAGCCGTCATCGCGAGCGCCGCCGCAAGCCCCGCCTGCACGGGACGAAAATCGAGCGCCACCAGCGCACCGAACACCGCCAGGAATGACAGCAGGCTTTCCGCGAGGCCGGTGGCGGGCAGGCTCCAGTCGCGGCGCATCCAGCGCACGTCCAGGCGGCGGCCGAGATCGAACAGCACGAGCCCGAGCGCCAGGTCGACGAAGATGCGCGCCTCCTCGATGAGGGGACGCAGGTGCGCGGCCTGGACCAGCGGCCCGATGAGGAATCCCACGAGCACGTAGCCGAGGATGCGCGGCAGGCGAGCCACGCGCGCGAGCTCGCCCCCGAGCATGCCCGCCACGAGCAGCGCGCCGAAGAGCAGCGGATAACTCAGCTCGAAGGGCGGCGAGGGCAGGAAGCCGAGGTTCATATCTTCAGTAGAATGCGCAATCGGCCCTTGGGCATTGCACGTGCGTAAAAGTTTCTTCCAGAACACCATCGCGCTCGTCTACGATTTCGACGGCACGCTGTCGCCGCAGCCGATGCAAGAGTACACCGTGCTGCCGAAGATCGGCGTCGAGCCTAAGGAATTCTGGGCGGCAGTGAACCGCGAGGCGCGCGAGACCGAATCGGACATGATGCTCGTCTACATGCGCCACATCATCGAGGCACTCGAGCGCGTGCGCGTGGACGTGAAGCGCGAGGATTTCGCGGCCATGGCGAGCTCGATCGAGTACTTCCCCGGCGTGCCCACGTGGTTCGCGCGCGTGAACGCGTACGTGAAACGCCGCAGCCGCGGCCAGGCGAAGATCCAGCACTACCTCATCTCCGCCGGGCAGAAGGAAATCCTCGAGGGCATCTCCATCCGCAGGCACTTCAGGCGCATCTACGCGTCGGAGTATTACTTCAACCACCACGGGGTCGCCACGTTTCCCAAGTTCCTCATCACGGACACGCTGAAGACGCAGTTCCTCTTCCGCATCAACAAGGGACGCGAGGCGATCACGGAATCGATCAACGAGCACATGCCGGAGGCGCAACGCCCGATCCCGTTTCCCAACATGATCTACGTGGGCGACGGCATGTCCGACGTGCCGTCGATGGCGCTCACCAAGAAGAGCGGCGGCCACGCCGTGGCGGTGTACGACCGCAAGAAGGCCGGAGGGCAGGCGTCGTGCGCGGAGCTGCTGCGCGCGGGGCGCGTGGACTTCATCGCGGAGGCCGACTATCGCAAGGGCAGCCGCCTTTCGCGCCGCGTGGAGCTGCTGCTCGACGCGATCATCGCCAACATCGCGTACAGCCGCGAGGCGTTCGAATGCCTGCAGGAGAACAGCGCGCGCCGATGAGCGCCCTCACCTTCCAGGCGCTGCGCTGTCTGGCCGATGGCCGCTTCCATTCCGGCGAGGACGTGGCGCGCGAGCTCGGCCGTTCGCGGGCCACCTTGTCGGAAGCGCTCAAGCAGGCATCCGGCCTGGGCGTCGATCTCTTCAGCGTGCGCGGCAAGGGCTATCGGCTGGCACTCCCGATCGAGTTCATCGACGTGCAGCGCGTGCGCCGTGGCCTGGATCCGGCGGGCGCCCGCGTGGCGCTCGAGGTGGTCGACGAAGTCGATTCCACCAGCACGCATCTCATGCAGCGCGCGGCCGAGGGTGCACCCTCGGGGACCTGCCTCGTCGCGGAGTGGCAAAGCGCCGGCCGCGGGCGGCGCGGGCGCTCGTGGGTGGCCTCGCTCGGCGGCAGCCTCACCTTCTCGCTGCTGTGGCGCTTCGAGCGGGGCGCCGGGCACCTTGGCGGTCTTTCGCTCGCGGCCGGTGTCGCGGTTGCGCGTGCCCTGGCTTCGTGCGGCGTCGAGCGGGCGCAGGTGAAGTGGCCCAACGACGTGGTGAGCGATTTCCGCAAGCTGGCAGGCATCCTCGTGGAGACGAGCGGCGAGATGCAGGGACCGAGTGTCGCGGTGATCGGCGTGGGCGTGAACTATCGCCTGTGCGATCGCGTGGTCGACCGCATCGACCAGCCGGTCACCGACGTGGCACGCACGTGCGAAGCCATGCCGTCGCGCAGCGACCTCCTCGCGGCGCTGCTGGTGGAGCTGGTGCGCGTGCTGGAGACCTTCGAGCGCGCAGGCTTCCCGGCGTTGCGCGAGCAATGGCGCGCACTCCACGCGTACCAGGGCAGGCGCGTGCGTGTGGTGCCGCCGCGCGATGCGCCTTTCGACGCCGAGGTCGTGGACGTGGGCGCCGATGGCGTCCTCGTCGTGCGCACCGCCGATGGCGGGCTGGCAAGCCTCGCCTCGGCGGAAATCTCGCTGCGGCCTGCCTGAGTGGGCACACGCGGCGAGCCCGTGCTGGCGATCGATGCCGGCAATACGCGCATCAAATGGGGCGTGCACGACGGCCGCGGCTGGGCGATGACCGGCGCCGTGGCCACCGCCGATTCCGCGAGCCTCGCCGCCGGATGGCACGGTGCGGGTCTCGCGCGGCGTGCCATCGCCTCCAACGTGGCCGGGCCCGAAGTGGCCGCGCATCTCGCCCGTGCGTGCGCCGATCGCGGCATCGCGTTCGAGGTCATCCGCTCCGTCGCCGCGCAATGCGGCGTCACCAACGCGTATGCCGATCCGGCGCAACTCGGCACGGACCGCTGGGCGGCCCTGGTGGCCGCGCGCGACATCGCCGCCGATGCCGTGCTCGTCGTCATGGCGGGCACGGCGCTCACGATCGATGCGCTCGCTTCCGGTGGCCGCTTCATGGGCGGCGTGATCGTGCCGGGGCCCGCGATGATGCGCCGCTCGCTCGATCGCGGCACCGCCGGGCTGCGGCTCACCGAGGGGCGCTTCGCGCCGCTGCCGCGCAGCACGCCCGATGCGATCACGAGCGGGGCGATCCAGGCCGCCGCGGGTGCCGTCGAACGGATGGCTGCCGCGATGCGCCAATCGGGCGTGGAGCCGGCGCGGCTGCTGCTCTCGGGGGGTGCCGCCGCGGAGCTCGAGCCCCATCTGCACATGCCGGCGGCCGTCCACGAGAATCTCGTGCTCGAGGGCCTCGTGCGCATCGCACGGGACGCCTGACGTGTCGCGCTTCCTGTTCTTCCTGCTGTTGCTCGCGGTCGTCGCTCTCGGCGTGCACCTGTGGCTCTCGGCGCAGGCCGAGCGGCCCGATTTCTCGCTGCGCGAGCGCAACCGCGACGAGATGCGCATCGTGGGCGTCACGCCTCCCGAGGAAGCGGCGAAGCGAGCGGAGCAGGCGCGCCGCACCGTGCAATCGCTCTCCGGGGCCGCGTGCGTGGAGTTCTCCGGCATCGCCGCTGCGGATGCCACGCGAGCGCACGACGCCTTCGCCGCGTTCAAGCTCGGCGACCGGCTCACCGAAAGGCGTGTCGAGGAGGTCTCGCGCTACTGGGTGTTCGTCCCGGCGACGCGCGATCGCCGCGGCGCGGAAGCCTACGTGGCGCAGCTTCGCACCCGTGGCGTGGCCGACCTCGCCGTGCGCCCGGACAATTCCATCTCGCTGGGCATCTTCTCCAGCGAGGACGCGGCGCGCCGCTTCCTCGCCTCGGTGCAGGCGAAGGGTGTCGCCGACGCGGAATACGCCCCCTTCGCGCGCGACCTGCGCGAGCTGGTGATGCTGGTGCGCGAGCCGGACACGGAGCTCGTCGCACGGCTTGCCGCCCTGCAACGCGAATTCACCGGCGCACAGTTGCGCGCCGTGCCCTGCCCCACACCGTAGCCGGACGCCAACCCGCGAGGCCCCGATGATCAACGACCTCTGGTACAAGAACGCCGTCATCTATTGCCTGAGCGTGGGCACCTACATGGATTCCAACGCGGACGGCGTGGGCGACTTCCAGGGCCTGATGCGGCGGCTCGACTACCTGCACGGGCTCGGCGTGACCGCCATCTGGCTGATGCCGTTCCAGAAGTCGCCGTGCAAGGACGACGGCTACGACGTCTCCGACTACTACACGGTCGACCCGCGTTACGGCACGCTCGGCGATTTCGTCGAGTTCACCCATGGCGCCCGGCAACGCGGCATGCGCGTGCTGATCGACCTCGTGGTGAACCACACCTCGAACGAGCATCCGTGGTTCCAGGAGGCGCGGCGCGATCCGGAATCGAAATATCGCGACTGGTACGTCTGGTCGAAGAAGAAGCCGCCGCACGCCGACCAGGGCATGGTCTTCCCGGGCGTGCAGAAGACCACGTGGAGCTACGACAAGGAAGCGCGGATGTACTACTTCCACCGCTTCTACGATTTCCAGCCCGACCTCAACACCTCGAACCCGCACGTCCAGGCCGAGATCCTCAAGATCATGGGCTTCTGGATCCAGCTCGGCGTCTCCGGCTTCCGCATGGACGCGGTGCCGTTCGTGATCAGCACCAAGGGCGCGGACGTGGCGAAGCCCGTCGAGCAGTTCGACATGCTGCGGCAGCTGCGCGAGTTCCTGCAGTGGCGCCAGGGCGACTCGATGATCCTCGCGGAGGCGAACGTGCTGCCGCGCACGGACATGTCCTACTTCGGCGATGCGGGCGAGCGCATGCAGATGATGTTCAATTTCCAGGTGAACCAGAATCTCTTCTACGCGCTCGCCTCGGCCGACAGCCGCCCGCTCGTGCGCGCGCTGGAGAAGACCCGGACGCGCCCCCAGACCGCGCAATGGGGGCTCTTCCTCCGCAACCACGACGAGCTGGACCTGGGACGGCTCACCGAGGCGCAGCGCCAGAAGGTGTTCGACGCGTTCGGGCCGGACAAGTCGATGCAGCTCTACGACCGCGGCATCCGCCGGCGGCTGGCGCCGATGCTGAAGGGCGACCGGCGCCACCTCGAGCTCGCCTACAGCCTGATGTTCACGCTCCCCGGCACGCCGGTGCTGCGCTACGGCGACGAGCTCGGCATGGGCGACGACCTGGACCTCCCGGAGCGCAACTGCGCGCGCACGCCGATGCAGTGGTCCACCGAGCCCCACGCGGGCTTCACCAAGAGCGACAAGCCGCTCCTGCCGGTGATCGACAAGGGACCGTACGGCTTCGAGCACGTGAACGCCGCGCAACAGCGGCGCGAGGCGAACTCGATGCTCAACTGGACCGAGCGCATCATCCGCATGCGCAAGGAGGTGCCGGAGATCGGCTGGGGGGATTTCGAGGTGCTGGACACCGGCACGCCCGCGGTCCTCGCGCTGCGCTACGACTGGCGCAACAACTCGGTGCTGTTCCTGCACAACCTCGACCCCAAGCCGCGCGAGATCTCGTTCCATCCGCGACTGGGCGCGAGCCGCGGCGACCTGCTCGTGAACCTCCTCACCGACCAGCACAGCCGCGCGGACAAGCGCGGGCGGCACTGCGTGCTCCTCGAGCCCTTCGGCTATCGCTGGTACCGCGTCGGGGGACTCGACTATCTCCTCAAGCGCACCGAGATCGACACCGCCGCGTGACCATGATCCGCTTCCTCCGGCCCGTGGTACCCGTCGCGGCACTGCTGCTCGCGGCCGGCTGCTCGATCCTCGACCCGTACAACATGATCGGGCGCCAGTGGGAGGAGCAGTCGCCGCAGACGCCGGATGTGGTTCCCGCCGGCAATCGCCCGCTTTCGCCCGAGGCCCGCGAGCGCGCCTTCGAGTTCGTCTGGAACACCATCAACGAGCATTACCACGATGCCAACCTGAACGGTGTCGACTGGCGCGCGGTGCGCGAACGCTATCACCCGCTCGCCATGGCGGCGCCCGGCGACGATGCGTTCTGGGACGTGCTCGATCGCATGACGGGCGAGCTGCACGATTCCCACACGCGCGTGGAATCGCCCAGGCGCGTGGCGTTGCGCAAGCGCGACGAGCTGATCTCGCTCGGCTTCACCTTCATGCCGATCGAGGGCCGGCTCGCGGTCGTTTCCGTGAACCCGGAATCCGACGCGTGGTGGGCGGGACTCAGGCCCGGCATGACGCTCGTGTCGATCGATGGCGAGGCCGCCGAAGCGGCCTACCAGAGGCTCATGGCGGACACGCGCTTCGATTCCACCGACCGCTCGCGCAACCTGCGCGTGGTGCGCCGGCTGATCACCGGCGAGCCGGACACGAGCGTCGCCTTCACCTTCGAGAGGAGCGATGGCAGCCGCTTCGACACCGTGCTCAAGCGCCGCAAGGTCACGTCGCATCCGGGCATCGTGCAGCGCATCCTGCCGTCGGGCGTGGCGTACCTGCGCATCTCGCAATGGACCTTCACCGTGGTGGGGCGAGCGCTCACGGCGCTGGAAGGCATGCAGGGCGCGCCCGGGCTCATCATCGACCTGCGCGGCAATCCCGGCGGCTCGGTCTACACCGTGAACCAGATGCTCGAGCGCTTCTTTACCCGCCCCACCGAGCTCGGACGCGCCACGACGCGCAGCGGCGAGCCGGTGTCGCTCTTCTTCGGCGCCGTGGAGATCATCCGGCTGCATCGGCGCGTGCCCGGGGATCCCAACGCGTACCGCGGGCCGGTCGTGGTGCTGGTGGACGCGCTGAGCGCCAGCGGCAGCGAGCTCTTCGCCGGCACCATGCAGGCGGCGGGCCGCGCGCTCGTGGTGGGCCAGCCGAGCTGCGGATGCCTGCTGGGCTTCCTCGGCTATGCGTACGTTCCCGGCGGCGCGGAGCTCGCGTACAGCGAGGTGGGATTCATCATGTCGAACGGCAAGCACATCGAGGGCGAGGGCGTCATCCCCGACGAGGCCGTGCCGCTCACGCTCGCGGACCTGCGCGTGGGGCGCGACCGCACGCTCGAGCGTGCGCAGGAGCTGGTGCGCACGGCGGCGCCGCGCGCGCGATGAGCGCGCCCGGCAGGCAGGCGCGCCGCGTGGCGGCACCCGCCCTGAATCCCGGCGTCGCGAAGCGCGAAGTCGCGGCGTGGGCGATGTACGACTTCGCCAACTCGGGCTACACCACGGTCGTTCTCACCGCGGTGTTCAACGCGTACTTCGTCTCCGTCATCGCGGCCAATGCACCCTGGGCCACGTTCGCTTGGACCGCGGCCCTCGCCGTCTCGTATGC
>DATMJE010000142.1:0-4206 GCA_035553995.1 Usitatibacter sp. | reverse complement strand
TCCCCGTTTCCAGCGGCTCGAAGACGCTCAAGGACGCGCTCAACGAAGCGATGCGCGACTGGGTGACGAATGTCGAGGATACGTTCTACATCATCGGCACCGTCGCGGGCCCGCACCCGTACCCGATGATGGTGCGCGACTTCAACTCGATCGTCGGCCGCGAGTGCGTGACGCAGATGCCGGCGATGACGGGCCGCCAGCCGGATGCGGTGCTCGCCTGCGTGGGCGGCGGCTCCAATGCGATGGGGATCTTCCACGCCTACATCCCGGACGAGCGCGTGCGCCTGATCGGCGTGGAGGCAGGCGGCCTCGGCATCGCCACCGGCAAGCACGCGGCGACGCTCTCCGCGGGCACCCCCGGCGTGCTGCACGGCAACCGCACCTACCTCATGCAGGATGCGAACGGGCAGATCCAGGAAACGCACTCGATCTCGGCGGGCCTCGACTATCCGGGCGTGGGTCCCGAGCATTCGTGGCTCAAGGATGCCAAGCGCGCCGAGTACGTGAACGTGACCGACGACGAGGCGCTCGCCGCGTTCCACACGCTCTGCCGCACCGAGGGCATCATTCCGGCGCTCGAGTCGAGCCATGCCGTGGCGTACGCGATGAAGATCGCCCCCACGATGGCGCGCGACCGCATCCTGCTGGTCAACCTCTCCGGGCGCGGCGACAAGGACATGCACACGGTCGCCAAGGCCTCGGGCATCACTTTCTGAGCCCCATGAGCCGCATCGACGCCGCATTCGAAAAGGCCCGCGCGAAGAAACGCGCGGCGCTCATTCCGTTCGTCACCGCCGGCGATCCCGCGCCGGCGCAAACCGTGGCCGTGATGCATGGGCTGGTCGCGGGCGGCGCGGACGTGATCGAGCTGGGCGTGCCGTTCTCGGATCCGATGGCCGACGGCCCGGTGATCCAGCGCTCCTCGGAGCGGGCGCTCAAGCATGGCGTGTCGTTGAAGGACGTGCTGGCCTACGTGGCCGAATTCCGCCGCACCGACAGCGCGACACCGGTGGTGCTCATGGGCTATGCGAATCCCATCGAGCGCATGGGTCTCGCGGCCTTCGTGAAGGCGGCGAAGGCGAGCGGTGTCGACGGCGTGCTCATCGTCGACTACCCGCCCGAGGAAAGCGGCCCGTGGCTGCAGGCGCTCGAAGGCTCGGGCATCGCGCCGATCTTCCTGCTTTCGCCCACGTCGAGCGAGGCGCGCATCAAGCTCGTGGCGCAGGTCGCGCGCGGCTATATCTATTACGTCTCGCTCAAGGGTGTCACCGGCGCGGCGAACATCGATACCTCCGATGTCGAGGCGATGATCCGGCGCATCCGTGCGCATACGCAAGTGCCGGTCGGCGTGGGCTTCGGCATCCGCGATGGCGCGACCGCCAAGCGCGTGGGCTCGGTCGCCGACGCGGTCGTCATCGGCAGCCGCATCGTGCAGGACCTCTCCGACAACGCGCCCGAGGCGGCGCCGGAGCGCGCGCGCAAGCTCCTCGCGGAATTCCGCGAGGCCCTCGAGGATGCAAAGGCGGTGGCATGAGCTGGTTCCGCAAGCTCCTGCCCCCGAAGATCAAGCGCGACGTCTCGCAGCAGAAGAAGGCCGTTCCCGAGGGGCTCTGGAGCAAGTGCCCGTCGTGCGAGGCGGTGCTGTATTTCACCGACCTCGAGAACAACCTGCACGTCTGTCCCAAGTGCGGCTTCCACAACCGGCTCTCGGCGCGCCAGCGCCTCGACCTCTTCCTCGATCCCGAGGGGAGGGCGGAGCTCGCATCGGAAGTCGTGCCGATGGATCCGCTCAAGTTCAAGGACAGCAAGAAGTACAGCGACCGCCTCGCCGACGCCGAGCGCGACACCGGCGAGACCGATGCGCTGGTGGTGATGCAGGGCGCGGTGCACAACGTGCCGCTCGTGGCCGCCGCGTTCGAGTTCTCGTTCCTCGGCGGCTCCATGGGGTCGGTCGTGGGGGAGCGCTTCGTGCGCGCGGTCCAGGCCTCGTGCGACGACGAGCTTCCGTTCATCTGCTTCACGGCGACGGGCGGCGCGCGCATGCAGGAGGGGCTGCTCTCGCTCATGCAGATGGCGAAGACGACCGCCGCGTTGCACCAGTTGGCGGCGGCCCGGCAGCCGTTCATCTCGATCCTCACCGATCCCACCATGGGTGGCGTCTCGGCGAGCTTCGCCTTCATCGGCGACCTCGTGATCGCGGAGCCCGGTGCGCTCATCGGCTTCGCCGGCCCGCGCGTCATCGAGCAGACGGTGCGCGAGACGCTGCCCGAAGGCTTCCAGCGCGCCGAGTTCCTCCTCGAGAAGGGCGCCATCGACATGATCGTCGACCGCCGCCAGCTGCGGCAGAAGGTCTCGCGGCTCATCACGCTGCTGCGGCGCGAGCCCGTTCCCGAGGCTTGATGGCGGTCCGGGGCGGTCTTCGGGCATGACGCGCAGCCTCGATTCCTGGCTCGAGTACGTCTCCGCGCAGCATCCATCGACGATCGCCCTCGGCCTCGAGCGCGTGCGCGAAGTGGCACAGCGGATGGGCCTGCCCGTCACGACGGTCGCCCCGGCGCAGGCCGGGGCCGAATTTGACGCCGTCACCCCGGCGAAGGCCGGGGCCCAATTCCCGCCCGTCATCACCGTCGGCGGCACCAACGGCAAGGGCTCCACGTGCGCGATGCTGGAGCGCATCCTCCTCGAGGCGGGCTACAGGGTCGGCCTCTACACGTCGCCCCACCTGCTGCGCTACAACGAGCGCGTGCGCATCAATGGCGAGGAGGCCTCCGATGAGATCCTCGCCGCGTCCTTCGAGCAGGTCGAGCGCGCGCGCGGCGACACCCAGCTCACGTATTTCGAGTTCGGCACGCTGGGCGCGCTCGCGGCTTTCGCGCAGGCGAAGCTCGATGCGATCGTCCTCGAGGTGGGCCTCGGCGGCCGCCTCGACGCGGTGAACATCGTCGATGCGGACTGCGCCATCGTGGCGAGCGTCGACCTCGACCACCAGGCGTTCCTCGGCAGCGACCGCGAATCGATCGGCTTCGAGAAGGCGGGCATCTTCCGTGCGGGCCGGCCGGCGATCTTCGGCGACGCGAACCCGCCTGCACGCCTGGTCGAACATGCCGAAGCCATCGGTGCGAATCTCCAGCTCTTCGGCCGCGACTTCCGCTTCGAGGCCGGCGAGCGGCAGTGGGACTTCATCGGCAGCCGTGGCGCGAAGCGCGCGCTGCCCATGCCGGCGCTGCGCGGGCGCTGGCAGCTCAAGAACGCGTCCTCGGTGCTGGCGGCTCTCGACGAGCTGCAGGAGCAGCTGCCGATCTCGCTGGGCGAGGTGAAGCGCGGGCTCACGCTGGTGCGCCTGGCGGGCCGCCTGCAGGTGCTGCCGGAGCGTCCGAGCATCGTGCTCGATGTCGCGCACAACCCGCACGCGGCACGGGCACTCGCCAGCGCGCTGGGCGAGATGGGCTTCTTCAAGGACACGCGCGCGGTCTTCGCGATGCTCGCCGACAAGGACATCGGCGGCGTGATCGACGCGCTCCACCATCGCATCGACGCGTGGTACGTCGCGGCCGCCGATGCCGAGCGTGCCGCGCCCGCGGCCGAAGTCGCGGCACTTCTCGCCGAACGCGGGCTTGCCAGCGTCACCCGAAGCTTCGCGACCGTGCCTTCCGCGCTCGAGGCCGCGCGTCGCGACGCGGGTCCGGATGATAGAATTCTCGTCTTCGGATCGTTCTACACCGTGGCCGAGGCGCTGCGGTCCGCAACAAGCTGACTGCGCCATGGCGTCCTCCACTTCCCCTGAAGCGAGCGAGATCCGGCGGCGTGGTCGACGGCGCCTCCTCGGCGCGATCACGCTGGTGCTGCTGGCGGTGGTCTTCGTCCCGATGATCCTCGACAACGAGCCGCGTCCCCACGCCAACGAGCCCTCGCTCGCCATCCCGAATCGCGAGCTCGCGAAGCCGCTGCCGCCACCCGCGCCCGCGGCGGGCAGTGCCGCAAGTACGAAGGCCGCGACGCCCGCGCCATCCGGTGCGAGCGCGCAGAAGCCGTCCACCCCGCCCGCGGCCCCGTCCACTTCGACCGCAGCCCCTTCTACCAAGGGCGCACAGGCCGCGCAGGAGCCCACTACGGCCGCCGCATCGCCGGGAGGCACCTCGGCCGCCCCTTCTACGCCAAAGCCCGCTACGGTCGTCGTGGCGGCCCCCAGAGCCGCCGAAACCGCCG
>DATMJE010000141.1:0-14570 GCA_035553995.1 Usitatibacter sp. | reverse complement strand
TCCGGGCCGTATCCCACGATTGCCGGTCCGCAGTGGAAGACGTCGGCAGCCGGAAAGCCGGAGATGAACGACAGCTCCGCGTCGTGAGCCTCGCCCAACGCGTTCGCCTCCGCACAGATCGAGCGCGCAGGCTCGATCGTCGTGCACTGCCACGGCAACGGAATCAGGAACGGCAGTTGGCGGTATGCCTTCGCAAATGGCCGCCCGGCGGCAAGCATGCGCGTCAGCAGCGCCGCTTCCCTGGCGCCGGTCTCGCCCATGTCGACGTGCGGATATGTCTGGTAGGCGACAAGGCCGTCCGCGTTTTCGAATGCGGCGCGCGACACGTTGGCATGCATGTCGAGGCTCGCCACGATGAGCGCGTGCGGCCCGGCCGCTGCACGGATGCGCCGAAGCAGCTCGCCATCTCCATCGTCCACATGCTCGGCCACCATCGCGCCGTGAAGGCTGAGGCAAAGCCCATCCAGCGGCAATGCGCGTTCGATGTCCTCGAGGAGCATGCGCGAGATGGTTTCGTACGCGTCCTGCGTCACGGGGCCGGAAGGCGTGGCGGCACACCACGACAACGGCAGGAGCGTCGCTTCGGCCTGGGTGAGCATGTCGATGGCGCCGGCGATCGACGTGTTCGTTTCCCGAAAGCGCGTGAGGAGGGGCTGGCCGCGCGTGAGCGGCATGCGGTCCGCGGGGGACACGAAATCGGCGAGCGCGGTTCGCCGCGACTGGAACGTGTTGGTCTCGTGCATGAAGCCGCCGACGGCGATGCGCCGGCCGCGCGCGTGGTTTACAAACATAAGTCGCTCTGGCAAGGTGCGCTGGGAGGCGCCGGCCCAGCATCGCACAAGGGGAAAGAACATGCAGCGAAGAGACATCCTGCGCGCGCTAAGCGTGGCCCTGGCGGCGGGTTCCCCGATACTTAGGGCCCAGCAGCCCTCGCAGAAACCTACTCGCATCGTGGTGCCGTTCCCCGCGGGCGGCACGATGGATTTCGTGGTTCGCCTCCTGGCGGACGGCCTTTCGAAGCGGCTCTCGCAGGTCGTGGTCGTCGAAAACAAGCCCGGCGCGGGCACCGTCATCGGGGTGGACTACGTGGCCAAGTCGCCGCCCGACGGCCATTCGCTGGTCGCCATCGGCAACAGCTTCACCGTGAATCACACGCTGGTCGCGAATTTGCCCTATCGCTCGTTCGAGGACCTGCGGCCGGTGACGCTGCTCACGCGCACGCCCAACGTGCTGGTGGGGCGCCCTTCGTTGGCGGCACGGACGCTGCCGGAGCTCATCGCCGCGGCGAAGAAGGCACCGGCGCCCTTCACCTACGCCTCCGTGGGCAATGGCTCGATCCAGCACCTCGCGGGCGAGATGCTCAAGTCCTCCGCCGGCATCGACCTCACGCACGTTCCGTACAAGGGCCAGGCGCCCGCGCTGACCGACCTCCTGGGCGGCCAGGTCGACCTCATGTTCGGCAACCTGCCCGAGCTCTTGCCGCTGGTGCAGTCGGGAAAGCTTCGCGCCTATGGCGTCAGCACGCTCGCCCGTACGCCGCTCGCGCCGGAGATTCCCACGATCGCGGAGCAGGGCATCGATCGCTTCGAAACCGTCGCATGGTTCGGGATGCTGGCGCCTGCCGGCGTGAGTGACGCCGTCGTCAACCGGCTGAGCGAGGAAACCGGCGCCGCCCTGAAGAGCCCGGAGATTCTGAAGCGCCTCACGGAGCGCGGCCTCGAGCCGATTCCTTGCGCGCCCGCGGTCTTCGCGGATTTCATGAGGTCGGAGACGACCCGCTACGCCGCGATCATCAAGCAGGCGAACGTGCGCATCGATTAGCCGGGCGCTTCGTGCGGTAGAGATACAGCGCCAGCGCGATCAGCGTACCGCCCGGCATGAACGCCTCGATCACCAGGTAAGGGCCGTATTTCCGCAAAGCCGCTTTCACGTGTGCCACCGAAGCCTCCCGACGGGTGAGGCCCGGAATCGGGCCTCTCGCCGGTTAGTCGAATGCGTGAAGCTGGGATCGACGGCCCGCGGGGAAATCAATTTTCAGCGGTGGCTGTCGATTTCTGCCTGGCCTGATCGACGCGGGCGGGTTCGGCGCACCCGATTGCCCGCACTTCGCACTCGAGGTCCCACTCGTCACCGTGGACCTCGAGGAAGCGCTTGGTGAGCGCCACGGCCTCGTCCATCGACGCAGCCTCGAGCAGGGCGAAGCCGCCGATCACTTCCTTGGTCTCCGTGAACGGACCATCCGTCACCGAAATGGCGCCGTGGCGCAAGCGCACGCGCTTGCCTTGGGAGGTAGGCATGAGCCCTGCGGTGCTGACGAGTTCGCCGGTGCGGGTCATCTCCTCCATGAGCTGGCCCATCTCGCGCTTGAGCCGCTCGCTCGGCACCTGGCCCTTGCTCTCGTTGATTCGAATCATCGACAGGAATCGCATGGTGATCTCCTTGGTGGGGTGGTTCGTGCCTCGTAGTCGAACGGGGCGGCGGGAAATCGACAGATCATCGCGCGTTAAAAAACGATTGATCGCTTGACGGCGAAAAATACCTGGCTTCAAAGTAGGGAATCAGCCAGGAGGCGGCTGTGCGCAAAGCGCCAGCACGCAAGTAATCAATCCCGAGGATCACGCCGCGAAAAGCCGCCCCGCCCCGGACCGCAGCTCCGCAATCACGCGCATCGCTGCGGGCGAGAGATAGCTGCCCTTCCGGTACCCGAGCGCGAACTCGCGGCGCATCGTCGTCTCCCGCAGCTCCACTTCGCGCAGCGGCCCGCGCGCGCGCAAGTGACGCCGTGACATGAACGAGAGCAGGCCCGTCTCCTCGATGAGCGCGGGCAGCAGCAGCACCTGGTTGGTCTCGATGCGGACCACTGGAGGCGGCAGCCGGTGCTTGCGGAACGCCTGCTCCAGCCATTCGCGCGTGGCAAGGGTGGGGCCGCCGAGCAGCCAGCCGTAGCGGGTGAGGTCCTTCATCGCCGCGCTCGTCCGGAAAACCGGATGCGTGCGGCGCGCGACCACCACGCATTCGTCGCGAAAGATCGCGTGGGAGGCGATCTCCTCGTCGACCGCGGCGGCGATGTTCACGGCAAGATCGATATCGCCGGCCTTGAGCGAGCCGTGCAGCACATCGTTGTTGGCGATCACGGTCTTGAACGCGAGGCCGGGCGAATCGGCCAGGAACTGCGCGCACAGCCGCGGCATGAGGTAGCGCGCCGCGGTCGGCACCATGCCGATGCGAACCACGCCCGCGCGTCCCCCGCCGATGTCCGCCACCTCGCGCACCGCCTCGGTCGCGGCGATGCGCAGCGCCCGCGCCCGCGCGTGCAGCGCCTCGCCCGCGGCCGTGAGCCGGATGCCGCGCCCGGCCCGCTCGAAGAGTGTCGTGCCGAGCTTCGACTCGAGCCGGCGGATGGCGCCCGTGAGCGTGGGCTGGCTGCGATGCTGCGCGCGGGCGGCACGTCCCACGTGCCCCGCGTCCGCGATCGCCTCGAAATAGCGCAGGTCCCGCAGGTCCAATTCATCGGCCATGTCGATCGATCCCAAGGAAAAAGCAAATAGTCGCGATCGATCATGCCACGGATAATGGATGCCACGAGAACATGGAGGAGAAGACGATGTTGCGCAGGATGCTCGCCGCCGTAGCGCTCGCGGTCATCGCCGTCGCCGCGGCGGCCCAGGATTACCCCAGGAAGCCGATCAAGCTCATCGTGCCGTTCCCGCCCGCGGGTGGAACGGACATCCTGTCGCGCGTCGTGGCGCAGAAGGTCGGCGACAACACCAAGTGGACGATCATCGTGGATAACCGCGCCGGCGCCGGCGGCAACATCGGCGTCGACGCCGCGGCCAAGTCGCCGCCCGATGGCTACACGCTGGTCATGGGCCAGACGAGCAACCTCGCCATCAACCCGGCGCTCTTCAAGAGCCTGCCCTACGATCCGGTGAAGGATCTCGTGCCCGTGGTCCTCGTGGGCTCGAGCCCCATCGCGATCGCCGTGCGCAACGACTCTCCGTATCGCACGCTCGCGGACCTCGTGAACGCCGGGAAGGCGAAGCCGGGAACGATCACCATGGCGAGTCCCGGGAACGGCACGGTCGCGCATCTTTCCGGCGTGCGGCTCATGAAGGCCACGGGCGCCGCCTTCGAGCACATTCCCTACAAGGGCGCATCGGGCGCGGTGCCGGATCTCCTCGGAGGGAACGTGGATTTCTACATGGCCTCGGTGCCGAGCGTGCAGGCGCATGTGGCGTCCGGAAAGCTGCGCCTTCTTGCGACGACGGGTTCGAAACGTTCGCCGATCTTCCCCAAGGTGCCTACCGTCGCGGAATCGTTTCCGGGGTTCGAAGCCGTCACGTGGTTCGGCATCCTCGCGCCGGCCGGCACGCCGCCGCCCATCGTGACCAAGCTCAACGCCGAGATCAACAAGGTCCTGCACGCGCCGGACGTGCGCAAGACGATCGAGCAGGACGGCGGCGAGATCATGGGCGGCTCGCCCGAGCAGTTCGCGGCACTCATCCGCTCGGAGATCGCCACGTGGGCGACCGTGGTGCGCGACTCCGGCGCGAAGGTGGACTGATGAACGCCACCGTGCAGCGCAAGTGGCGTGTCGCGCGCTTCGACATCCACATCGATCCCGCCTTCGACCAGCGCCTGCGCAGCGAGCCCGGCATCGAGCTCGCCGTCTCTCCCATCCCGCGCTCGGACGACGATGTCGCCCGGGCGCTCGTGGGCGCCGACATCTATCACATCTCCTCCGCGCGCAACGAGATGGCGAAGTATTCGTTCGTGACCGCGGGCCTGCTCGAGCGCAATCCCCATCTGCTCGCCGTCTCGACCTATGGCGCGGGTTACGACTCGGTCGATGTCGAGGCCTGCACGAAGGCGGGTGTCATCGTCATGAACCAGGCAGGCGCGAATCGCGACTCGGTCGCCGAGCACACCATCGCGCTGATCCTGGGCGTGGTGCACCGCCTCGTGGAAAGCGATCGGGCGCTGCGCACGCGTCGCGGCTTCACGCGCGAGGACCTGATGGGCCACGAGGTGAAGGGCATGACGCTCGGCCTGGTCGGCATCGGCCACGTCGGCACCACGGTCGCGCGCCTGGCGGCGGCCTTCGGCATGGACGTGATCGCGACGGATCCCTTCATCGAGCCCGCGGAGATCGAGCGTCGCGGCGCGCGGCCGGTGAGCTTCGAGGATCTCATCGGCACCGCGGACATCGTCTCGCTGCATTGCCCGCGCGATGCCACCACCGTGCGCATGATGGGCGCGCAGCAGTTCGCGCGCATGAAGCAGGGCTCGTACTTCATCACCACCGCGCGTGGCGGCATCCATGACGAGAGGGCGCTTGCCGATGCCGTTGCGTCCGGCCACCTGGCCGGGGCCGGGCTCGACGTCTGGGATCCGGAGCCGCCGCCGCTCGACCATCCCCTGCTCCAGCTCCCGAATGTGTTCGCGACTTATCACACCGCGGGCGTGACTCACGAGGCGCGCCGCAACATCGCCATCCTGGGCTCGGACCAGATCGTGCGGCTCGTTCGCGGCGAGCGGCCGCGCCGGCTGGTGAATCCGCAGGCGTGGGAGGCATTCGGGAAGAGGGCGTTCGAGGCGGCGGCCTACACCAATTCAGGAAAACGCTGACGCACTTCTCGCCCTATGCGGACAGGGCGAGAACAAGGTGGCCGATATCTTGCTGCGCTGCACGCAGGGCATCTTGGCTACATGTGGATGTTCTACGTATTCCTGACGCTCCTCTTGCTGCCCGCCGCGGCAGTGATCGCGCTTTACGCGTCGCGCATCCGCTTCTCGAGGCAGATCGTCGCGCGCACCGTGCCGATCCAGTCGTCGCCGCGCGCGTGCCTGCGCACGATCGTCGTCGCCGGTGACAGCACGGCGTTCGGTGTCGGCGCGCTGCCGGACGAATCCACGGGAGGGCGGCTCGCGGCCGCATTTCCGCACGCGCGGGTGATCAACGTGGCGCGCTCGGGCGCGCGCATCGGGCACGTGGTGGGCCAGCTCGCGCGGGTGGTGGAGCAGCTCGCCCGCGCCGGATGCCGCAAGGTGGACTTCGTGCTCATCCACGCCTGCGCCAACGACGTGCTCGAGTTCCGATCCCCGCGCGCCGTGGAGGAGGACCTCCGAGCGGCCATCGCGATCGCCCGCGAGCTGAGCGACAACGTGGTGATCATGCCCGGGCAGAATTTCAGCGTGGCGCCGTTCTTCCTGCGCGGCCTCTCGCACATCATCACCCGCCACGCCGTGCGCATCCACGCGGTGGTGAAGCGCGTGACGGACGAGCTGGGCGTCACTTTCGTCGATCTCTTCCGCGATCCCGACGAGGACCCGTTCGTGAAGGAGCCGCACCGGTATTACTGCGCCGATGGCCTGCATCCTTCCGGCGAGGGCTACGGGCTGTGGTTCGCCGCGCTCATGGGTGCCGTGCCGCTGAAGAATTTCCTGGCACCCGACCGGTAGAAAACGAATACCGCGGCGCTTCGCCGTCCCCGCCCTGGTTTATCCCGGCGCGGCGAGCCACAGGCGCGCGGTATTTCGCGCCCATGCGGCATCGATCTCCCGCCGCAGCGTCGCCCAACCCGCGCAGTCGACGCGATAGATGGCGGGCCTGGCCGCGCCGGGCGCAACCAGCCGCGCTTCTTCGAGAGCTCGCAGGTGCCGCGCGACGCAAACGGCGGGCAGGTCGAGCTGGGCGGCGAGCTCCGCGGCGTGCGCCGGTTGCCGGGCGATGCACTCGAAGATGGCGCGCCGCTGCGGGTCCGCGAGGCATGAAATCGGGGGAAGGAGAGGGAGGTCCATGCTACCTGGACGAACGGCGGCGCGCGAAATCGACACGCGCGCAAAAAATATTTCCGGCGCGCGTGCGTGGATGTCCATAATGCCGCTCATGGATCCACGAAATGCGAGCCGGATCATCCGGCCCGGTGATCAAACCCCTGATGACCCTTGGAAGAGCGCCACCCCGGCAGAGCGCATGAGCGCGGTCTGGGAGCTCACCCTTCAGTGTCTGGCGTGGCGAGGCGAGATTGAGCCCCGACTTCAAAGATCTATTGTCTGCATTCAACGAGCACGGCGTTGACTACCTCGTCGTGGGGGCTCATGCCCTGGCTGCCCACGGTCACGTCAGGGCGACCGGCGATCTCGGCGTCTGGGTGCGAGCCGAGCCCGCCAATGCCGCGCGCGTAATGGCGGCGTTGATCGCGTTCGGCGCACCGCTGAAAGATCTGTCGGCCGACGACCTTGTCACGCCCGGAACCATATTCCAGATCGGCGTAGCTCCCATCCGCATCGACGTGATGACCAGCATCGACGGTGTCGGCTTCGACGAAGCCTGGGCAGAGCGGCTCGTGGCTCGATTCGCGGATGTACCCGTTCCGGTTCTTTCCGCGACGCAACTCATCAGGAACAAGCGCAGCGTGGGCCGGCCGCAGGACATGGCCGACGTGGATTGGCTGGAGAGGAACGCCGGCAAGTAGCCTCGTGATGCGCGTGCCGAGGAGCCCCACCGGGGCCCCTCGCCCTTATATCGGCATCAAATCGAGCCGCGCAGCATCGGATGGATCTCGTTGCGCACATAGCGCACACCCGTCACCCTTCCCGCGTCGTCGCCGGCGTGCCGGGCCTGGCCCGCGGTGATCGTGTAGCCCGAAAGCGTCACGACCGCGTCCTTCGACTCGACCGCGATCCTTCCTGCAAGCCGCGGGTTGTTCACCAGGACTTCCATCACCTGGGCCTGGATGCGCACGTCCTCGGGAAGGCGCTGCTCTTCCACCCTGATCTGGGGCTCCGGCGTGGTCGTTACCGCGACATGCGTGGCGGGAGCGGGCGACGAGTCGCTCGTGGCCCACGCGGTTGCGGTGACGGTGGCGAGCGCGGCGACGAGCAGGGCCTTGCGAATGTTCGGCTGGATCTTCATCCGTGGATCTCCTTGGCGAGGACGGTGGGGGGGACGTTCCAGGTGCAGCCATTCAAGCATGAAAGATCGGCGATGCGATCGCGCTGAAAGAAACCGTGACGTTATTTAAGGCCGGCGAACGCTGCCTGATCGAACAGCGAGAAACACGGGCGATGCGTCGTCGGGGGGCGACGCGAAAGCTCGCGGGCCAGCGCTCGTGCAAAAACAGGTAATGTCTTGTCGTCATCCGTTACTAACGGTCACGAGAAGCGATGAAGGACGTTGCCGAATTCCGGCTGAAGGCGTGGAAGGACCTGCACGAGCTGGCGAGGCCCAACTGGATCTATCGCGGGCAGGTCGATGCGTCGTGGGACCTGAGCACCTCGCTCGAGCGCTGCTTCATCCGCGAAGGCATCGAGGGCCACGCCCGCGCGGAGCTCGAGCAGGAGCTGCTGCGCGAGTTCCGCCGCACTTATCACAACTACGCACCCCACATCCCGGCGCGCGAGCGGCTGCTGGAGTGGCTGTCGCTCATGCAGCACCACGGCGCGCCGACGCGGCTCCTCGACTTCACCTATTCGATCTACGTGGCGGCTTATTTCGCGGTCGAGAATGCCAGCCGTGACGCCGCGATCTGGGCCTTCAATGCGGCGTGGACCATGAGCGAGGGCGTCCAGGCGATGGAGCGCGCGGGCAAGAAGCAGGCGCGGACGTGGGACGACCGAACCTCGGAGCGGCACGAGGTCGTGAGCGAATCGCTGCTGCTGGAGGCGCCGGCCGTCCCGTCCGTCCTGGTGTTGAGCCCGTTCCGGTTGAACGAGCGGCTGCGCACCCAGAAGGCGACGTTCCTCGTCCCCGGCGACATCACGACGAGCTTCATGGAGAACCTGCTCAGCATGCCCGGCCACGGCAACCGCAGGAAGCTGATGAAGATCGTCGTCCCGGCGAGCCTGCGCCGCGAAGCGGTCGAGGCGCTGCACTACATGAACATCACGCGCACGAGCCTCTTTCCCGGCCTCGACGGCTACGCGCAGTCCCTCGGCGTCTTCCATCGGTCGTACAGGCCTGTCGAGCGGACCGACGAGTAAGGGCCCACGGGTGCCGGTCGACTCAGGGATGCCGAAGCAGGCTTAGCACGATCTCGGCCACGATGAGCAGCACGATGCTGATCTCGAGGAGCACGAGCCGGTAGTCGCGCGACATGTCGAGCACCAGCTCGAGCGCTTCCTGCACGCTTCGCAGCTTGTGCTCCAGCGCGAGGTAGCGGTCGGCGAGGTCGAATTCGGCGCGCAGCTCCTGGTAGATGCGGTCGGCGGTCGCGTCTTCCCACACGGCGTCGGGCTTGTCGAGCAGGTGCAGCACCGAGAGCACCTCGTTGCGCGTGCCGATCGCCGCCCCGATGAAGCGGTGAAGGGGCCGCGTCATGAGAGGCGCGCGGCCGGCGCGCTCGAGGCGTTCGACGAGGTGGTCCGTGCGCACGAACATCTCGTCGACGATGCGCTCGTAATAGTCCATGGCGGCACTCTGCGCGACGGTGAGCGCGATGACGCTGGTGCGCTCGAAGTCGAGCCGGTCCACCACGAGCACGCCTTCGTGCATGTCGGCCTGGGGGCCCGCCTGCTCGACGACGGCGAGATCCTCCTCGGCGTGCGCGTCGGTCAAGCCCGGCCGCGCCGACTTCAACCGGTCGAGGTGCGCCTCGCGTTCCGAGTCCGCTACGTCGTACAAGGCCATCGCGCCGAACGGATAGACGAATACCATTCCGCCCGCCGGCGTCGAATACCAGAGCTCGTGCGCGGTCCGACGCGCTTCCGGGAAAGCGGGCGCCACATCCTTCAGCGCGATGTTCTCGACGAACGCGATCGCCCGGAAGGTGTGCGAAACGGCCATTGACGGGGCTACCCGCCGAAGATCCCGTTGAGGCGCGAGCCGGGCAGCCGTCCCCCGAGCGCCGTGAACGATCCGGCCTTCATCTCCTCGGCAGCCTTCACCACGGCGGCCCAGCCCACGGCGGCGAGCGCCCCGCCGATGCTGATCCGGCGCACGCCCAGGTCGGCCAGCTCCGCGAGCGTGCGGTCGGGCTTCATCACCAGGACATTGACCGGCTTGGGTGCGACGGCGCGCACCATCGCGGCGATGTCTTCGGTCTTCCACACGCCCGGCGCATAAAGGCAGTCGGCGCCGGCGGCCGCGAACGCCACCAGCTTGTCCGTCGCGATCGACACTTGCGAGGGATCGTCGAGCAGTCCCTCGGTTCGCGCGATGAGCATCACGTCTTCGCCCGAGCGATCGATGGCTTCACGTGCCGCCTTCAGCCGCTCGAGCGACATGGCCTTGTCGTAGAGCCGGCCGCCATTCTCGACATCGCGATCCTCGATCGACACGCCGGCGATGCCGGTTGCGATGGCGCGCGTCACGTTCGCCGCGACGCCCTGGGCATCGTTCGCGAACCCGGCCTCGAAGTCGGCGTTGATCGGCAGGTCGACCGCTTCCGACACCTCCCTGAGATACGCGAGCGCATCATCGAGCGTCACGCCGTAGTCCGGCTTGCCGATGCTCCACGCATGTCCGGAGCTGGTGGTAGCGAGCGCGGCGAAGCCGGCGTGCGCGAGCATCCTCGCGCTGCCCACGTCCCACGGATTCGGGATCAGGAAGCAACCGGTTCGATGCAGGGCGCGGAAAGCGGCGCGCTTCTCGGCGAGCGTGGGTTTCATGGTCCTCCGGGGATCGACGCGATGAGGGAAGGCCGATTCTGCCTCAGGGCCGGTGCAGCCGGAAGTGGAAGCGGCCCTGTGCGATGCCGCTTCCATGTCTTGCGGAGGCCGCGGCCGCGATGACGATCGCGGCCTCCACGACAACGCGCTACTTGTCCTCGTTCGCGCGCTTGATCAGGTACGACCGGATCGCAGCCGCGTCCGAGCGGCGCAGCACGGAGCCGAACGCCACCATGCCCTGCTCCTTCAGGTCACCGTCAAGAACGACATCGAAGAAGTGGTCGTCGCGCAGTAAGTCGGATGCGCGCAGGTCCGGTATCACGCCGCCGGCCACTGCGCTGTCCCCGTGGCAGACCGTGCAGAACTGGTTGTAGAGCCCGCGTCCCGTGGCGACGGTGGCCGCGCTGGCGGTCGCGGCCGGCGGATTCAGCACGAGCGGGGGCTGCGGCCTGAGCGTCGGCAGCCTGGCCGTGCCGCCGACCTTGAACGCGAGCACGCGGCTCACGTTGCGCAGGTTGCCGGACTGCGCCGCCTGCCTGCCCTCCATCAGCGAAAAGGCGCCGCCCCAGCCGGACATCACGGCGATGTACTGCTCGCCGTTGACCTCGTAGGTCATGGGTCCTCCCATGATCGCGCTCTGCGCCGGCAAGGACCACAGCTTGGCTCCGGAGTCGGCGCGATACAGGTTGAAATTCCCGGCCGCGTCGCCTTGCGCGACGATGTTGCCCGCGGTCGTGAGCACCCCGCCGTTCCACGGGCCCTGGTATTCCACGCGCCACGCTTCCTTCTGCAGCGCGGGATTCCAGGCGATGAGCCGCCCCTTCACGCCCTGCGTCGGGCCACTGTTGACGGCGACGTTCCAGCCCAGCGGCGAGGGCGTGAAGCTCGTGATCGGCGAGAATGCCCACCCGATCTCCTGCGCGGGGATGTAGACCAGGCCGGTCACCGGGTTGAACGCCATCGGCTGCCAGCTATGCGCACCGAGCGGGCCGGGCATCATCTGCACCGGCTGTCCGGTCTCGCTGTAGCGGATGCCGGCGTTCTCGATCGGGCGGCCGGTCTGCGGGTCGATGCCGCTCGCCCAGTTGACCGGCACGAACGCCTGCGACGAGATGAGCTGGCCGGTCCTGCGGTCGAGGATGTAGAAGAAGCCGTTCTTGTTCGCCTGCATGAGCACCTGGCGCGGATTGCCGGCGATCGTGATGTCGGCGAGGACCAGTTGCTGCACGGCGTCGAAGTCCCACTCCTCGCCGGGCGTGGCCTGGTAGTGCCACACATACTCGCCGGTATCGGCGTTCAGGGCCACGATGGAGGAGAGGAAGAGGTTGTCTCCGCGGTTCGCGCTGCGGAAGGCGCGCGCCCATTCGAGGCCGTTGCCGACGCCGAAGTAGATGAGGTTGAGGTCAGGGTCGTACGAGATGGCGTCCCAGACCGCGCCGCCTCCGCCCAGCTTCCACCACTCGCCGCTCCACGTCGCCGCGGCCCTGGCCATCGCGTCGTTCTCGAACGGCTTCGACGGATCGCCCGGGACCGTGAAGAAGCGCCACGCGAGCTTGCCGGTGCCCGCGTCGAACGCGGAGATGTAGCCGCGGATGCCGTATTCGCCGCCGCTCACGCCGATGATGACGCGGCCCTTCACGACGCGCGGTGCCTGCGTGATGGTGAACGCATGGTTGCGGTCGGCAACGGCCACGCTCCACACGGGCTTGCCGCTGCGTGCATCGAGCGCGATGAGGCGTGCGTCGAGGGTGCCGACGTAGATCCGGCCCTGCCAGGCCGCGACGCCGCGATTGACGACGTCGCAACAGGCCTTCACGGCGTACTCGCCGGGGACTTGCGGATCGAAGGACCAGAGGAGCTGGCCGGTGGCGGCGTTGTACGCCTTCACCTTGCTCCACGCGGTCGAGACATACATGACGCCGTCGATGACGAGCGGTGTGGCCTGCTGCCCGCGATCGGTGTCGAGGTTCGCGAACCAGGCGAGGCCGACCTTGGATGCGTTGTCGGCGGTGATGCCGGTGAGCGGGCTGAAGCGCTGCTCGCCGTAGGTGCGGCCATAGCTCATCCAGTTGCCGGGGTCCCGGTCGGCGGCGGTGAGGCGTGCCGCATCGACGGCGGCGGGTGCGGTTTGCGCGGGGGCTGCAAACGCGAGGGATGCGAGGAATGCCGCCGCGGCGGAGCGCGCGATACGGCTAAGGGTCCGGAATTTGGTGCTTGGCATGTGCGATCTCCAGTGGAGGATGCCACGCCGTCGTTGTGCGCGACGAACAGCGATCTGACAGGGGGGACGCCGCGCCGGCTATTACCGTTACGGGGCGGTGTGATCCAGGGAGATGCGGCGCATCTCTACTACCGGACCGTGCCTGTTGGTGTCGCGCGCCTTGAGCACATGCAGGACAGCAACATGCTGAACCTGAATTCGATCGCATGGCACATCGGATGTTAAATAGCGCCCGTTCGTCACGAGCCGAGTGACCGATCCTGTGTTCACGAGAAAGACAATGCGTGGGAGTAAGCGCTTTGCGGCGAGCGCTTAGGGTCCGGGCCGCGATTGATCCCGGCCGCACATGAGAAGGGCCCCGGGAAGGGGCCCTGTGCTGCAGTGTTGCAACTACGTGTGTTGCGACTTCTACGTCTTGCGGTCCACTGCCACTACACCGAGCCGCCAACTCGCGGCCGGATCTGGTTCTGCACGGCCTTCACGCCTTCGACGCTCGCGGCATATCGCCCCGCGCGTTGTGCCTGGCCGACAGTCGTCGTATAGCCCGTCAGCGTCACGACGGCATCCTGTGATTCGACGCCGATCTTCCCGGAAAGGTTCTGCGAAAGGAGGACATCCATGACATTGCCCTGGATGCGCTCGTCCAGCGTAAGACGCCGCTCCTCGATCGTGATGGGCGGCTGCGGCGCACCTTCGTCCATCATGGCGCGCGTGGACGTTTCCACCCTGGGATCGATCGCGGGGGGCGGCTCGCTCGCGGCGGGAATGTGTGCGTTGGAGGGGATGGCATCGGCGCCGCCGGGCTCCGTGCTGTCCGCGGCGTCGCTGGCGCTCGTCGCTTCGCGCGGGTTCACCATCCCGCTTTCGGGCGCGACGAGCTCCTCCTGGGGCGGTGCGTTGCCCGTCTCTTCGATTGCGTCGGACTGGTAGGTCCACGTCGTGTGCGGAAGCGACTCGTTGGTAGCCCACGCGGTGGCGGCGACCGCGGCAAGGGCGGTCACGAGCATGACGGTTCGGACGTTGGGATCGCTATTCATGGGGGGCCTCCTTTTTGCGATGACGACGTTCTCAGGGCCATGATCCACCGAACTTCGCCGTTCGGCACATCGCGCGCGAAATATCGCCGGTTTGTCACCGCTGGACGACGCATTTCGCGTTGCCGATCGGCGACAATGCGCGCAGCGGGGCCTTTCGCGGAGGGATCATGCTTGTCCTGGTGGTGGGTTTGGTGCTTTTTCTCGGCGTGCATTCGACGCGCGTCTTCGCGGAAGGCTGGCGGAGCGCAACCATCGCGCGTATCGGGGAGCGGCCCTGGAAGGGCCTGTATTCGGTCGTGTCGCTGGTGGGGTTCGGGCTGCTCGTGTGGGGATACGGCCAGGCACGCCAGCAGGTGCCCATCTGGGATCCGCCCGCCTTCATGCGTCACGTCACCGCGCTCTTCATGCTGCCGGTGTTCGTGCTCTTCGTGGCCGCTTATGTTCCACACAACGGCATCAAGGCCCGGCTGCACCATCCGCAGCTCCTCAGCGTGAAACTCTGGGCCGTGGCGCACCTGTTGTCGAACGGCAATCTCGCCGACGTGCTGTTGTTCGGCGGTTTCCTCGCCTGGGCGATCGTCGCCTTCAGCGCGGCGCGCAAACGCGACCGCGCCGCGGGCACCGTTTACCCGCCGGGAACCCCGATGGGCACGATCGTGTGCGTCGTGGCGGGCCTCGTCATCTACGCGGCGTTCGTCATG
>DATMJE010000140.1:0-4919 GCA_035553995.1 Usitatibacter sp. | reverse complement strand
GATGGTGGTGCTCGCCTTCATCGGCACGTCGCTGTCGCGGCGCGTGCTGGAGAGGATGACCGACAAGTCCTTCCGCCAGTGGACGCGCTGGACCGTGATGAGCCTGGGCGGGATGTATCTCGTGAGCGGCCTGCGGCTGCTTCTGGCGTAACGGGGGTCATGCGGCCGAAAAGCGTTTGAACACAGATGAACACAGATGAACGCAGATAAAACCTGATCGAATGTTTCGTGGCCATGAATCGCGGGCACGACAAAATGCATCGCCCTTATCCGTGTTCATCTGTGTTCATCTGTGTCGAAACGCCTTTCGTCATTTTCCGTCAGCCCGGGCGTTCCAATCTCAGCCCCCAGGCCATCACCACCATCAACGGACCGAACAATCCCGCCGGCACGAAGGCCGCCCACGCGATGCCGGTCGCGTCCCAGAGCCAGCCGCCGAGGACGGGAGTGACGATCGCACACAGGTAGCCGATCGCGAACATGGCGGCGGAGACGCGCGGCACGTCCCGTGGCGCCACGAGCATCGGCGGCAGCGCCAGCGTGAGCGTGAGCACGAACGCGCTGCAGAAGCCGATCACGCCCGAGCCGAGCACGATCCCCGCTCCGCGCGATTGCACCATCACGACGACCGCGGCGGTGAAGAGCGTGCCCATCGCCACGAATGGCCAGCGCCGCATCATGACGCGGCCGGAGAAGGCGAGGATGAGCAGCGAGGCCGGGATCTGCAGCCAGTTGTTCGCGGATAGCGCGGCTCCGAGGAGGTCGGCACGGCCGACGTGGCGCAGCCAGTCGGGCAGGAAGGCGTTGGTCGTGAAGTAGATGCTCGAGCACCCGCCGGAGATGAGCCCGAGCCGCCATGTGGTGGGCGCCTTCCAGTCCGGCCACCACACGCGCGCGTGCTCGTGCCGCGGCTCCGGCGGCATGCCGCGCTGGTGCAGGGCGCCCGCGATCGCGATCGCGAACACCGGCAGCGACCAGGCGACCAAAGCCAGTCGCCAGTCCTGCCCGACCGCCGGCAGCACCACGGGGATCGTGAGCGAGGCCGCGAGCGCTTCGCCCATCAGCAGCCCGTTCGAATAGACCGCGGTGCCCAGTGCGATTCGCCGCGGCACCCACTCGCGCACGACCGACGGCAGCGACGGCTGCATGATCGCGATGCCCACGCCCATGGCGAAGGTCGCGGCGAAGAGCGCCAGCGCGCCCGGCGCCGCGCCCCGCAGCGCGGAGCCGAGCCCGGTGAGGAGGATGCCGCCGACGAGCACGCGGAAGGCGCCGAAGCGCGCGATGAGGATCGAGCCCGGCACGGCGGCGAACGAGAACAGCAGCACCGGCAGGCTCGCCAGCGCGCCCACCTGCGCCTGCGTGAGCGCGAGGCTCTCGTGGATCATGGGGATGACCGGCGGCACCGCGAGCACGGTCATGCGCAGGCAGAGGCCGAAAAGCCAGAGCAGGAGGAAGGATCGCATCGGGTTCGCTGTTGCGGCCAAGCATATTGCACCCGCAGCCCCGCTGGCGCACACTGCGCGCCAGCGCCGATCCCCCACAACAAGGCGCGTTAAAAGGCCACTTCCGCAGGAGTTGCAACGTGCCGGCGCGCCCACGAGGCGCGGCCGGATTTCCATGCGTTCCGACCTGGAGGTTCACATGCGATTCGTACCCGTGCGCCGCGTCATCGCGCTCGCCCTCGGCGGCATTGCGCTCGCGGCCGGCGGCGCTTTCGCCGCGGCCATCACGCAGCAGGATTTTCCCGACAGCGACAGCCTCATCACGCCCGCGGCCATGCCGCCGGGCCTCGCGGGTGCCGCCACGACCGTCATGGTGAAGCTCACGGGTGCCTCCGTTGCCGAGCAGCAGGGCAACGCGGGCCGCCGCTTCACCGCGTCCGAGAAGCAGGCGGCGAAGCAGCAGCTGCAGCAGCAACAGCAGGGCGTTCGCGCGGCCATCGAGGCGATGGGCGGCACGGTGGTCGGCACTTTCCAGTCCGCCTACAACGGCATCAAGGTCGTCGTCGGCCGCGACAAGCTGGCGCAGATCGCGGCGTTGCCCGGCGTGCTCGCGGTGAAGCCGCTGCAGAATTTCGAGCCCAACAACGTGCGCAGCATCCCCTTCATCGGTGCGCCCACGGTGTGGCAGAACCTCGCGCTTCGGGGCGAGGGCGTGAAGGTCGCGATCATCGACACCGGCATCGATTACACGCACGCCAACTTCGGCGGACCCGGCACGCCCGCCGCGTATACCGCCGCGCATGCCGCCGAGGCGCTGCCCGCCGATCCGGCGCTGTTCGGTCCCAACGCGCCGCGCGTGAAAGGCGGCATCGACCTCGTCGGCGACAGCTACAACGCGGCCACCCAACCCATCCCGCATCCGGATCCCAATCCCCTGGACTGCAACGGCCACGGCTCGCACGTGGCCGGCACGGCGGCGGGTTCCGGGGTCAAGGCGAACGGCACCACGTTCACGGGGCCGTACGACGCGGCCACCATCGGCGCCAGCAGCGACTGGCTGGTGGGACCCGGTGTCGCCCCGAAGGCGGATCTCTATGCCGTGCGCGTGTTCGGCTGCACGGGTGCCACGAATGTCGTGGTCGACGCCATCGAGTGGGCGGTGGACAACGACATGGACGTGATCAACATGTCGCTCGGCTCGCCGCTCGGCGCGAGCGACGATCCGAGCGCCGAGGCCTCGACCAACGCCGCCAAGGCAGGCGTGGTGGTCGTCGCTTCCGCGGGCAACGACGGCCCCAACCAGTACATCACGGGCTCTCCCGCCTCGGGTGACGGCGCCATCTCGGTGGCGGCGAACGATTCGACGGCGAGCTTCCCCGCGGCGACGATCGCGACGTCCCTCGGGACGATCAATGCCATCAACGCCAACGACTTCGGGCTTGCCGCCACGAGCACCTACACGGTGAAGGTGCTCACGGGCGCGAACGTGCTGGGGTGCAGCGTGGCCGCCTTCGGCGGGCCGCTGCCGCCGAACACGATCGCGGTCGTGCAGCGTGGCGTCTGCGCGCGGGTGGCCAAGGCCATCTTCGGGCAGCAGGCCGGTGCCGCGGCGGTCATCATGGTGAACAACGCTCCGGGATTGCCGCCGTTCGAGGGGCCGATCACCTCCAACCCGGACGACGGCTCGCTCTTCACGGTCACGATTCCGTTCCTCGGCGTGGCCGGCGCGCCCGCGAACGACGGCGCGCGACTGGCTGCGGTCGCCGGGCAGCCCGTCACCGTGGCGCCTGCCGCGCCGTTGCCGAATCCGACCTTCCGCCAGTTCGCCACGTTCAGCTCGGGCGGGCCGCGCAACGGCGACAGCGCGCTCAAGCCGGAGATCACCGCACCGGGCGTGAGCATCCTGTCCACGCTGGTGGGTGGCGGCACCGCAGGCACGGTGCTCTCGGGCACCTCGATGGCGGCGCCCCACGTGACGGGTGTCGCAGCCCTCACCGTCCAGGCCCACCCGGGATGGAAGGTGGAGGACCTCAAGGCGGCGATCGTGGGCACCGGAGCGCCCACGGGCGTTTCGAACTACCGCATCAGCACCGGCGGGACCGGTCTCGTGCAGCCCGTCGGCTCGACCGCGACGCAGGTGGTGGCGAAACCCAATGGCGACCCGTTCGCCGCGTCGCTCAACTTCGGCTACTCGGAGCTCTCGAACGACTTCAAGGTGTCGCGCACGATCGCGCTGCGCAATGGCGGCGATACGGCGGCGTCGTTCAACGTCGCCCAGGCACGCGCGGCGGGACAGCCGCACACGCTCACCCTCGACAGCGCAACCGTCACCGTTCCGGCGCACGGCAGCGCAGTCGTGGGCGTCACGTTGAGCGTGCCCGCGGCAACCGCGGGTACCGCGAGCGGCGCCGGGCTTTCGTTCCGCGAGGTCGCGGGGCTGGTCGAGTTCACGCCGGTCGGGGCCACGGACAACAACGGGGTCGCGCTGCGCGTGCCGTACTACCTGGTGCCGCGCGCGAGCTCGGCCGTGTCCACGACGCTCACGAAGCTGTCGAGCGCCGCGAACCCGACGACCGTCGCCACCGTCACCAACAAGCTCGGTGTCATCGCCGGCAATGCGGACTTCTACGCCCTCGGGCTCGAGGGCCAGCAGACCAACAACGGCGTGCATCCGAAGGACGGGCAGAACGTCACCAACGACGTGCGCGCGGTGGGGACGCAGTCGTTCGCGTTCCCGAGCGCCGCGGTGCCGACGCGGCGGCTCATCGTGTTCGCGGTGAACACGTGGAACCGCTGGTCGAGTGCTTCCACGAACGAGTTCGACATCCTCGTGGACGTGGACGGCGACGGCATCGACGATTACATCGTCGTAGGGGTCGACCAGGGCGCCATCCAGACCGGCAGCTTCAACGGCCGCACGGCGGCGTTCGTGTTCAGCACGCGTTCGGCCGGCGCTTCGGTGCAGTTCTTCGCGACGGCGCCCACGGACAGCTCGGTATCGCTCCTGCCGGTGCTCTCGACGCAGCTCTGCCGCGTGAACGAGCCGTGCCTGTCGGTCAACAATCCCCGGCTGACCTACCACGTGAACAGCTTCGACCTCTTCAACGGCGGCGTCGATGTCGTCGCCGGGCGTGGAAGCTTCAACGCGTGGACGCCTGCCGTGAGCACCGGTGCCTTCCTCACCGTGGCGCCGGGGGCCTCGGCCAGCACGACGCTCACCGTGAATGCGGCGGAATCCGCGCTCACCCCGGCCGCGGGCGTGATGGTCGTCACGCAGGACAACAAGACGGGCGCCAGCCAGGCGCAGCTGCTGAAGCTCAAATAGGGACCAGGGCAGGGAAGGGGGCCGGCGCGAGCCGGCCCTTTTTTTTCCTCGAAGCGCCGTGCTGCATCGTCCTGCAAGGGCCGCGGAAAGCGTTTGTTCCGCCCAGAGAATCGCGGGAATGGGTGCGTCCGGGTTTCAGCGCTTAAATT
>DATMJE010000139.1:0-2283 GCA_035553995.1 Usitatibacter sp. | reverse complement strand
GCGGCCGAGGCCGATGCCGGAACGGCGCAGCGCCGCAAGCCATGGCTCGCGACCGTCCGCGGCATTTGCGACGACTACGCCGCGAAGTATCGCGAGATGCTCGAATCCGATGCCGTGCCCATGCGGCCGGAGCGGATCTGCGCCGAGCTCTCGCGGCACACGCCGGATGATGCGATCGTCGTCGTGGACACGGGGCACGCGGGCATGTGGATGGGCGGCATGTTCGACGGGCGCGCGGGGCAGGCTTACATGCGCAGCGCGGGTCATCTCGGATGGGCATTCCCGGCGGGCCTGGGCGCCAAGTGCGCATGCCCCGAGCGCCCCGTCGTCACCTTCACCGGGGATGCGGGCTTCTGGTATCACATCGCCGAGGTCGAGACGGCCGTGCGCTGGCGCATCAATGCGGTGACCGTCGTGAACAACAATGGCGGCGGCAACCAGTCGAAGCGCGGCTTCGATCGTGCCTACGGCGGGCAGCAGACCGAGAAGGCGCGCGAGCTCTGGACTTTCGGCGCGACCAATTTCGCGCGTCTTGCCGAGGACATGGGCGCCCTGGGCCTGCGCGTCGAAAAGGCCGCCGATTTCGCGCCCGCGCTCGCCCGCGCGCTCGCCGCCAACCGGCCCGCGGTGATCGACGTCGTGACGGATATCGAGGCGATCGCACCCGCCGCCGTAAGCTGAGGAGACGAGCATGGCCCCCTGGTTTGCAAGCCTCTTTGCCGCAGCGTGCGTGGCGCTGGCACCCGCTGCCTTCGCGCAGGCTTATCCCGCGAAGCCCGTGCACATCATCGTCGCGTTCGCCCCGGGTGGGCCGGTCGACGTCGTCGCGCGGCTGGTCGGCAACAAGCTCGGCGACCTCATCGGCCAGCCCGTGGTGATCGAGAACCGCCCGAGCGCCACGGGCAATATCGCGACGCAGTTCGTCGCCAAGGCGCCGCCCGACGGCTACACGGTGCTCGCCAATTCCAGCGCCTTCGCCGTGAACGTCTCGCTCTCCCCGAATGCGGGCTACGACGCCGAGCACGATTTCGTGCCGATCGTCCAGGCCGCCACGCAACCGAACGTGCTCGTGGTCAATGCCGATTTCCCGGCGAAGACGCTCGCCGAGCTGCTGGAGATGGCGAAGACGCAGAAGCTCGCCTATGCGTCGCCGGGCATCGGGACCACGCCGCACCTCACGGGCGAGCATCTCTTCCGGGCGATCGCGAAGGTCGATGTCACCCACGTTCCGTTCAAGGGCGCGGGGCCGGCCGCCTCGGCCGTGGTTTCGGGGCAGCCGCCGATCGGCTCGCTCGCCGTCACCGCGCCGATCCCGTTCATCCAGTCGGGGCGGCTGCGCGCGCTCGCGATCTCCAGCGGCAAGCGCCATCCGCTGCTGCCCAACGTGCCGACCTTCGCGGAGCTGGGCTATCCCGAGATCGAGGAGTACACGTGGGTGGGATTCTTCGCCCCCGCGGGCACGCCGCCCGCGATCGTCCAGAAGCTCAATGCGGGCATCAACGAGGTGCTGAAAATGCCCGACGTGCGCGAGCGCCTCGAGGCCCTCACGTTCGAGCCGATCGGGGGATCGCCGCAGCAGTTCGCCGACTACGTTCGCGCCGAGGTCGTGAAATGGGCCGAGGTGGTCAAGGTGACCGGTGCGAAAGTGGACTGACGGCGCGGAAGAGCGACAATCGAACGATGTCTTCCCCAGCCTCGCTTTTGGTCGCCATGCTGGCGGGCGTCTTCGGCATGGCCTACTTCATGTACGGCAAGAAGCAGGCGAAGCTCGTGCCGCTCACGGTCGGCGTCCTGCTCTGCGTGTATCCCTACTTCATCGATAGCGTGCTCTGGTCCGCGATCATCGGCGTGGTACTGGTGGCGGCGCCCTTCGTGATCAATTACTGGTGGCCGTGAAAGTCGCATAGATGGCGCTGCCCGCATTCACTCCTTCCACCGTCACGATGCTCGTGGTGATCCCGCTCATCGCATGGCGCCTTTATTCGCGCATCCGCCGGATGGTGGGGAGGCAGCGGCTTTCCCGAGTGCGTCCCTGGATCACGCTCAGCGTCTTTCCGTTGGTGGTCCTGCTGCTCGCGCTGGCGCAGCTGCCGCGGCCCGCGGGCCTCGCATTCCTGGTGGCCGGCGTCGCAGGTGGGGTGCTGCTGGGCGCCTACGGGCTGCGCATGACACGGTTCGAGCCGACGCCGGAGGGCCTTTTCTACACGCCGAATGCGCACCTCGGCATCGCCCTGTCGCTCCTCTTCCTCGCGCGCATCGCCTGGCGCTTCGTGGAATTGTTCA
>DATMJE010000138.1:0-2241 GCA_035553995.1 Usitatibacter sp. | reverse complement strand
CCAGCGCGAAGGCGAGCGAGTGGTAGAAGGGCGGCGGTTGCGCGGGGCACAGCTCCACCAGCAGCCGCGGCCTCGCCGCGAACACGGCGTTCGCGAGCCCGGCGCCGTGAATCCCGACGATCACGCTCGCTCCGCGAAAGGACTGCACCTGCTCATCCAGCGTGAGCGCGGATGGGTCGACGGCCTCGAAGCCGAGGCGCGCCTGGAGGACCGCGGCCACGTCATCCTGGTTCAGGAGGCGGCGGATCGAGGCGCGGTTGCGCAGGACGAAGAGGCGCCGCCCCGCAGCCGATCCGGGCCGCACGCCCATCACCGTGCGCAGCCAGGCGACCTCGTCGGTGATCCGGCGCCGGCAAGGGAAGGCGCAATCGTCGACGGCGAGGCACTCGCCGGCCATGCGCTCGACGCGCCTGAACGGCGCGAAACCCGCGGCCTGCGCGAAGGCGAGCGTGAAGCGTTCCTGCTCCGCGGAGATGTCGGCATCGAGATAGAGCGTTTCGCGACCTGCGGCCATCGCGGGCGGCTGCAACTGCCCCAGCCCGTCGATGAGGAAATGCCAGTGGCTCGCCGCCCCCATGAACACGACGCCGTGTTGCATCCGTGCGAGCCCTTCGGCCCGCGCCGGCAGGGCGATGTCGCGGTACTTGCCCTTCGCATACAGGCAATGCCGCGCGAGGCACGTCTGGCCGTCCGCAGTCACCGGAAGCTTGAGGTGCCGCGCGCAGAAACCGCGCGCGAGCGCCGTGTATTCGTCGCGCGAAGCGGCCACGTGCGGATTCGCGGCCCACTGCGCCGCGCCCACGTCCGCCACGCGGATGGCTGCCTCAGCGGCCTGAATACGCCTTCTCCAGCGCAGGCAGGTCCAGCTTCTTCATCTCCAGCATCGCCGCGAAGGCGCGCTGCGATTTCGCCGACGCGGGATCGCTCACCAGCTCCAGCATGGGCTCGGGCACCACCTGCCACGAAAGGCCATAGCGATCCTTGAGCCAGCCGCACTGCTGCGCGGCCGGGTCACCGCCCGCGGTGAGCCTTTCCCAGTAGTAGTCGACCTCCTGCTGGTCGGCGCAATAGACCATCAACGAGACGGCCTCGCTGAACTTGAAGAGCGGGCCGCCATTGAGCCCGAGCATGCGCTGGCCCGAGAGCTCGAAGTCGACGGTCATCACGGAGCCCGCCGGGCGTCCGTGGATCTCGTTCCCCGCCTCGCCGAAGCGCGCCACCTTCACGATTCGCGAGCCGGGGAAGATGGCCACGTAATGGTTCGCGGCCTCCTCGGCCTGGCCATCGAACCAGAGGCACGGACGGATGCGTTGGAGAGAAGCCATGAGGTTTACCCTTGCTTTGTGTTCGTCAGGAGTCAGCGTGATCCGCCGGTCGTCGCCAGGCGCTCGAGCTCTGCCGTGGCGGCGAAATATTCGTCGAAGCGTCGCGGGCATTCGTCGCGTGCCTGGCGCAGCAGCGGCAATGCGCCCGCCGTGTCCACCGCGGCGAGCCGGCGCTCCGCGATGTTGAACCGCGCCTCGCATTCCTGGGCCTGCCGCTGCTCGGCAGGGGTGGCGGCGGTCCTGAGCAGCTCTTCCGCATCGACCAGCCCGAGCTGGTAGCGCAAAAGCTTGTGCGCCCATTCCGCGGACTCCTTCCGGTGCTCGTACTCGAAGAGCTCCCGGCTCCCGTCCTGCCCGCCTCGCAGGCGCGCGAGGTAGACCCACAATGCGGCATAGGGAGCCTGGTCGAGATGGAACCACTCGGCGAAATCGCGCTGCGCATCCTCATAGCGGGCATCTCCGAAATACAGCAGCCCGCGGCCGCGCAAGGCCCCTTTCTCGTGCGGGTCCAGCCGCAATGCCGCCGCGTAATCGGCGCGCGCCTTCTGCGTGTCCCCCTTGTAGCGCCAAACATGCCCGCGCTGCGCGAGCGCGGCGGGGCTGTCGGGCTTGATCTCGAGGTAACGCGTGAAGTCGTCGATGCCCTGGTCGAGCTCGAGACAGCGCGAATGCAGCGCGCCGCGCTCCCGGATCGCCTCCGCGAGCGCCGGCTGCAGCGCGATGGCGCGATCGTAATCCGCGAGCGCGCCGTCCAGGTCACCTTTCGCGAAGCGGCTTAGCGCGCGCCGGTGCAGCAGCTCCGCGTCGTCGGGCCGCTCCAGCAGCGCTGCATCGAGCCGCGCCGCGCGCTCCTGCGCCGTCATCGTCGCACGCTCGGTGCACGTGGGTGCCGCCTTCGCCGTGAAGACGGTCGCGC
>DATMJE010000137.1:0-12493 GCA_035553995.1 Usitatibacter sp. | reverse complement strand
GCCGCCGCCATTGTTGTTCACGACGGTCACCGCATTGATGCGCCAGCGCACGGCCGTCTCGACCTCGGCAATGTGATACCAGAAGCCCGCATCCCCGGTGAAGGTGACGACGGGGCGCTCGGGGCATGCGCACTTGGCGCCCAGGCCCGCCGGGAATGCCCAGCCGAGATGACCCGCGCTGCGCATGTAAGCCTGCCCCGCGCGCATGTCGAACATGCCGCCCATCCACATGCCCGCGTGCCCCGTGTCCACGACGACGATCGCATCATCCGGCGTGTGGCGCGAGAGCTCGGCGCAGATCCGCTCCGGCCGCATGGGCACGGCATCTGATTCGAGCATCTCGCGATACTTCGCGGCGTAGTCGTCGCAAATGCCGCGGACGGTCGCGAGCCATGGCTTGCGGCGCTGCGCCGTTCCGGCATCGGCCTCGGCCGCCATGCGGGCGAGCGCGACCTTCGCATCGCCATTCACCGCGGCGGCGAGCGGATAGTTGCGCCCGAGGGCTTCCGCATCGATGTCCAGCTGGATCGCGCGCACGCCGACCTTCGGGACCGCCCAGAAATGCGTGGTCATGCCGCCGGCCGAGGTGCCGACGAAGAACACGAGGTCCGCGGCGGCCACGGTGCGATTGGCGCTTTCGCGTGAATAAGTGCCGACGACGCCGGCCGAGAGCGGATGCGCGGCGGCGATCGTATCCTTGCCGTTGAGCGATGTGACCACCGGAACCTGCAGCTTCTCCGCGAGTGCCACGAGCTCTTTCGCGGCATGCGAAGCGCGCACGCCGCCGCCCGCGACGATCACCGGCTTTTCCGCTTCCTGCAGCAGTGCCAGCGCCGCGCGCACGCTCGCCGCATCGGGCTCCGGACGGAATGGCGGGATGCGTGCGAACTGCGTCTCCCACAGCGGCTCCATGTCGGCCTCTTCCTGGTCGACCTGCCCCTCGTTGCCGCGGAACTGCAGGTGCACCGGGCCCGGCGCGCCGCTGACGGCCGCACGAAAAGCCTGGCGCAACATGTCCGGGATGCGCTCGACCGCATCGACGGTCGCGTTCCACTTCGTCACCGGCTCGAACGCGGGCACGTCGTCGACTTCCTGGTAGACGTTGCGGAACTTGGTCTTCGGGTCGCGCCCGCCGGTGAACGCGATCACCGGTGAATGTGCAAGCCATGCGTCGCGCAGTCCCGCGGCGAGGTTCAACGCGCCCACGACCTGCGCCATGCAGATGCCCGGGCGCCCCGAGGCGCGCGCGTAACCGTCCGCCATGTAAGCCGCCGCCTTCTCGCCGTGGGTGTGGATGCGATGGATCTGCGTGTGGCGCTCCATCTCCGCGAACGTGCGCCGCAGCACTGCGGGCACCATGAAGACATGCGTGACACCGTAGCCCTGCAACATCTGCGCGAGGGCCTCGGCGCCGGTGATTCGTGCCATGCGGCGCCCCTTACTTGATCGCGAGCGGGTTGGTGGGCGAGCCGACCGCGCCGGTGATCGGCAGCGCCGGCGCCACGAACAGGAACTCGTAGACGCCGTCCGCGGCGCAGTCCTCGGCGAGCTCCTTCACGTAGAAGATCTCGCCCATGCTCATGCCCATCATCGGGATCGTGATCCAGTGCCACGGCTGGTTGATGCCGGGCTCGGTCTCGTTGGGCCGCACTTCGCAGCCCCACGTGTCGCTCGCGAGCGCCGCGAGCTCGGTGCGCTTGACCCATTCGAGCGTCTCGAACGCGAGGCCCGGCGCATCGCCGCCCGGATATCCGTCCCAGCTGCCCGCCTCGAGCTTGGCCTCCATCTGGCCCGTGCGGACGATGACGAAATCGCCGCGCTTCACCGTCACGCCCTGCTTCGCGGCGGTGAGATCGAGATCGGCGCAAGTGATGCCGTAGCCATCCTCGAGCACCTTCTTGCCGAGTGCGCGCGGCACGTCGAGGAAGACGCCTCGGCCGACCATCTTCGCCTTGGTCTTCTCGATGCCGCACTTCTGCGCGCCCGCGGAGGTGACCTGCCGGCAGTCGTAGCCGTTCCACATGAAGTTCTCGTAGAAAATGTGGCCCAGGCCGTCCCACTGCGTGCCGCACTGCAGCGGCATCACCACCATGTCGTCCGACGCGCGGATGCCGCGATGATCGAGGACGCCCGAATAGGCATCGGTGCCGGTGCGCAGCATCGTGTGGATCGGGTTCACGCGGCCCAGCGACGGATACTTGCTCTTGGCACCCTGCGGGCCGTTGTTGTCGAAGTTGAGCGCGAGCGAGATGACCTTGCCCTTGCGCACCAGGCGTGCCGCCGCGACGATGTCCTCGGGAGAGGTGTTGTTGAGCGTGCCGATCTCGTCGTCGGGTCCCCAGCGCCCCCAGCTCTTGTACTTCTCCGCTGCATCGGCGAGGTCCTTGCGAGTAAGCTTGCGATCGGCCATCGGGCTGCTCCTCTTCACGCGGTGGCCGATTCTACCCAAACACGAGGGAGATGCTTATGGCGGACCGCAGGGAATTCCTCCAGGCCTCGGCAGCGGGGCTGCTCTTCGTGGCTTGCGGCCTCGGGCACGGCGCGCACGCGCAGGCGCAGCCTGCAGGGCGCCGGCGCGAGATCGTCCTCAATGGCAGGCGCCCGCGCACCATCGACGTCCACGCCCATTGCGCGATTCCCGCGGCGCTCGCCGCCGCAGGCGAGGCGAACGTTGCGAAGATCTCGCCGACCACCTGGAAATACCCCGGCCTGCAACAGGTGGCGGAGGAGCGCCTGCGAGTCATGGACACGCAGGGCATCGACATGCAGGCGCTCAGCATCAACCCGATCTGGTACGGGTGGGAGCGCGATGTCGTCGAGAAGGTGGTGGACATCCAGAACGAGGCGCTCGCATCGTTCACGGCGGCGCATCCGGATCGATTCGTGGCCTTCGCTTCGGTCGCGCTGCAGTTTCCCGATCTCGCCGTGACGCAGCTCGAACGCGCCATCAAGCGGCAGAACCTGAGGGGCGTGGCGGTGGGGGGCAGCGTCGCGGGCGTCGATTTCGCGAATCCCAAATTCAACCCGGTGTGGGCCAAGTGCGAGGAGCTGGGCATCCTCGTCTTCATCCACCCGCAGAGCACGCCCCAGCTCAACGAACGCTTCAAGGGCAACGGCGTGCTCGGCAACGTGATCGGCAACCCGCTCGACACCACGATCGCACTCTCGCACTTGATCTTCGAGGGCACGCTCGACAAGTATCCGGGCCTCAAAATCCTCGCAGCGCATGGCGGCGGCTACCTGGGCTCGTACGGACCGCGCTCCGATCACGGCTGCCTCGTGTTCCCCGAGCAGTGCGACAAGTCGATCGTGCTGAAGAAGAAGCCCACCGAATACCTGAGGGACATCTACGTCGACAACATCGTCTTCACGCCCGAGGCGATGCGCCACCTCGGCGCCGAGATCGGCTACGACCGGATCATGCTCGGCTCCGATTATCCGTACCCGTGGGAAAAGGAGGCGGTCGACGTGATCCTCGATGCGCCGGGTGCCAGCGATGCACAGAAGGCGGCAATGCTCGGCGAGACCGCCGCAAGACTGCTGCGCATCGATTCGCGCTGAAGGGCACGGATCCCGCTTCATTCAGCTTCGCGACGGTCGAAAACGAGCGTGCGCATGTCGTCGATTCGCGCCGGCGATGTCGCGCGTCGCTGACGCCATGCTCCGGGTGGCAGAGACGTATGCCATGCCGGCGTCCCAGGCCTGAACCACTCCTTCGACACTACCTCTCAGCATGCGGCGGCGCCCCCCTCGGCCGCCTTTGTGCGTTTCACCTGAAGGAGTCCACCATGAATCGAGCTTTGACCAGATTTGCGAGCGCGCTGCTGGCGCTCGCCCTTCTCGTACCGTTTGCGGCTGCACGCGCGGATCAATCCGGCAACGGGGGCAACTCCGCGAGGGCCGCCGGGGCCGTGACCTTGCCCATCACCGGCAGCGTCACGGGCGGTGGCAGCTTCACCGGGACCGTGACCATCAACCGCTTCGCCGTCCAGAACAACGCGCTGGTCGCCATCGGCTTCGTGCGCGGCACCATCATGAACGCCGCCGGAATCGCGATGGACACCGGCCTCACCAGCGTGACTTTCCCGGTGAGCCTCGCGTCGATGCCCGTGACCAAGGCCTCGGCCATGGACACGGGGGCGAAGCTGATGCCGGCCCTGTACACCGGCTCCGCCGGCGGAAGCTGGATGAAGGTGCAGGCGACGCAGAGCTGCGGCGTGCTCCACCTCGAGCTCGGCGCGATCGCGACGAACCTGCTCGGCGCGAACGTGAACCTGAGCCCGGTGACGCTCGACCTCTCCGGGGACTCCGCGGGACCGCTGGGAGGACTCGTGTGCCAGGCCATCAGCTTGCTCAACAACGTCGTGGGCGTCGTCGGCACGCTGAACTCGATCCTGGGATCGCTCACGGGATTGCTCGGCGGGGTCACGGGCGGCCTGGGCGCCTGACCGCTTGGCCTTCGATGGTGGCCGGGGGCGCCACCATCGGGCCGCTTCATCGGCGTGCGTCGTGCCATGGTTAAATCCGGCAAATGGCGCCGCTCGATCCCGCACGATCCTGCCTGCTCGTCTTCGACCTGCTCGAAGGCCACGTGAACAGGGATGCGGCATCCCGGGCGCGATTCGCACCCGTGATCGCCAACGTCGCCGCCCTCCTCGCAGCCGCACGCTCGCGCGGAATGATGGTCGCTTATGCCCATGCCGACCATCGTGCCGACCGCGCCACGAGCGCCCGGACGATCCGGGACACGGATAACCGCCTGCGCCCCATCGAGCCCGGGGACGATCGCAGCCACGAACCGCTGCTCACGGGCGGAACGGCGGAAACGCAAATCGTTCGCGAGCTCGCGCCGCAGGCGAGCGACTTCCGGGTGCCCAAGCATCGCTGGAGCGCCTTCCACGGCACGTATCTCGACCTCGCGCTGCGTACGCGCAAGGCCGACACGATCGTCCTCGTGGGCGGATCGACCGACGTCGGCATCGCGTCCACCGCCTTCGCGGCGCGCGATCTCGACTACAACCTGGTGATCGTGAGCGACGCGTGCACATCGCCCGAGCAGGACAACCACGAGCAGCTCATGCGCCGGGTGTTTCCGCGCATGGCGCGCGTACGGACGACGGCGGAGCTCCTGGCGATGCTGGCCTGAAGAACTGCAATCCGTTCCCGCGCACGTAACCCTTACGTGCGCCAGGCTCGGATGGAACGCCTTTACTGCGGGAATTCCAACGGCACGAGTGTTGCTGCACAGGGGTTTTTCAGGAGACTCGCCCATGCACACCATGATTCGCCGCCCTGCCCGATCCGCCCTTTTCACCCTGCTGCTCGCCGTCTTCGTGGCACCCGCGCTCGCGGGCACCGTGACCAGCACGGCCCGGAGCGAAGTCCGCAACGGCACCTATACGGACACGGTCGGCGTGAGCACGCCCGAGAAGCGCGTCCTCGGCACCGCATCCGGCCACGACACGCCGTCGGGTGCGGCGCGCGAGGATGAGCAACTGCTCAACCAGGTGGTCGCCGCGCTCGTACGCGACCCGCAGTTGAAGGGAGTGGACATTCGCGTGGGCGTCGACCACGGCGAGGTCACGCTGGACGGCTCGGCAACGGACGCAGCGCAGGCCGACCACGCCCGCGACACGGCGCAAAAAGCCGCGGGCAACGCGCAGGTCACGAGCAAGCTCGCGGCGAAGGCCGGGTAGGCATTCGCGACAGCTACCGCCGCAGCGCCAGCACCAGCACCCCGCTCGCGACGAGCCCGATGCCGAGCCATTCGCGCGGCACGGGCCGCTCGCCGAGGAAGAGGTACGCGAATACGGCGACCAGCACGAGGCTGAACTTGTCGACCGGCGCGACCTTCGACGCCTCGCCCAGCTGGAGAGCGCGGAAATAGCAGATCCACGAGGCGCCGGTCGCCAATGCCGAGAGCGCGAGGAAGGCGAGCGAGCGTCCCGGCAGCCCGAGGGGATTGCTCCATTTCCCGGTGAGCCACACGAAGGGCGCGAGCACGAAGATGATGACCACCGTGCGCACGAGGGTCGCGAAATCGGAATCGACGCCGGTCACGCCGATCTTGGCGAAGATCGCGGTGAGCGCCGCAAAGCATGCGGACAGCGACGCCCAGAAGAACCAGCCCTGGGTCATGCGCGCGCTTTCGCTGCGATCGTCTCGAGGGCACCGACCAGCCGTTCGATATCGGCCTCGTCCACGTGCAGGTGCGGCGCGAACCGCAGCGAACGCCCGCGCCGGCTGATGTGGATGTCCTGCGCGCGCAGCCGTGCCGCGATGTCGCCGGGAAATCCCTCGGGTGCCTCGGCGCCGAACAGGTGCGGGCAGCGCAGCTCCTGGGGCGGCAGGCAGAACCCAAGCTCCCCCAGCCGCTGCGTGAGGCGCTCGTTCACCTGCGCGAGGGAAGCCGCGATCGTCGCAATGCCCCAGGCGCGCAACTGTTCGAGACCCGCGATCGCGCCCGGAAGCAGCGCATGCCCCTTCTCGCCCATGTCGAAGCGCCGCGCTCCCGGCTGGTAGCGATCCGAGGGCGAGACCAGGCCCGCGAAGTCTTCCGAGCCGTGGCGCGCGAGCCACGCTTCCTCGAGCGGCCGCGCATCGCGCCACCGCGGCGCCACATAGAGCAGGGAGACTCCGTACGGCGCCATCATCCACTTGTATCCGGAGATCGCGAGGAAGTCGGGGGCGATCGCTTCCATGTCGAACGGCATCGCACCGACGGTCTGCGTGCCATCGACGATGAGGAAGGCACCCACGCGGCGGCAGGCGCGTGCGACGGCGAGAAGATCCACGCGCGCGCCATTGGTCCAGTGGCAGCTCGAGACGCCGACCACGCGCGCCCCCTCGCCGATGCGTGCCACCAGTGCCCCGCTCCAGTCGCCGTCGGCCGGCGTGGGAACGATGGCCACGCGGGCCCCCCGTTCGGCAGCCAGGCGCCGCAGGGCCAGCACCATGCTCGGAAACTCCTCCGCCATCATGACGATGTCGTCGCCGCTGCCGACCGAAGGCTCGAGCGCACGCACCGCCGTCGCAATCGCGTAGCTCGCCGAGGGCACGACCGCGTAGCCGTCGCTGTCGCCGCCGATCAGCTCCGCGCAAAGCTGCCGGATGGTCTCGGCGTTGCCGAGGTAGTCGGCGGGCGTGCGCGTCCACGGATGCGCCTTCGCCTGCGCCGCGGCCGCGAGCCGCTCGCTCGCCGCACGCAGCTGCGGCGTGCTCGATGCGCAGTTGAAGTAAGCCACATGCCGCGGCACGTCGAAGAGATGCCGTTGCGAGCCCAGGGGCAAGGCGACCGCCTTGCGATCGGTCATCGGGGTATCCACGCAGCGCTCCGCAGTCGGGCGAGGAAAAAACATGATACCGGGCGATCGCCCGCCGCCCGGTGCGACGCTTCTGCATTCCGTCGCGTTCGCCTAGAATTGCCCGCTGGTCCACGGCAGGCTTAGCCCCATGGAATTCAAGACCGAGATCGTGCTGACGGTGGTCGCCCTTGCGGCGATCGCCCTGGTCGCATGGATGCGCGCGCCGGAGACGGCGCCTGCCTCCGCCGGCAGTCGCTCCGTCCGCGCGGCACAGGCCGCCATGCGCGAGCGTCCCGCGCCGTCGGTCGTCCTTTCCATCGACGTCTCGAAGCCTTCCGCGACGAGCGCCGCACCGCACACCAAGTCGCCGCTGACGCTCGCGCGCGAGCTCGAGCAGGCGACCGCGCTGCGCCCCTTGTATGATCGCCTCTCCGCTCCCGGCGCCGCGGCCACGCCCGAGGCGAAGTACGTCCTCTATCGCATCCTCGGCACTTGCGCGCGCAGGACGGATCCGGCGCCAGGTGTCCCGTCGCAAGCCAACCGCGCGGAGCGCCGCAAGCAGCTCGAGGCTTCCATGCCCGATGTGAACCCGCTCAAGCCGGTACGCCTCAAGGCCTTCGACGACCTCGGACGCTGCGCGGGCATGGAAGGCATCACGACGACGAAGGCGGAGCTCGACAAGCTGCTGGACGAAGCGGCGCAGCAGGGCAACGCGCCCGCGCGCGCACTCCAGGTCCAGCGCGATCTCGGCTCCGACATGCCACGGGGCGGCGCGCCCGCGACCCAGGCGCAGCTCCAGGCGTTGCGCGACGCCATCGCATCCCGGGACCCGGCGGCCATCGCGATCGCCGGCACGGTGCTTTCGAACACCTTCAACGACACGGTGATCGAGGTCGGCGACAACCACGATGCGCTCGACAACGTCGCGTCGCGGCAGGCGTGGCGGCTGCTCGCCTGCGAATACGGCCTCGAATGCGGCAGCGGCAACCAGGACCTGCAAACGGCGTGCGCGTTCCTCGGCCGCTGCGGGCCCACCACCGTGCCGGACCTCATCTATTTCTACGAGACGACGCCCAGCCAGGCGCAACTGGTCGCGCAGTACCGGCAGATCTTCCGCCATGCCATCGAGGCGAACGACTGGAGCGGGCTCACGTTCGCGAGCCGGCCGGGCGGGACGCCGCAGAACGTTTTCCGCTTCCACACGGCGGGACCGTGATGTTTTCGCGCGTGGGGCAGGCACGACGTGGCTTCCTGCTGGGAATAGTGGCGCTGCTGGCCGCGGGCTGTGCCACCGCGGCGCCCGACACGACGGAAGCACCGAACGTCGTACCGATCGACGCGCATCTCGTGACTTCCGGCCAGCCTTCCGCCAAGGGCCTGCGAGGCCTGCGCAGCCAGGGCTTCGAAGCCGTGATCTACCTGGCGCCCAGCACGGTGCAGGATGCGATCGCCGAGGAGCCGCGGATCCTCGAGGCGCAGGGCATCGAGTTCGTCCACATCCCCATCCCCTTCAACGCTCCGGACGAAAGCCACTTCCTCGCCGTCGCCGAGGCGCTCGGCCGGCTGCGCGAACGCAAGGTGCTCGTCCATTGCCAGGTGAACCTGCGCGCGTCGTCGATGGTCTTCCTGTACCGCGCCATCGTGGAGAAGCAGGATCCCGCCCGCGCCTACGAGGCCGTCGCCCGCGTGTGGTCGCCCGAGGGGCCCTGGAAGGCGCTCATCGCGGCCGAGCTGCGCAAGAATGGAATCGCGTTCGAGCCTTATTGAGCGACGTTCGCGGCGCGCGGGCCGGACGATCAGGGAGAGGTCGCCACCATCAGGTGATAGCCACGGCGCAGCTCCACCTTGCGGAATCCGCAGCGCTCGTAGCACGCGATGGCGGGGTTTTGCGGGTGCACGGTGAGGGCGACCTGCGGGTGGCCGGCACGCCAGGCGCGATCGAGCGTCTCGGTGAGGAGCTCGCGGCCGATGCCCTTGCGCTGGAATTCCGGCCGCAGCGCGATGCCGAGCTGCGGGGTGCGGCCGTCGACGGAGGCGAGCCCGATGCCGTGCGGCATGACGCGCATCCAGCAGGCGCCGGCATCACGGCCCTCGACCACGGCGACCACGCCGATGTCGCCCTCGCGCCCCCAGTTTTCCGCGTAGATGCGCACGGCGGGCAGTTGCAGCACCTCGCGCGGCCGCAGTCCCGCCGGTGGGGGATCCCAGAGCGAGAGGTGCAGGAAATCCCACAGCGCATGCTGGTCGCGTGCGGCCAGTGCGCGAAAGCTCAGATTTTCAATCATGCGCCAGGTACCGATAATCGTACGACGAGGGGGTATCGCCGCGCCGCGCGTAGCGCGCGATTCGTACATTCATGAACATTCGAGCGAGAGTGAACATCCATATGCGCCCGCTTCGTTGTGTTGCGATTGTCATCTTACTTGCATGCGGAACGGCCGCGGCACAGCAAACCGCGCGTTCGCAGGCCGGCTTCCCTGACGGGCCCGGCAAGGACGTGCTCGTCTCGAAGTGCTTCCAGTGCCACGGCCCGAGCATGTGGAGCGCGCAGCGCCAGGATCGACGCGCCTGGGAAAGCACGCTGTACCGCATGGTGGGACGCGGCGCCCTGTGGACGGAGGAAGAAATCCGCGCCATGGCGCAGTACCTCGGCACCACCTACGGAAGGAACCCTAAATGAGGGAGCTCGTCGCCCGTTACCTGTCCGACTCGATCTCGCGGCGCGCGTTCCTGAAGGGGCTCACCACCGCGGGGCTCACGGCCACGGCGGCGCGCGGCGTGCTCGACTCGCTCGTTCCGGTGGCAAGGGCGCAATCGACGCCGGCCGGCAAGGGCGCCATCGAGGGGATCAAGCTCGTCGAAGGCAGCGGCGGGGAGTGCTTCGCCGAGCAGCTCATCGCCTCGGGGGTCAAGTACGTCTTCGGCAATTCCGCGAGCGAGGACGCACATTTCTACGAGGCGCTCGTCGACCGCCCGCAGCTCAGGTACATCCTCACGCCCCACGAGGGCCCCGGTGCGGCGATGGCCGCAGGCTACGTGAAAGCCTCGGGAGAGCCGGCCATCGTGATGCAGGCGGCGGTCGTCGGCCTCGCCAACGCGATCGGCCAGATGTTCAACGCCTACAAGGAACAGACGCCGCTCGTCTTCTACAGCTACCGCACGGACCAGACCGAGCGCGCCGGGCGCGACGGCTTCGAAGAGGTCGCGAACCAGGAAGGCATCGTGGCGCCCATCACGAAATATGCGTGGCTCGCGCGCAGCGCTGCGATGATCCCCGAGACGGTGCGCCGCGCCTTCAAGGCCGCGTGGACGCCGCCCTTCGGTCCCACGTACTGCTCGTGGCATTCGGATCTCAACGACCAGCGCGCCCGCGCGGAAGTCATCGTGCAAAGCAAGGTCGATCCGCGCATGCGCGTGCGGCCCGATCCCGTGGAGGTGCAGCGCGCGGCGAAGCTGCTCGTGGAAGCGCGGATGCCGCTCATGATCGTGGGCGACGAGATCACCACCGCGCGCGCCGGCGCCCGGGCGGTGAAATTCGCGGAGCTCCTCGGCATGCCGGTCACGCAGGCGCGCCAGATCCACGCCAGCTTTCCGGAGTCGCACCCGCTGTGGGTCGGCTACCTGCCGGTGGGGCGCATCTCCAGCCTCGATTACCCGAAGGATCCCGACGTCGTCATCAACGTCGGCAACAAGCTGCAGCACAACAGCCCCAACCCGATGATCGGCCGCGGCGTGAAGTTCATCGACATGCGCATCGACAGCGCCAGCATGGGCAACGTGATCGCGCTGGACGTGCCCCTCGTGGCCGACGTCGCCTACGGGCTCGACGACCTCACGGCTGCCGTCGACCAGTTGCTCACGGCTGCGATGAAGCAGCAGATCGCGGCACGCGCCGTGGAAGTGCGCGCCTTCAGCGAACGCGCCCGCGTGCTGCGCGCGCTGGTGTCGAAGAACCCGGACTGGGATCGCGCGCCGATGCTGGCCGACCGCGTGACCTGGGAAGTGGCGCATTTCGCCGACCGCGACGCGATCATCGTGCACGAGGCCGGGTCCGTGACGCCGCACGGCTTCGACTTCAATCCCGACGGCGGCCGCGAGCTCTTCTATTACTACGGCGCGCACCTGGGCTCCGGCGTCGGCACCGCGGCCGGCGTGCAGCTCGCCCGTCCCGGACGCCAGGTGATCTGCCTCGTGGGCGACGGATCGTTCGTGTTCGGCCCCACGGCGCTCTGGAACATGGCGCGCCTCGAGCTGCCGGTGATCACGGTCGTCTACGACAACCACGCCTACAGCGGTCCCCACAGCCGCGTGATCGAGAAGATCCCCAACGGCCGCATGGTCGAGACGGGCCGCTTCGTGCACGACTACCTCGGCAATCCCGACATGAACATGGCGTGGATCGCGAAGGGCTTCGGCGTCGAGGGCGAGGTCGCGCATTCGCCCGCGGAGCTGCGTGCCGCCCTGGAGCGCGCCCGCCGCGTGACGAAGGACGGCAAGCCCTACCTCATCGACGCGCAGACGGCGCGCGTGGGTGTCGCCTGGGCCGATGCGCCCTGGGTGCCCGACATCCGTTCCGCACAGGGGAAAGGCGCTTAGCCGCGGCCGCATCCCGCATAATGCTTGCGCCAAAAGGGAGGGCGCATGACGAAGGCCGGCGGCCGCACCATCGACACGCACACGCATTGGTATCCGCGAGAGTGGCTGGAGCTCCTCGAGCGGGACGGGCCCGCCCACGGCGCGAAGCTGGAGAGGAGCGACGCCGGCTATCGCATCACGGTGCCGAAGCTCGCCAACGCGTTCACCGAGGAGTTCGTCGACCTCGATCTGCGGCTGGCGGGCATGAAGCGGCAGCGCGTGGACGTGCACCTCCTCTCGCTCACCACCCCCATGGTCTACTGGGCACCGCCCGCGCTGGGACTCGCGCTCTCGCAAGCGTTCAACGACGCGGCCTCGGCGGCGCACCGCAAGCATCCCGGGCATTTCTTCGGCTTCGCGATGGTGCCGATGCAGGATCCGGCGCTCGCGCTGCGGGAGCTGGAACGCGCCGCTAAGCTGCCCGGCCTGCGGGGCCTCTATCTCGCCACGAGCATCGACGGCACCGAGCTGGACGACAGGCGCTACTGGGACATCTACGCGCGGTGCGAGGAGATCGGCTGGCCGGTCTTCCTGCATCCGGTCTACACCGTCGG
>DATMJE010000136.1:0-4418 GCA_035553995.1 Usitatibacter sp. | reverse complement strand
CGCAGAACAATAACCGCCTGCACTTCCCCGGCCGCCGCGGCAGCGGCTTCAGCCGGGGCTCCCTTCAGAAAAGCCGTCCTTCGGGGCGGCTTTTTTTTCTTTCCGGCTGGCGCATTTGGTGAGCCTGCTGGCGCGTTATTTTCCCTCACACGCTCTCCCGCGAAATCCACCGCGAGAACACAGCTTATCCACAGGTTTTTCCCGTGCATTGCCGTTGCAACGGTGACACACTCGCTCCCTCGCGACGCCCAGGGATCGTCGCGGCTCATGGCAACAACAGGAGACAAGACTATATGCCCTCGGCTTATGCCGGCAGCGAGCGCTTCCATCGTGGCGCTCCGAGCGATGCGAATATCGAATCCCTGCGTCTTCCGCCGCATTCGGTCGAGGCGGAGCAGGCGGTGCTCGGCGGGTTGCTGCTCAGCAATTCGGCCTGGGACCGCATCGGGGATCTCCTCACCGAGTCGGATTTCTACCGTGCGGATCATCGCGTGCTTTGGCGGTCGATCACGCATCTCATCGAGGAGAGCAAGCCCGCCGATGTGCTGACGGTCACGGAGGCGCTCAAGATCACGGGCGAGCTCTCCGATGTCGGTGGCCTCGCGTACCTGCACCAGCTCGCGAGTGGCACGCCGAGCGCGGCCAATATCCGGCGTTATGCCGAGATCGTGCGCGAACGTGCAATTACCCGCCGTCTCGCGGAAGTGGGCACGGCGATTGCGGATAGCGCCTATTCGCCGCAGGGCCGCGAGGCGCGCCAGCTCCTCGACGAGGCGGAGACGAAGATCCTCGAGATCGGGGAGCAGGGCGGCCGCTCCTCCGAGAGCTTCACCAAGATGTCCACCGTGCTCGCGGAGGTGATGAGCCGCCTGGACGAGCTGCATCGCAACCCGGCGAGCGTCACCGGCAAGGCCACCGGCTTCGTCGATCTCGACGAGATGACGACGGGCCTCCAGGATGGCGACCTCGTGATCGTCGCGGGCCGCCCGTCCATGGGCAAGGCGCAGCCGTGCGACGCGAAGATCAAGACCCTCCACGGCTGGCGCGAGATGGGCGCCCTGCAGGTGGGCGATGCCATCGCATCCGTGGACGGCTCGCCCTCCATCGTCACCGGCGTCTATCCGCAGGGCGTGCGCCAGGTCTACCGCATCACGTTCTCCGATGGCCGCAGCACCGAAGCCTGCGCCGAGCACCTGTGGCGCGTGCATTTCCGCGAATGGCCCGCGCCGCGCGTCCTCGAGACCGCGAAGCTGATCGAGCTCCTCGGCAAGAAGCGCTACCAGCAACGCCTGTGGATCGACCAGGTGTCGGGCGAATTCGGACATCACGACCGGCTTCCCCTGGATCCGTGGGTCCTGGGCGCGCTGCTCGGGGATGGCAAGCTCGCCGGCGGCAATGCGTTGCTCCTCGCCGCGCACGAGATGGTCGAACGCGAAGAAGAAACGGCCGATGCGGCCCTCGCCACGACCGACGCCCAGGAGTACGGCTCCACCGTGGTGCACGCGAAACTGGCGGCGCGCAGCTTCGAGCAATCGCGTCCCAACGCGCTGGTGGAGGGCCTGCAGACGCTGGGCCTGTGGGGCATCGGCAGCCACGACACCTTTATCCCGCGGCAATACCGCAACGCCTGCAGGAGCGCGCGCCTCGCGTTGCTGCAGGGCCTCCTCGATACGGATGGCGATGCGGAAAAGGCGCAGTCCGTGCGCTTCTGCACCGCGAGCTATCGGCTCGCGAGGGATGTGCAGGAGCTTGCCCGGTCGCTCGGCGGCTGGTGCACGCTCGCGTACAAGCGCACCACGGTCACCTACCGCGCGGGCAAGCGCGAAGGCCGGCCCGCGTACGTGCTCGATATCCAGCACCCGAATCCGCGTTCGCTCTTCCGTTCGAGCGACAAGCGCGAGCGCCTGCCGGAAAGATACGAGCGTGCGGCGCGTCCCGTCATCGTCTCCATCGTGCCCAGCCGCGTGGTCGCCACGCAGTGCATCTCGGTGTCGCACCCTTCGCGGCTCTACGTGGCCGACGAATACGTGGTCACGCACAACACCGCCTTCTCGCTCAACATCGCCGAGCACGTGGCGCTCGAATTGAAGCTCCCGGTGCTGGTCTTCTCCATGGAGATGGGGGGCACGCAACTCGCCACGCGCCTGCTGGGTTCCGTCGGCAAGGTGGATGCGCAGAAGCTGCGCACCGGCCGCCTCGATCCGGGCGATTGGGACCGGCTCGGCATGGCGCTCGGCAAGCTGAACGAGGCGCCGCTGCTCATCGATGAGACCGCCGCCTTGAACCCGCTCGAATTGCGTGCGCGGGCGCGGCGCAAGTGGCGTGAGTATGGCGGCCTCGGGCTCATCGTGATCGACTACCTGCAGCTCATGTCGGGCAGCGAGTCGTCGAGCGGTGAAAACCGTGCGACGGAGATCAGCGAGATCTCCCGCGGCCTCAAGGCGATGGCGAAGGAACTCTCGGTACCGGTCATCGCGCTCTCGCAGCTCAACCGCTCGCTCGAGCAGCGTCCCAACAAGCGGCCGGTGATGTCGGATCTCCGCGAGTGCGTCACGGGCGACACGCTCGTCATGCTCGCCGACGGCCGCCGCGTGCCCATCGAGAGCCTCGTGGGTACCACGCCGGTAGTGCTTGCCATGAACGAGGAGGGCCGCATCCATGTCGCCGCGAGCGATTGCGTCTGGCACGTCGGCCGCAAGCCCGTATTTCGCGTGAACCTCGCGAGCGGGCGTTCCATCCGGGCCACCGCGAAGCACCGGCTCTTCGGCCCCGCGGGCTGGATAACGGTGGGGGAGCTCGCTCCGGGTGCGCGCCTCGCGTTGTCACGTCGGGTGTGCGCGCCGAGCGCGCCGCAATGCTGGAGCGATGCGCAGGTCATCTTGCTCGGTCACCTCGTCGGCGACGGCAGCTATCTCGTACACCAGCCGCTGCGCTACACGACGGCCTCGGAAGCCAATAGCGACGCGGTTCGGGCGGCCGCCGAATCGCTGGGGAGCACCATCGAGCGTCACGCGGGCCGCGGACAGTGGCACCAGCTGGTCATCAGCGGCAACGGCAATCGCTGGCACGCGCGTGGCGTCGGCAAATGGCTCAAGGAGCTCGGCATCTTCGGGCAGCGCAGCCACGAGAAGCGGCTACCCGATGATGTTTTCCGGCTCGGCGACGAGCAGGTCGCGCTGCTGCTGCGCCATCTGTGGGCAACGGACGGCAGCATCTTCACTCGAGGAGCCGGAAGCAAGGGCAGCCATCGCGTGTATTTCTCGACGTGCAGCCACGGGCTCGCGCTGGATGTCGCGGCGCTCCTCATGCGCTTCGGCATCGTTGCCCGCATCCGCTCGAGCGTCGAAGGGACGTACCGGCCGTGCTATTCGGTCGATGTCTCGGGGGCGGAAGCACAACGCATCTTCCTGGATCGCGTCGGCGCCTTCGGCCCGCGCGAGGCGCCGGCCGCGCGGCTGCGTGCCTGCCTCGAAGCCACCGTCGCGAACACCAACATCGATACCCTGCCCGCCGAAGCGTTCGGCGACGTGCGCGCGTCGATGCGCGCGCACGGTGTCACGCAGAGGGCGATGGCCCAGTTGCGCGGAACCGCTTACGGCGGCAGCTCGCATTTCCGCTTTTCGCCCTCGCGTGAGCTCATCGACGACTACGCCGAAAAGCTCGGCGACGAGAGCCTGCTGCGCTGGTCGCGTTCGGATCTCTTCTGGGACCGCGTGGTGTCGATCGAGCCCGCGGGCGAGGAGGAGGTCTACGACCTCACCGTGCCCGGCCCCGCATGCTGGCTCGCCGACGGCATCGTTTCCCATAATTCGGGCGCGATCGAGCAGGATGCCGACGTGATCCTCTTCATCTACCGCGACGAGGTCTACAACGAGGATTCACCCGACAAGGGCATCGCGGAGATCATCATCGGCAAGCAGCGCAACGGACCCATCGGCACCGTGAAGCTCACCTTCATCGGCAGGAACACGCGCTTCGAGAACTACTCGGGCGGGACGGGATACTGACCAGCCGTAGTAGCATTGCGGGAGCCCCGCCGCCCGGTGGAGGTTCCGCGACCATTCCCGTGCCCCGTCCCATCCAAGCCACCGTTTCGCATTCGGCGCTGCGCCACAACTACGCGCTCGCCAAGCTCGCCGCGCCGCACGCGGCCGTGCTCGCCGTCGTGAAGGCCAACGCGTACGGCCACGGCCTCGAGCGTGTCGCCCGCGCGCTCCCGCAGGCCGATGGCTTCGCCACCCTCGAGATCGATGGTGCGGTGGCGCTGCGCAACGCGGGCTTCGCGGGCACGCTCCTCCTGCTCGAAGGCTTCTTCGATCCGTCCGAGCTGCGCGCGATCCAGTCGGCCGAGATCGCGACCGTGCTGCATTCGGAGGAGCAGCTGCGCATGCTCGAGCGGGAGAAGCCCGCGCGCCCCA
>DATMJE010000135.1:0-6502 GCA_035553995.1 Usitatibacter sp. | reverse complement strand
TATGCGCGCGATGCGTTCGCGATCTCGCGCGAGACCCTGCCGCCCGGCCTGCCCGCGTACCGCCACATCGGCATCTACGGCTATCGGGTGGGCTTCCTGCGCGCGTACTCGTCGCTTACGGCCACGCTCGCCGAGCGCTTCGAGGCGCTCGAGCAGCTGCGCGCGCTCGGGCACGGCCATCGGATCGCGGTCGCGCTGTGGCAGGCGGCGCTGGAACCGGGTGTCGATACGCAATCCGACCTCGACCGCGTCCGGGCCAGGCTCGCACGTTGACCGCGCGCAAGGCCGCGCCGGCAGCTTCGCTATAATCGGCGGCTGACCATGCGGAGGAGATGGGATGCGGCTGATCTTGCTGGGAGGTCCGGGCGCCGGTAAGGGCACGCAGGCCGCATACATCACGCAACGCTACGGAATTCCGCAAATCTCCACCGGCGACATGTTGCGCGCCGCGGTGAAGGCCGGCACGCCGCTGGGCCGTGCGGCGAAGGAAGTGATGGACCGCGGCGACCTCGTCTCCGACGACATCATCATCGGCCTCGTGCGCGAGCGCATCCAGGCGGCCGATTGCCGCAACGGCTTCCTCTTCGACGGCTTTCCCCGCACGATCCCGCAGGCCGAGGCGCTGAAGGCTTCCGGTGTCGCGCTCGAGCACGTGGTCGAGCTCGCCGTCGACGACGCGATCATCATCGATCGCATGTCCGGCCGGCGCGTGCACGTGGCCTCGGGGCGCACCTACCACGTGAAGTTCAACCCGCCGAAGGCCGCGGGCAGGGATGACATGACCGGCGAGGAGCTGATCCAGCGCGAGGACGACCGCGAGGAGACCGTGCGCAAGCGCCTCGAGGTCTACCACCAGCAGACCGAGCCGCTGGTCGAGTACTACGCGCGCTGGGCCGCGAGCGGCGACCCGAAGGCCCCGAAATACCATCGCATCGACGGGCTGGGGAAGGTGGAGGAAGTTCGCGATCGCATCTTCGCTGCGCTCGCTTGATCAAATCCAGAAGCGAAACACGGAGAGCGCGGAGAAGGCACGGAGCACACGGAGAAAAAGCGGATGCTTCCCGCTTCGTACCCGTCGCGATTTTCACCGTAGTGCCCTTGCAGCTACCAGGAATACCGAAATGGATTTGCTTTTCTCCGTGTGCTCCGTGCCTTCTCCGCGCTCTCCGTGTTTGAGCTCTTGCTTTCGCCTTTCAGTTCTTGAATCACCGGAGTGAAGATGGCCAAGCCCCCCAATGCTTTCTATGCGCAGTCCGGCGGGGTAACCGCCGTCATCAATGCGAGCGCGGCCGGCGTGATCGAGACCGCGCGCAAGCACAAGCTGAAGATCGGCAAGGTGTACGCGGGGCGCAACGGCATCCTCGGCGCCTTGACCGAGGACCTCATCGACACCAGCCGCGAGAGCGCTTCGTCCATTCGCGCGCTGGTGAATACGCCCGGCGGTGCCTTCGGCAGCGCGCGCTACAAGCTGAAGGGCGTCGAGAAGGGCGGCCACGAATACGAGCGCCTGGTGGAAGTCTTCAAGGCGCACAACATCGGCTACTTCTTCTACAACGGCGGCAACGACTCGGCCGACACATGCCTCAAGGTCTCGCAGATCAGCGAGACGCTCGGCTACCCGATCGTCGCGGTGCACGTGCCCAAGACCGTCGACAACGACCTGCCGATCACCGATACGTGCCCGGGCTTCGGCTCGGTGGCGAAATATGTCGCCACCTCGATGCGCGAAGCGGGCCTCGACGTGGAATCGATGGCGAAGACCTCGACCAAGGTCTTCATCCTCGAGGTGATGGGCCGGCATGCAGGCTGGATCACCGCCGCGACCGGGCTTGCCCAGGACGCGGAAGGCCAGGCGCCGCACATCCTGCTGTTCCCCGAGGTGCCGTTCGAGGAGGAAGCGTTCCTCGCGCGCGTGCAGGAGATGGTGAAGAAGTACGGCTACTGCGCGATCGGCGCCTCCGAAGGCATCCAGGACAAGGAGGGCAAGTTCCTCTCGGAGACCGGCCTCAAGGATGCGTTCGGGCACTCGCAGCTGGGCGGGGTGGCGCCGATGCTCGCGAACCTCGTGCAATCCAAGCTGCAGATGAAGCAGCACTGGGCGGTGGCCGACTACCTGCAGCGCGCCGCGCGCCACATCGCCTCGAAGACCGATCTCGACCAGTCCTATGCGGTCGGGCGTGCCGCCGTGGAGTTCGCGCTGAAGGGAATGAACAGCGTCATGCCCACCATCGAGCGCACCTCGAGCAAGCCGTACCGCTGGAAGATCGGCGTGGCGAAGCTCTCCGATGTCGCCAATGTCGAGAAGAAGATGCCGCGCAACTTCATCACGCGCGACGGTTTCCACATCACCGACAAGTGCCGCGAGTACCTCACGCCGCTCATCGCCGGCGAGGCGTATCCGCCCTACCAGGCGGGGCTGCCGAAGTACGTGCGCCTGAAGAACCTTGCCGTCGCGAAGAAGACGGGTACCGATTACAAGCCGTAGAAGAAATGCAGTACCGCACTCAACGATAACAGGGAGAAGCACCATGGTCATGAATACCGCAGTAGTCCTGGCACTCGTCGCCGGCGTCCTCGCGCTGGTGTACGGCGGGGTGACGGCGATGTGGATCCTGCGCCAGCCCGACGGCAACGACCGCATGCGCGAGATCGCCGCGGCCGTGCAGACCGGCGCCAAGGCCTACCTCAACAAGCAGTACACCACGATCGCGATCGTGGGCCTCGTGCTGTTCTTCATCATCGGCTTCATCGGCCAGCTCGGCTGGGTCACCGCGTGCGGCTTCGCGATCGGCGCCATCGCCTCGGGTGCCGCGGGCTTCATCGGCATGAACGTGTCCGTGCGCTCCAACGTGCGCACCGCGGAAGCCGCGCGCCAGGGCATCGGCCCCGCGCTCGGCATCGCGTTCAAGGGAGGCGCCATCACCGGCATGCTCGTGGTCGGCCTGGGCCTGCTTTCGGTCACCGGCTTCTTCATGTTCCTGCAGGGCAGCGGCAACCATGGCGAGCGCATGAGCGACGTGGTGAAGCCGCTGATCGGCCTCGCGTTCGGCTCGTCGCTGATCTCGATCTTCGCGCGTCTCGGCGGCGGCATCTTCACCAAGGGCGCCGACGTGGGCGCCGACCTCGTGGGCAAGGTCGAGGCCGGGATCCCCGAGGACGACCCGCGCAACCCGGCGGTGATCGCGGACAACGTCGGCGACAACGTGGGCGACTGCGCCGGCATGGCGGCGGACCTCTTCGAGACGTACGCCGTGACCATCATCGCGACGATGGTGCTGGGCGCGCTGCTGCTGCCCAGCCCCGGCATCGTCGGCAACGCCGTCACCTACCCGCTGGTCCTGGGCGCCGTCTCCATCGTGGCCTCGATCATCGGCACCTACTTCGTGAAGACCACGCAGGGCGGCAAGATCATGAGCGCGCTCTACCGCGGCCTCGCGGTGGCGGGCATCCTCTCGATCATCGCGTTCTGGTTCGTCACGAACTGGATGATGACCGACGTGGTCACCGCCTATCCCGGCATGACGGTGCCCAGGCTCTGGGGCTGCTGCGTGGTGGGCCTCATCCTCACGGCGCTCATGGTGGTCATCACCGAGTACTACACGGGCACCGACTATCCGCCCGTGAAGCACGTGGCCGAAGCCTCGACCAAGGGGCACGCGACCAACATCATCGCCGGCATCGGCGTCTCGATGCGCTCGACCGCGTGGCCGGTGCTCTCGGTCTGCCTCGCGATCTGGGCGGCATATTCGCTGGCCGGCCTCTACGGCATCGCCATCGCGGCCACCTCGATGCTGTCGATGGCCGGCATCATCGTGGCGCTCGACGCCTACGGCCCGATCACCGACAACGCGGGCGGCATCGCCGAGATGGCCGAGCTGCCGAAGGAAGTGCGCAACGTGACCGACCCGCTGGATGCGGTCGGCAACACGACCAAGGCCGTCACCAAGGGCTACGCGATCGGCTCCGCCGGTCTCGCGGCACTCGTGCTCTTCGCCGACTACACGCACAAGCTGGAGGAGGCCGGCCGCCACATCACGTTCGAGCTTTCCAATCCGGCGGTCATCATCGGCCTCTTCGTGGGCGGCCTCATCCCGTACCTCTTCGGCGCGATGGCGATGGAAGCGGTCGGCCGCTGCGCCGGCGCGGTGGTGGAGGAAGTGCGCCGCCAGTTCCGCGAGATCAAGGGGATCATGGAAGGTACCGCCAAGCCCGACTACTCGAGGGCGGTCAGCATGCTCACGGGTGCCGCGATCAAGGAGATGATGATCCCGTCGCTGCTGCCGGTGCTCTCGCCGATCGCCGTGGCGCTCGTCGTGCGCTGGCTGATGGGTCCCGACGCCGGCGTGCAGGCGCTGGGCGGCATGCTCATGGGCACGATCGTGACCGGGCTCTTCGTCGCGATCTCCATGTGCACCGGCGGCGGCGCGTGGGACAACGCCAAGAAGTACATCGAGGACGGCCACTTCGGCGGCAAGGGCAGCGATGCCCACAAGGCCGCGGTGACCGGCGATACCGTGGGCGATCCCTACAAGGACACCGCCGGTCCCGCCGTGAACCCGCTCATCAAGATCATCAACATCGTGGCGCTGCTGATCGTGCCGCTGCTCTGAGCGTTAACGCGGGAGTCGCATTCGCGACTCCCTGTCATCCCGGGTGTCGCAATTGCGACGATAGCCCGGGATCCAATCATCCAAAGCGGCGCCTGCGGGCGCCGTTTCTCATCACGGCGGGACATATAACCATAACTATATGTTGCACGGGCAGTTCCGTTTAATATATAGTTGTGGTGATATGAAATCGCTTCGGCAGACCTTCATCGACCGCCGCCTCGCCCTGCGGATGACGCAGGCTGCGCTTGCCAGGGCCGCCGGACTCACGCAGAAAACCGTGAGCGACTTCGAGACGGCGAAGACCTCCATCACGCTTGCGAGTCTCGAGCGGTTGCTCGCGGTCCTTGGGCTCGAGCTCATGACCCGTGAAGCATCGCCGCGGCCGACACTGGACGAGCTGGCGCAGCGCTACCCTGATGAGGACGAACGCAGCGCTCCGGCGCGCGCACGTCCGCGGAAGGCCGGATGACCGCGCGTATCAGGAAGCTGGCCGTTGCGACCACGCAAGGGGAGGCAGGCGAGCTGTTCCGCGAGTCGCAATTCGTATTCCGTTATCGCGACGAAGCGCTCGCGCGTCCCGACCTCGCAATCTCGCTCACCATGCCGCCTCGCCCCGGCGGCTACAACACGAGCCAGCTCACGCCGGTCCTCGCCATGAACCTGCCGGAAGGATTCCTTCGTGACCGCATCGTGCAGCGATATGGAAAGTCGGTCGACGTACGCGACGACATGAACCTCCTCGCGATCAGCTCGACGCGCTACTCGGGACGGGTCTGGGCACATGACGGAACGAACCCTTCGGCGTTGCCCGCGGATCGAGTGCACCTGAAAGAGCTCCTCGCCGCCAAGGGCACGGACAAGCTTTTCGACGAGCTTGTCGAGCGCTTTGCGATGAGCACCATGATTTCCGGCATCCAGCCGAAAGTCGTGGTGCCCATCGCGGAACGAGCGAGGGCCGGATCGATGCTGGACCGACCCGCGCTCAAGTCGCCGGACCTCATCATCAAGGCGGCAGGCGTCGAGTATCCTGGGCTGCCGGAGAACGAGTTCCATTGCATGTCGATCGCGAGGGCGGCGGGCATCGAGGCGCCCGAGTTCTGGTTATCGGACGATCGCAGCCTGTTCCTGATCCGGCGGTTCGACCTTCGCAGTGACGGCGCTTTCGTCGGTTTCGAGGACATCGCGAGCCTCACCGGCCGCCATCCGGACAGGAAATACAACGGCAACTACGCGCAGGTCGCGCGGGCGCTGTCCGATTTTTGCGCACCCGCTCATCGCGCCTCGTCGCTCGACCGCTTCTTTCGCCAGCTCGTGCTTTGCTGCCTGCTCGAGAACGGTGATGCGCACCTCAAGAACTGGGGTGTCCTGTATGGCGACCCTGTTTCCGCGGACACCGATGCGAGGCTGTCGCCCGCCTTCGATATCGTCTGCACGACCGCTTTCATTCCCGCCGACCGCCTCGCCCTCAACCTCGGTGGCACCAAGGCCTGGCCCGACCGCGCATCGCTGGAGCGATTCGGGCGCGAGCAGTGCGGCATCGCAAATCCAGGGGAAACGATCGAAGAGATCGTCGCGGCGGCCGCTTCCTACAAGCCTGCCGAATCGACGCCGATGTGGAAGAAGATCTCCGAGGCGATGCAGCGCCAACGGGCCGTCCTGATGGCGAGCGGGCTGAAGCGGCTTCGGCGGACAAGAAAACATGGAACACAAAAAACGCGGAACGCAGATGAACACAGATGAACACGGATACCTTGAATGCGAACGGGCAGATCTCGCACGTCGATCAACGAGGCAATGAGTTATCGTTTTCATCCGCGTTCATCTGTGCTCATCTGCGTCAAAGTCTTTTGCCACTAACGTGAAAGTTCTGATCCTCGGCGCCGGCGTGGCGG
>DATMJE010000134.1:0-2336 GCA_035553995.1 Usitatibacter sp. | reverse complement strand
ACGCCCTCCATGGGGCCTTCCTCGCGGGAGCTCACGCTGCCGGAAAGCGCCACGCCCTCCGCCGCAGCGAGCAGCGGGAAGGCGAGCGAAAGGACGAGGCTGCTGGCACGCGCGAACCCATTCATGAATCGCCTCCTGTTTGCTGCAACGCCACCACGAAAGCGTGGAACACGGATGAACACGGATAACGCCATTCGGGATGCCGTGCTCATTGAAGCCGCCCGGCTCAAATGGAATTCATTCATCTGTGTTCATCTGTGTCCAATGCTTTGATGCATCATCGTCGTCGCCCCGGCGAAGGCCGGGGCCCAATTTCAAACGCCTAACACCCCGCCGTGCATTTCCCGTTCTCGTCGAACTCCATCGTCTTGCCGCTGAGGGGAACGTGCGAGGGGACCTTCACCGCCTTCATGAACGCCTCGGTCTTGGTGCCGGCGCGCACCTTGCCGCCCTGCGTGCCCGGCTCGTTGGCGTGCGAAAGGATCACCTCGTTCGGCTTCACGAGGTCGTTGATCACGTAGGCGGCCTCCGCGGGGCCGGTGCTGAAGCCGTCGCCGATGTTCATCACCGCGAGCTTGGCGTGGTAGTAGTCGCGTACCACCTTCTCCTGGTCGGCCGTGATGCCGGTGTCGCCGGAGAGGTACACCACGAGGCCGTTGCTGAACTTGAGCACGTACCCGGTCGCCTCACCCACGTACCCCGCGAAGCCGTTCGCCTTCATCGCATCGGCCATGGGCCCGCCGATGTAATCGGGATCGAGGCCGTTGCTGTGCATCGCGGTGACCGTCGCGATCTTCACGCCGCCCACGGTCACGCTGCCGCCGTAGCGCGCGAGCATCGAATCGGCCGCGTTGCCGCCGTTGGCCTTGAGCTTCGCGGCGAAGAAGGCCTGCATCTCGGAGCCGGTGACCATCTTGGACTTCTTCGCGAGTGCGATCTCCACCGCGAGCGACCGCGGCATCGAGGAGACCGGCGTGTCGGGCTTGCCGCATTCGCCCTGGTTCACGTCCTTGATGTGGATGTTGCCGGCGTGATCTCCGTGCATGTGCGTGACCAGGACCACGTCGATCTTGCCGAGGCGCGGGTCCTCGGCGCCGGCGACGGAACGTCCCGGGTCGTACAGGATGCGGGTTCCATTCGGATCCTCGAACACGAGCGCGCGATCCTGCGCGCAGAACTCGCCGTCGTGCGTCCCGAGCGGGGTCACCTTCACGTTGGCGGCAAACGCGGATGCGGTGACGAGCGCGAAGGCCGCGATCGCGGCCATGGGGGTCTTCCTCATCTTCGATATCCTTTTCTGGTTGACGATCACGTGACGAGCGCGGCGACGAGGCCGGCCACTTCATCGGCGGCGAAGGCAAGCGTCGCATCGCCCACGGTGAGCTCGAGCATGCGCAGCGCGGGCGTGGGTCCCGCCATGCTCTGCGGCCAGGTGTAGATGCCGCGCTTGCGTGCGATGCGGCAAGCCGCCGCCTTGAGCGCGCCTTCCTCCGTGCGCAGCAGCAGCCGCATCATGTTCGTGGGCGGCACTTCCGGCACGACCTCGACGCCGGGAATGCGGCGCAGCTTTTTCGCGATGGCCTGCGCATGGGCGGCATACCGGGGCATGAGGGGCAGCCGCTTGTGCAGCGCCGCGAGCGCCGCCGCAGCATTGGGCCACATGCCGTAGAGCATGCCGCCATGGCGCCTGCGCCACGCGCGCGCTTCGGCGATCACATCCTCCTCGCCCGCGAGGCACGCGCCGGCAAGGCTGCCCAGGCCCTTGTAGAAGGAGACGTAGACGGTATCGAAGAGCGCCGCCACCTGCGCCGGCGTCTTGCGATAGAAGGGCGTGGACTCCCACAGCCGCGCGCCATCCATATGCACGGCGGCACCTCGGCTGCGCACGTGCTCCACCTGCTCGCGCAATTCCTTCCACGCGGGGAGCTGACCGCCGATCTCGCGTTGCGGCAGCTCGAAGAGAACGGCCGCGAGCGGCTCGCGCACGCGCTCGAGGTCCGCGAGCGTGATGAGGCGCGAGGGATTGCCGATGGCCACGCCCACGAGCCCGTGCAGCCGCTGGTATGCCTTGTCTTCGTGCAGCTCGAGATGGCACGTGGGATGGAAGCCCACGGCACGCGAGCCGCGGCGATCGGCGTGGATGCGCAGCGCGATCTGCTGCGCCATCGTGCCGCTCGGCATGAATACCGCGGCGGGCTTGCCGAGGACCTTGCAGATTTCCGCCTCGAGCGCCTGGACGGCGCCGTCCGCACCGTAGCGGTCGATGCCGGCATCCGCGGGGATCATCGCGAGCAGGTCGGCAGCGCGGCGATTGCCGTGCCCGAGCAGGAAGCGCG
>DATMJE010000133.1:0-8418 GCA_035553995.1 Usitatibacter sp. | reverse complement strand
GCCGAGCTTGCCGGGGCGGGGGTGGTGACGGCGGACAGTTTCGCGGGCCTGCGTGCGTTGCTCGCGCGGCAGGACAAGCGTCGCGGGCTGGTGCAGGCCGCGGGGCGGTGGTCGCTGCTGGTGCATCCGGCGCCGGTCGATGCGAATGGGGTCGCGCCCGTACAGGTGAAGGCCGTCGCGCCCGCGCAGGCCGTCGCCCCGGCGCAGGCCGGGGCCCAATCACCCGTCGCCGCCGCGCGGGCGGGGGCCCAATCACCCGTTGCCTCGTCGCAGGTCGAGGCCTTGTCCCTCGAGCACGTCGCTCGCCTCCTGCTCAAGCGTTACGGCGTCGTCTTCCGCTCGATGCTCCAGCGCGAAAGCGGGCTCGCGCCCTGGCGCGACCTGGTGCGCGTGTATCGCCGGCTCGAGGCGAGGGGCGAGATTCGCGGCGGCCGGTTCGTCGCGGGCTTCGGCGGCGAGCAGTTCGCGGCGTCGGATGCGGTGGGCCGATTGCGCGCCGTGCGCAAGCTGGAAAGGATCGGCGAGCTCGTCGTGCTGGGCGGCGCCGATCCGTTGAACCTCGTCGGCATCCTGACGCCCGAGGCACGCGTGCCCGCCGTGTATACCAATCGCATCCTGCTCGAGGACGGCCTGCCGATCGCGGCCCTCGATGGCGGCGAGGTGCGGCGGCTGGCGGCGAGCAAGCTGAGCGACTCGCAGCTGCGCGACCATCTCGCCCGCCCGTCCCGCCACCGCCGCGCAGAGCTGCACCCGCGCGTCATGACCGCCCGCGAGGCCAAGGCCCTCGCCAACCGCGTCGTCCACTGACCGAAAATCGGGACGCACCCCATTTCCCGTGTAGCGGAACGTCGTTCCTGCATGCAGGAAATCGGGACGTACCCAATTTCCCGCGCAGCGGAACATTGTTCCTCCATGCAGGAAATGGGGTACGTCCCGATTTTTGGGGTCACACGGCGGCGGTCACCGCCATGAGGATCATGATCACGGCGCCGATCATCAGCACGTCGTAGAGGCCTTGCTTCTCCAGCGCAGCGGGCGTGCGGGGCTTCATCCTTCCTCCCTTCATGCGAGCACCAGGATCGCGAGCGCGGCGAACGCCAGCGCCATGCCGAGAATCGGGCCCGCGGTGATCTTCACGTCGTTCACGATTGCACCTCCCATCCGCCGCCGAGGGCGCGCACGAGGCCCACGGTCGCCTGGTATTGCGCGGAACGCACCTCGAGCGCCGCGCGCCGGTTGAGCAGCTCGCTTCGTTGGGCATCGAGCAGATCGAGCTGGCTCACGATGCCGTCGCGATACCGGATGCCGGAAAGCGTCGTCGCGCGCGCGGCGGCGGTGACGGCGCGGTCCTGGGCCTGCGCCTGCTCCTGCAATAGCCGCAGCGCGGCGAGCTGGTCCTCGACATCGCGCAGCGCCACCAGCACCTGCTCGCGATAGCGCGCGATCGCCACCTCCATCTCCCCGCCGGCGAATTGCACGCCCGCTTCGCGCCGTCCCCCATCGAAGATCGGCAGCGATGCGAGGAGCCCGATGCCCCACGCCCGCGCCGAAAAGCGGAACAGGTCCTCGATCTGCGAGGACGCGAAGCCGCCGGTCCCGGTGAGCGTGATGTCGGGCAGCCATGCGGCCTTCGCGACACCCACGCGCGATTGCGCCGCGAGCATGCTCGCCTGCGCGGCCTGCACGTCGGGCCGGCGCGCGAGGACGGCCGCGGGAACGCCGGCGGGAATGCTCGGGAGCGCGGTGTCCCACGCGCGTTCGTCGATGGAAAAGCTCGATGCCGCTTCGCCCACGAGCACTGCGATCGAGTGCTCGATCTCGGTGCGGCGACGGTCGAGCGCGAGCGCATCGGATTCCGTGGACGCAACCTGCGCCCGGGCGCGGGCCACGTCGAGCTCGGCGACATCGCCTGCCCGGTAGCGGCGCTCGGTGAGATCGAGCGTGCCGCGATAGGCGTCGACGGTCCGCCGGACGAGGTTGCGTTCCTCGTCGGTTGCGCGCAGCGCGAGATACGCTTGGGCCACGTCGGCCTCGATGACGAGCTTCGCGTCGCGCAGCAACGATTCCGAGGCCGCGGCATCGAGCGACGAGGCCTTCGTCGCCAGTGCGAGCTTGCCGAAGAGGTCCGCCTCGTAGGAGGCGTTCGCGGCGGCCGTGTAGATGGTGACGGGATGGCCGGCCGGGAGGTTGGTCAATCCGAGCCCGTCGATGCGTTGCACACCTGCGTTCACGCCCACCTGCGGCAGCTGTTGCGCCCGGGACTGCCGCAGCAGCGCACGCGACTGCACGAGCCGCGCGGCCGCTACCTGGATCGTCGTGTTGCTGCGATCCGCGCGCGCGACGAGCTCGTCCAGTTGCGCATCGCCGAAGGCGCGCCACCATTCCTGCGGCGGCTGCGGGGTCACCGCGGTGAAGCGCGGGCCTTGTTCCTTGAAGGCCGCCGGCGTAACCGGAAGGGATGCCGGGTCGATGGGGGGTGGGGTTGCGCAACCGGCAACGATCAAGGCAAGAAGCAATGGGGCCGCGGCCTTCGCGGGGGTGGGGAAAGTTTGCAGAAATTGGGCCCCGGCCTTCGCCGGGGTGACGGAATTCGCCGGGGTGACGAACGTTTTCATCGCTCTAATCCGCGGTTCCGGCGAAAGCCTCGGCATGAGGCACCTCGCCATGCAATTTGAGGGGACGGTTTCCCGTGAGGCCGCGCAGCGCCACGTAGAAGACCGGCGTCAGGAAAAGGCCGAACGCGGTCACCCCGATCATTCCGGAGAAGACCGCCACGCCCATGGCGCGCCGCATCTCGGCACCCGCGCCGAACGAGTAGACGAGCGGCACGGTGCCCATGATGAAGGCGAGCGACGTCATGAGGATGGGCCGCAGCCGCAGCCGCGCGGCCTCGACGGCGGCCTGCAGCGGCGAGCGTCCGGCGAGCTCGAGCTCCCGGGCGAATTCCACGATGAGGATCGCGTTCTTCGCCGAAAGGCCCACCAGCACGATGAAGCCGATCTGCGTGAAGATGTTGTTGTCCATGTGCGTGAGCCACACGCCGGTCATCGCGGCGAAGAGCGCCATCGGCACGATGAGGAGGATCGCGAGCGGCAGCACGAGGCTCTCGTAGAGCGCCGCGAGCACGAGGAACACCAGCAGCACGGAGACCGGGAAAACCCACACGGCGCTGTTGCCGGCGAGGATCTCCTGGTAGGTGAGGTCCGTCCACTCGAACGACACGCCGCGCGGCAGCGTCTGCGCCGCGATGCGCGCGATCGCGTCCTGCGCCTGGCCCGACGAATAGCCCGGGGCGGGGCCGCCATTCACGTCGGCGGCAAGGAAGCCGTTGTAGCGCATCGTGCGCTCGGGCCCCGCGATCGGCTTCACCTCGACCAGCGCCGAGAGCGGGATCATTTCGCCCGAGCTGCTCCTCACCTTGAGGAGGCGAATGTCCTCGGCGCGCGCGCGGAACGGCGCATCGGCCTGCACGCGCACCGAGTAGGTACGCCCGAAGCGGTTGAAGTCGTTCACGTACACGCTGCCGAGGTACACCTGCATCGCCTGGAACACGTCGGTGAGGGGCACGCCGAGCTGCCGCGCCTTGGTGCGATCGATGTCCGCGTAGAGCTGCGGCACGTTCATCTGCCAGCTCGTGAAGAGTCCCGCGAGCTCCGGCGCCTGGTACGCGCGGCCCATGAACTCCTTCAGCGCCTCGTCGAGCGCCTCGTAGCCGAGCGAGCCGCGGTCCTGCACCTCGAGCTTGAATCCGCCCGTGGTGCCGAGGCCGAGGATCGGCGGCGGCGGGAACATCGCGATGAAGGCATCCTGGATGCCGCCGAACTGCCGGTTGAGGTCCATCGCGATCGCGCCGCCCGACATCGACGGGTCGCGCCGCTCGTCGAACGGCTTGAGCGTCACGAAGACGATGCCGGCGTTCGAGCTGTTGGTGAAGCCGTTGATCGAGAGGCCCGGGAACGCCACCGCGTGCTCGACGCCCGGATGCTTCATGGCGATGTCGCCCATGCGGCGGATCACCTCTTCCGTGCGATCGAGCGTCGCGCCATCGGGAAGCTGCGCGAAACCGATCAGGTACTGCTTGTCCTGCGCGGGCACGAAGCCATGCGGCACGGCCTTGAAGAGCCCGACGGTCGCGAAAGCGAGCACGCCGTAGACCGCGATCATCAGGGTCTTGCGGCCGAGCGCCTTGCGCACGCCGCCCGTGTAGCCATCGCCCGCGCGGCGGAAACTGCGGTTGAACCAGCCGAAGAAGCGGCCGAACACGCGGTTCATCGCACGCGACAGGAGGTCCTGGCGCCCGGTGTGCGAGCGCAGCAGCAACGCCGAGAGCGCCGGCGACAGCGTGAGCGAGTTGATCGCGGAGATGACGGTCGAGATCGCGATCGTCACCGCGAACTGGCGGTAGAACTGGCCGGCAAGGCCCGTGATGAAGGCGAGCGGCAGGAATACCGCCACCAGCACGAGCGCAATGGCGATGATCGGGCCCGAGACCTCGCGCATCGCGCGGTACGTCGCATCACGCGGCGACAGGCCCGCCTCGATGTTGCGCTCCACGTTCTCCACCACCACGATCGCGTCGTCCACCACGATGCCGATCGACAGCACCAGTCCGAAGAGCGTGAGCGCGTTGATCGAGAAGCCGAGGAGGTAGAGCACGCCGAACGTGCCCACCACGGAAACCGGCACCGCGATGAGGGGGATCACCGAAGCGCGCCACGTCTGCAGGAAGAGGATCACCACCAGCACCACGAGCAGGATGGCCTCGAAGAGCGTGTGCACGACCGCTTCGATCGACGAGCGCACGAACTGCGTGGGATCGTAGACGATGCCGTAATCCACGCCCTCGGGCATGCCGGCCTTGAGCTCCGCCATGGCCGCGCGCACGTCGTTCGAGACCTGGATCGCGTTCGCGCCGGGGGAGGCGAAGATGCCGATGCCGACCGCGGGCTTGTTGTCGAGGAGCGAGCGCAGCGAATACTCGGCGGCGCCGAGCTCGATGCGTGCGATGTCCCTGAGACGCGTGACGGCGCCGCCCGCATCGCTCTTCACGACGATCTGCCCGAACTCCTCCTCGGTCTGCAGCCGGCCCTGTGCATTCACCGGAAGCTGCACGTCGATGCCCTGTGCCGAGGGCGAGGCGCCGATGATGCCGGCCGCGGCCTGCACGTTCTGCTCCTGGATCGCGCGCACCACGTCGCTCGCGGCGAGGCCGTGCTCCGCGACCTTGCCCGGATCGAGCCACACGCGCATCGAGTAGTCGCCCGCGCCGAAGATCTGCACGTCGCCCACGCCGCGCAGGCGCTTCAGCCGGTCGCGCACGTTGAGCACGCCGTAGTTGCGCAGGTAGTTGAGGTCGTAGCGCTCGGAGGGCGAGACCAGGTGCACGACCATCGTGAGGTCGGACGACGCTTTCGCCGTGGTGATGCCGAGGCGGCGCACCTCGTCCGGCAGGCGCGCTTCGGCCTGCGTGACGCGGTTCTGCACGAGCTGCTGCGCCTTGTCGGGATCGGTGCCGAGCTTGAAGGTCACCGTGAGCGTGAGGTTGCCGTCGGTGGTGGCCTGGCTGCCCATGTAGAGCATGTTCTCGACGCCGTTGATCTGCTCCTCGAGAGGTGTCGCGACCGTCTCCGCGATCACCTTCGGGTTCGCGCCCGGGTAGTTCGCGCGCACGACGACGGAGGGCGGCACCACCTCGGGGTATTCCGACACGGGCAGCAGCCACATGGCGATGGCGCCCGCGAGGAAGATGAGGAACGAGATGACGCCCGCGAAGATGGGGCGGTCAATAAAGAATTTAGAGAGATTCATATTGGGTTCCTTGTCATTCCCGCGGAGGCGGGAATCCAATTTCGCGATTGGATCCCGGCCCGTTACCGCAGCTGCGGCGGCCGGGACGACGACGCCACCTTCGATTCCTGTGGCGCGACCACGGCGCCGGGCCGCACTCTCTGCAGTCCGTTCACCACGATGCGTTCACCCGGCTCGAGCCCCGCATTCACCACGCGCAGGCCATCGATCGACGGCCCGAGCACGACCTCGCGGTAGTTCGCCTTGTTGTCGGCGCCGACCACCAGCACGAAGCGCTTGCTCTGGTCGGTGCCTACCGCGCGCTCGCTCACGAGGACCGCGTCCTGCGCCTTGGCGCTGCCCAGGCGCACGCGGACGAACTGCCCGGGCATGAGGCGGCCGTCGCGATTGTCGAAGACGGCGCGGACGCGCACGGTGCCGCTCTTCGCGTTCACCTGGTTGTCGATGAGCTGGAGATGGCCCAGCAGCGCCTTGTCGCTTTCGGTGGTCTCGATGCCGACGGGAATGCGCTCGATCGCCGGACGTGCGCCGCCGGATGCCACCTCGTGCAGCGCGCGGGTGACCACGCTCTCGTCCGCGTCGAAGCTCGCGTAGATCGGGCTCACGCTCACGATGGAAGTGAGCATCGGAGCACCGGGTCCGGCAGCGACGAGGTTGCCGACGGTGACTTCGATCCTGCCCACGCGCCCGGCGACGGGTGCGCGCACCTGCGTGTAGCCGAGGTTGAGCCTGGCGATCTGGAGCGCCGCCCGCGCCGCGCGAAGGTCGGCTTCCGCCGCGCGCCGCGTGTTCACGCTGGCGTCGAGCTCGCGCTGCGCGATGGCCTGCTCCTTCCACAGGCGCTCGCTGCGGGCCTGCTCGGTGATCGCATTGTCGAGGCGTGCCTGCGCCGCGGCGACCTGCGCCTCCCCGCGGTCCACTTCCGCCGCATAGGGAGCCGGGTCGATGGTGACGAGGAGGTCGCCCGCCTTCACCAGCGCGCCCTCCGTGAAATGCGCCGATTGCACCGCGCCGGAGACCCGTGCACGGACCTCGACGCGCTCGACCGCCTCGAGGCGGCCGGAGAACTCTTCATAGGGCGTGACCGCGCGGCGTTCGACGGTGGCGACCGAAACGGGCACGGCGGCGGGCGCTGCCGGTGCGGCCGTGGCCCTGGCGTCGCCGTGGTGCAGGCCGGCCACCCCGAGGCCGGCAGCGGTGACGGCGGCGACCAGGACAGCCGCGAGGATGGCGTTGCGGCGCCGGGTTTGTTCAGCCATTTGTAATGCCCCTTCCATAATTAGGGTTATTTCTGTATCGAGCGTTATACATAACGGCGCCACTCTAATCGCGCTTGCGGCGGCCTGTCAAGTGATTTAATATCGATCATTATGAAAATCGAATCCCCCCCTGCCCCCGCCCGGCGCCCACGCGGCCGGCCCCGTGCCTTCGACCGGGACCAGGCCCTCGATAGCGCGATGCAGGTGTTCTGGCAGAAGGGCTACGAGGCCGCCTCGATGCAGGACCTCCTCGCGGCTATGAACATCAACGCGCCCAGCCTCTACGCCGCGTTCGGGGACAAGGAAGCCCTGTTTCTCGAGGCCGTGCAGCGCTACCACGCCAACGTGCGGGCGCAATGCAATTGCCCGGGCGTGCACACCGCGCGCGAGTGGGTGGAGCTCCTGCTCACGGAGCTGGCAACGCTCTTCACCAACCGCGACCATCCGCGCGGCTGCCTCGCCGTCATGGCGCTCATGACGGCGCCCACCACCAGCGTGAAGGTCCAGCGCGTGCTGGCCCAGGAGCGGGAGCAGGCGCATGGCCGGTTGCGTGCCCGCATCCAGCAGGGCGTCGAGGATGGCGAGCTGCCGCCCGATACGGAGGTCGACGTGCTCACCGATTTCTACGGCGCGATCATCAGCGGCATGTCGCTGCAGGCGCGCGCCGGGGCAACGCGCAAGGGGCTGCTCGCCATGGTGCAGACGGCGATGCGCGCATGGCCGCCGGCGCCCGCGAAGCGCAAGGCGCAAGCGAAGGTGTCAGCCCGCTAGCGTCGCGCTCCGGCGCGGGCAGGACATGACAAGGGCCCCGCGCGGAGCCCTTCTCGTGGGAGCGGCCTTAGTCCGCGGTCGCGTGCATCGAGGAAGAAGAGCTGTGGGTGGACGAGCCCTTGAGTGCCGCCAGCAGCTTGCTGCCGTCCGGCGAGCCCCAGCCCGTGCACGGATCCCATCCCTTCTGGGCATGGTAGGCGCCGTTGTTGCCCGTGGTCACGTCGCGGCACACGCCCTTGCCGTGCGGCCCATAGAGCAGCGGGTTCAGGAACCCGACGGGCGCCGGCAGCTTCTGGTTGCACAGTGCGATGAGCCCGGCCCACAGCGGTGCCACGGCGCTGGTGCCCCCGATCGCGCCCTCCTGTCCGTCCACGCGGATGCGGTAACCGGTGGCGGGATCCGCATCGCCCGCGACGTCGGGCACGCCGCGGCCGCGATGCTTGTTCGGATTCGCGGAGGCCGGAACGCCCGCGCCATTCTGGTAGACCGGAAGCGGGAACTCGTCGCTCACGCCGCCACCGGTGGCGCTGCGGTGCGGGTCCTCGTTCCAGACGACTTCCGCGGTGATCTTGCCGCCCGA
>DATMJE010000132.1:0-10909 GCA_035553995.1 Usitatibacter sp. | reverse complement strand
CTCGTCGCGACCGACCTTCCCGTCGAGCGCCTGGCGCACATCCTCACCATGGCCGGGCTCGAGGTGGAGGAAGTGACTCCGGTCGCGGCGCAGTTCTCCGGGATCGTGGTCGCGCACGTGAAGAGCGTGTCGCCCCACCCCGATGCCGACAAGCTGCGCGTGACCGAAGTGGACGCCGGCACGGGAGAGACGCTGCAGATCGTGTGCGGCGCGCCCAACGTGGCTGCCGGCCAGAAGGTGCCGTGCGCGCTGGTGGGTGCCAAGCTGCCAGGGCTCGAGATCCGGAAAGCCAAGCTGCGCGGCGTGGAATCGAGCGGCATGCTGTGCTCCGCGCGTGAGCTGGGGCTCTCGTCCGATCACTCGGGGCTCCTCGTGCTGGACGACGACGCGCCCGTGGGCCGCGACGTGCGCGACGTGCTCGCCCTGGACGACGTCTACCTCACGCTCAAGCTCACGCCCAATCGCGGCGATTGCCTGTCCATGTTCGGCATCGCGCGCGACGTGGCGGCGCTCACCGGTGCCGGGCTGCGCCTGCCGCAGGCCCCGCCGGTGCACACGCAGGTGCCCGATGCGCGCGAGGTCGGCATCACCGATCGCAAGGCCTGCGGCGAGTATTACGGCCGGGTGATCCGCGGCATCGACGTGCACGCGCGCACGCCGCAGTGGATGGTGCGGCGCCTGGAGCGCGCGGGGCTGCGCGCCATCAGCCCGCTCGTCGACATCACCAACTACGTGATGCTCGAGCGCGGGCAGCCGATGCACGCGTTCGACCACGCGAAGCTGCAGGGCGCGGTCGGCGTGCGCTTCATGCAGCCGGGGGAGAAGATCAGGCTGCTGAACGAGCAGGAGGTCGAGTACCGGCCCAACCTGCTCGCGATCACCGATGCGCGCGGGCCGGTGGCGCTCGCCGGCGTCATGGGCGGCTACGACACGATGGTGGACGACTCCACCCGCGACGTCTTCTTCGAGTCCGCCTGGTTCCATCCCGAGGTCATCCAGGGCAAGTCGCGCGAGCTCGCTCTCACCAGCGATGCGGCGTATCGCTTCGAGCGCGGCGTCGATCCCGCCGGCACCGGCAATGCGCTGGAACGCGCCACGGCCCTCACGATCGAGATCTGCGGCGGCCAGCCGGGGCCGCTGTCGCTCGCGCGCGGCGAGCTTCCGCCCCGCGACGCGGTCGCCGTGCGCCCGGCCCGCGTGCGCTCGCTCCTGGGCTACGAGGTGGCCGACACGGCGATGCATGACATCCTGCAGCGCCTCTCGTGCATGCCGGAAGCGGGCGCCGATGCGATCCGCGCCACGCCGCCCAGCTGGCGCTTCGACCTCGCGATCGAGGAGGACTTCGTCGAGGAGATCGCGCGCGTGCACGGCTATGAGCACGTGCCGGCCAACCCGCCGCGTGCCAGCGTCCCGATGCTCGCCCAGGCGGAGGGCGAGCGCAGCCGCTTCGACCTGCGCCGCACCCTGGCATCCCTCGGCTACCAGGAGATCGTGAGCTACAGCTTCGTGGCCGAGGAATGGGAGGCCGATTTCGCCGGCAATACCAAGCCCGTGCGGCTCGCCAACCCGATCGCGGCGCAGATGAGCGTCATGCGCACGACGCTCCTTGGGGGGCTCGTGCAGGTCCTGCGAAGCAACCTGAACCGCGGCGAGGCCCGGGTTCGCGTCTTCGAGGTCGGACGCTGCTTCGAGGCGGCTTCGGCGAGCCCCGGCGTCCAGCCCGAGCGGATCGCGGCGCTCGCCTTCGGCAACCGCTGGCCGGAACAATGGGCCGAGCAGGGCGCCCCGGTCGACTTCTTCGACGCCAAGGGGGACCTGGAGAGCCTGGCGGGCCGCCAGGCTCTCGAGTTCACCGCCGGCACCCATCCGGCGTGTCATCCCGGCCGCTGCGCGCTGGTGCGCGTCGGCGGCGAGGCGATCGGCTTCGTGGGCGAGCTCCATCCCCGGTTACAACAGAAATACGAGCTCCCGGCCGCCCCGGTGGTCTTCGAGGTCGCGACGGCGCCCCTCCTGGCCGGCCAGGCGCCGCGCTTCCAGGGCATCTCGCGCATGCCCGCCGTGAGGCGTGACACCGCCTTCACCGTCGATGAAAACACCCCCGCGGGCACTATCCTGGCGGCCCTCCGGGGAGGCCTTCCGGGCTTCGTCCGGGAGCTCGAAGTGTTCGATCAATACCGCGGAAAAGGAGTCGAGGCCGGGAAAAAAAGCCTTGCCCTACGGATAGTTATGCAGGATACTGACAGGACTTTGACAGATTCCGAGGTGGAGGAAGTCGTGGCCGCCGTCCGGAAACAGCTCACTGAACAATTCCAAGCCAAGCCGCGCACGTGAAAGACAAGGTCACCCTCACCAAGGCCGAGCTCGCCGACCTCATGTTCGAAAAGGTCGGGCTCAACAAGCGAGAGGCCAAGGACATGGTCGAGTCCTTCTTCGAGGAGATCCGCATCGCCCTGGAGAGGGGCGAGATGGTCAAGCTCTCGGGTTTCGGCAACTTCCAGCTCCGGAAGAAGCCGCAGCGCCCGGGACGCAACCCGAAGACGGGGGAGGAGATTCCCATCACAGCCCGGCGCGTCGTGACATTCCATGCGAGCCAGAAGCTGAAAAGCCTGGTGGAGAAGTCCTTCAATGGCCACGGAGAACCTGGCGACGACTGACCTTCCTGCGATCCCGCCGAAGCGCTACTTCACCATCGGTGAGGTGAGCGAGCTGTGCGGGGTCAAGCCCCACGTGCTGCGGTACTGGGAGCAGGAATTCACGCAGTTGAAGCCCCTCAAGCGCCGCGGCAACCGCCGCTATTACCAGCACCACGAGGTGCTCCTCATCCGCCGCATCCGCGAGCTGCTGTACGAGCACGGCTTCACCATCAACGGCGCCCGCAACCGCCTCGAGGACACCTCCTCCGGCCGTGGCGGCGACATCGTCACCGGCACCAAGTCGATGACCGTCCCCCAGCCCATCTCGCCGGGCAACATCCGCAAGGAATTGAAGAGCATCCTCAAGATGCTCGAGCGCTAGCCCGAAAATCGGGTCCGTCCCGATTTCCCGTATAGCAGAACGCCGGTCCTAGATACAGAAAATCGGGTCCGTCCCGATTTCCCGCATAGCGGAACGGCTAGGCGTGGATCAGCCCGTAGCGGATCGCGATCAGCGTGAGCTCGGCGGAATTGGCCGCCCCGAGCTTCTGCTTGATGTTGTAAAGGTGCGTGCCGACCGTGCTGGGCGATAGCGACATCGTCTGCGCGATGCTGTTGGCGGAATGGCCCTGGGCCAGCGCGATGAACACCTGGAATTCGCGCGTCGTGAGCACGTCGATGGGACTGCCGCCGCCGCTGGTGCGCGCCACCGCCATCTCCTGCGCGATCGCGGGCTCGATGAACGTCTTGCCGCCCGCCACCCGCCGGATGGCGCCAATGAGCTCCTCGGGGGCGCCGCGCTTGGTGAGGTAGCCCAGCGCGCCCGCCTGGATGGCCCGCGTGGGGTGGATGGTGTCCTCGTGCGCGGAGAGCACCAGCACGCGCGCGTCGCCATCCTTGGCGAGGAGCCGCGCCAAGGTGTCCAGCCCGCCGATGCCCGGCATGGAGATGTCGAGCAGCACCACGTCGGGCCGCACCTCGGGATAGCGCCGGCAGGCCTCCTCGCCGCTGCCGGCCTCGGCCGCCACCTCGATGTCGTCGGTCGCCTGCAGCAGCAGCCGGAAGCCCATGCGCACCAGGGCATGGTCGTCGACGAGCATCACGCGGATCGAGTCCATGGCGCCTTCAGGCCGCGAGCGGGATCACGGCCCGCAGTTGCGTTCCGGTGCCGGGCCGGCCCTCGACGCTGAAGGTGCCGCCCAGTGCCTGGACGCGCTCCGCCATGCCCGCCAGTCCCAGCCCCGCCGCGGCCGTCGCCATGCTGACCTGCCCGTGCCCGTTGTCGTCCACCGTCACCCGCAACGTGGAAAGATCCTCCCGCGCCACGCGCACCGTCGCGCGCGAGGCATCCGCGTGCCGCACGACGTTCGTGAGCGCCTCGTGCACCAGCCGGTAGACGGTGACGCCGACGGTGTCCGGCAGGCCCTGCAGGTCGCCCTCCAGCTCGAGGCCGAAATCGATCGCCGGATTGCGCGCCGACCACGCCGCGAGCGTCCCCTCGAGCGCCTGCGGGAGGCCCAGCGCGTCCAGCTCCGGCGGACGGAGCCGCCGCGCGATGTCGTGCATGCCCTCGTAGATCCGTGCCGCGATGTCCTTGATGTTCTGCGCACCGGTGCGTATCTCGGCGGCGGGTGCGGCCGGCCGCTGCACCAGCGACTCGGCGATGGTGCGGATCGCCGTCACGCACTGGCCCAGCTCGTCGTGCAGCTCCTGCGAGATCTCGCGCCGTTCCTGCTCGATGCGTCCCCGCAGCACCAGCGCCAGCTCCCGGTCGAGTGCCAGCTTCCGGTTCGCGGCATCCGCCTCGCCCAGCGCATAGGTCATGCGATTGAAGGCGACGCCGATGCGGCGGAAGTCGGGGATGGCGAAGTCGGGAAGCCGCACGTCCGTCTGTCCACCCTCCATCTCCGCCAGCGCCTGCTGGATGCGATCCATGGGACGCATCCAGCGGCTCACGAACCAGAAGACCAGCACGTTCACGACCACGAAGAAGAGTCCCCAGAGCATGAGGAGCTGCATCAGGTCGTCCCATGCGTCGAGCGTCGCCCGCGAGGGATCGGGCACTACCTCGATGCGCGCGCCGGGAAGCTGGATGTTCACCGGCGTGAAGCGCGACACCACGAGCCGGGCGTACCACTGCGGCGCGTCACGGCCCGCCTTGTAGGTGGAAGGCGGCGACTGGTAGACGATGGTGTTGGTGGCCGTGTCCCAGAGGCGGATGTCGTTGGCGCGCACGCGCCCCAGGCGCTCGAGGAAGCTGCGCAGGAGCGGCCGCGGCGCCCCGGTGAGCTGGCTCGCGAACGCCATGGCCGAGAGCATCTGGACCGTGACCTTGGTGCCCGCGTCGATCTCTTCCTTGATGGAGCTGCGCGTGTCCTCGACCACGATGCGCGTGACCACGACGGCGAAGAGCGCCATCAGCACGGTGACCAGCAGGTTGATGCGCAGCCGCAGGCTCATGCCGCCCGGGGGATGGTCGCGCGCCTCCGCAGCCCCGGCCGCCGGCGCATTCTCATGGAATTCACTAGCCCAAGTTCCAAGTTTCATCCGGTACCGGCCTCCACGGCGGGGCGCACCATGTCCATGGGCCGGCCTTCGGCCCTTACGGCAAAGGACGGAGCATGACCTGGACCACCCCTACATTCTGCGACATCCGTTTCGGCTTCGAAATCACGATGTACATCTCCACGCGGTAAACAAGGTCGTGGGGCCGGCGCCGTGCCGGCCCTGCGGATCGTGCGAGTCCATGTCCTGGGTTCCTCGGCAGGCGGCGGCTTCCCGCAGTGGAACTGCAACTGCCCCAACTGCCTCGGCCTGCGCGCCGGCCGGCTTCGCGCGCGCCCACGCACCCAGTCATCCATTGCCGCGAGCGGCGACGGCGCGGGCTGGGCGCTCTTCAACGCGTCACCCGATATCCTCGCGCAGTTGCGCGCATTTCCCGAGCTGCAGCCCGCGCGCGACATCCGCGATACGGCGATCGCCGGCATCGTCCTCACCGACAGCCAGATCGACCACACCACCGGCCTGCTGATGCTGCGCGAGGGCGAGGCGCTGCGCATCTACTGCACCGACAGCGTCCGCGAAGACCTCACCACCGGCAACCCGCTGTTCAAGGTTCTCTCGCACTACTGCGGCGTGGACTGGCGGCGCATCGAGCCCGGCGGCGAGTTCGCGGTGGACGGAGTTGCGGGCGTGCGCTTCCGCGCCATCGGCCTCACCAGCAAGGCGCCACCGTATTCGCCGCACCGCGAGAACCCCGGCTTCGGCGACAACATCGGCATCGCGATGACCGAGGAAGCCACCGGCAGGTCGCTCTTCTACGCGCCCGGCCTCGGCATGATGGAACCGCACCTCGAGCCCGTGTTCGAGCATGCCGATTGCCTCCTCGTGGACGGCACGTTCTGGACCGAGGACGAGATGATCCGCCTCGGCATCGCGCGCAAGCGCGCGCAGGACATGGGCCACTTGCCGCAGAGCGGGCCCGGCGGCATCCAGGAGATCCTCGCGCGCTACGCGAAGGCGCGGCGGATCCTCATCCACATCAACAACACGAACCCGATCCTCGTCGAGGATTCGCCCGAGCGCGCGAGCCTCGCGGCGGCCGGCATCGAGGTCGCGTTCGATGGCATGGACATCGAGGTCTAGGAGACACGCGAATGGACACCCCGATCACACTGCCGTGGAGCGCCGCCGAGTTCGAGCGCGAGCTGCGCGCGAAAGGCGACCGCTACCACATCCACCATCCGTTCCAGGCCCGGATGAACGCGGGCCTCTGCACCCGCGAGCAGATCCAGGGCTGGGTGTGCAACCGGTTCTACTACCAGGTGTGCATCCCGATCAAGGACGCGAACATCCTCGCCAATTGCCCCGATCGCGAGGTGAGGCGGCGCTGGATCCAGCGCATCATCGACCACGACGGCACGCAGGGCGACGAGGGCGGCATCGAGGCGTGGATCCGCCTGGGGATGGCGACAGGGCTCGCGCGCGAGGAAGTGACGTCGCTCGAGCGCGTGCTTCCCGGCGTGCGCTTCGCGGTCGATGCGTATGTCACGTTCGCACGCGAGCGCCCGTGGCAGGAAGCGGTTTGCGCCTCGCTCACGGAGCTCTTCGCGCCGGAGATCCATCGCAACCGGCTCGCGGGCTGGCCGCAGCATTACCCATGGATCGAGCCCGCGGGCCTCGAGTATTTCCGCAGCCGCCTGTCGCAGGCGCGCCGCGACGTGGAGCACGGCCTGGAGGTGACACTCGCGCACTTCAACACGCGGCCGCTGCAACAGCGCGCGCTCGAGATCCTGCAGTTCAAGCTCGACGTGCTCTGGTCGATGCTCGACGCGATGCAAATCGCCTATGGCCTTCCCGGAGAGTCCCATGACCGTTGACACCGCCGTCGCGCTGGAAAGGGTGCCGCGACTATCCGCGCGCTTCCGGCTGCAGTTCGAGACCGCGCAGGACACGTGGGTGCTGCTGTACCCCGAGGGAATGGTGAAGCTCTCGCCCACCGCGGCGGAGATCCTGCGGCGGGTGGATGGCAAGGCCACGATCGCAAGCCTGGTCGAGAGTCTCGAGCAGGCATTCCCGGGCGTGGATCTCCGCGCCGACGTCATCGAATTCCTGCGCATCGCCCAAGACCATGGATGGATCGAGCCCTGACCGCCCGGAGTTGCCGCCGCCGCTCTGGCTGCTGGCCGAGCTCACCTACCGCTGCCCGCTGCATTGCGCGTTCTGCTACAACCCGCTCGACTACACCTCGGGTGGTGCCGAGCTCACCACGGCGGAATGGGTTCGCGTGCTGCGCGAAGGGCGCGCGCTCGGTGCCGTGCAGCTCGGGCTCTCGGGCGGTGAGCCGCTGGTACGCGACGACCTCGAGGAGCTGGTCGTCGAGGCGCGGCGGCTCGGCTTCTATTCGAACCTGATCACCTCCGGCGTCGGCCTCAACGAGAAGCGCATCCGCGCGTTCAAGGAGGGCGGCCTCGACCACATCCAGCTCTCCTTCCAGGATTCGACGCGCGAGCTGAACGATTTCCTTTCCAGCACGCGCACGTTCGAGCTCAAGTCGCGCGTGGCCCGCCTCATCAAGGACCACGGCTATCCGATGGTGCTGAACGTCGTGCTCCATCGGCTCAACGTGGACCACGTGCCGCAGATCCTCGAGATGGCCGAGGCGATGGGCGCGGAGTACGTGGAGCTCGCGAACACGCAGTATTACGGCTGGGCGCACCTCAATCGCGCGCAATTGCTGCCCACGCGCGAGCAGCTCGTGCGCGCGGAGGAGGCGACGAACCGCTTCCGCGATCGCGTGGGCTCGCGCATGCGCGTCTTCTTCGTGGTGCCCGACTACTTCGAGCGCCGTCCCAAGCCGTGCATGAACGGGTGGGGGTCGGTGTTCCTCACGGTGACGCCCGATGGCACCGCGCTTCCATGCCACGCGGCACGCATGCTGCCCGGCCTCGCATTTCCCAACGTGAGGGATGAAAGCGTCGAGGCGATCTGGCGTCGCTCGGAGGGATTCAATCGCTTCCGCGGCGACGGCTGGATGAAGGAGCCGTGCCGCTCGTGTCCCGAGAAGACGCGCGATTTCGGCGGCTGCCGTTGCCAGGCTTATATGCTCACCGGGGAAGCGGAAAACGCCGACCCGGTTTGCGATCTCTCGCCGCACCACCACGTGGTGACCGAGGCGGTGGAACGCGCACGCGAGCCGCTCGTCGAGACCAGGACGATCCTGTTCCGCGACGACCGCAACTCGCGCCGCCTCGCTGGCGAAGCCACGAAGCAGGAGAACGTGTGACCACCGCGGCGATCGTCGCGGCCGGCCTCACCAAGCGCTACGGTGATACGGTCGCGGTCGATTCGCTGGATCTCTCGATCGCGCGCGGCGAGTTCTATGGCCTGCTGGGACCCAATGGCGCGGGCAAGACCACCGCGGTGCACATGCTCTCGACGCTCATCCGGCCCACCAGCGGGGAAGCGTCGATCGCAGGGCATTCGGTCCTCGAGGCTCCCGTGCGCGTTCGCGGCGCCGTGGGTGTCGTCTTCCAGGAGCCTGCGCTCGACATGACCTTGAGCGCTGCCGAGAACCTGCGCTTCGCGGGGCTGCTGAACGACATGCGGGCTGCGCGCATTCGCACCCGCACGGCGCAATTGCTGGAGCTCTTCGGCCTTGCCGAAGCGCGCGATCGCCGCGCAGGCTCGCTCTCCGGCGGCATGCGGCGCGCCCTCGACATCGCGCGCGGCCTCATGCACGAGCCCGAGGTGCTCTTCCTCGACGAGCCGACGATCGGGCTGGATGTCGGCAACCGCCGCGCGATCTGGCGCCATCTCGCCGCGCTGCGTGCGCAGATGGGCATCACCATCGTGCTCACCACGCACTACCTGGAGGAAGCCGAATCGTGCGACCGCGTGGGCTTCATCGACCACGGACGCCTCGTGCGCGAAGGCATTCCCGCGCGCTTGGTGGCGGAGATGGGCGAATACGTGGTGGAGATCGAGGCCTCGCAGCCGCAACTGCTGGCGCAGGCGCTCGAGGCGCGATTCGGTGGTGTCGCGATCGAAGGGAACCTGCTTACCTTCCGGCTCGATGGCGATCCGTCCCGCGCCGCACGCCTGCAATCCGAATTCGGCGCGCAGGTGAGGGCGCTGCGTTGGCGCCGTCCGAATCTCAACGATGTGTTCCTGCATGTCGTGCGTGGCGAGGGCGTGCGGGGAGAGCGTGCCTCGCGCAACGGCGCGCGCAACGTCGACGAGGCGCACGCATGACGTGGCGGCCCTTCCATGCGGTGGTCGAGCGCGAGATGCTGAAGCTTGCACGCCAGCGCGGGCGGCTCGTGGCGCAGATGATCCGGCCGCTCATCTGGCTCTTCGTGATCGGCGGCGGGCTGGGTGCGGTGATGTCGCGCCAGGGCATGGCGAACTACCAGGCGTTCCTCGTTCCGGGCGTGCTCGGCATGACGATGCTCTTCGGGGCGATGCTGGGCGCTTTCTCGACCGTTTACGACAAGGAATCCGGCGTGATGCGGCTCCTCGTGATCGCGCCCGTGCCGCACGCGTGGGTGGTCGCGGCGAAGATCGTGAGTGCGACGGCGCTCGCGCTCGTGCAGGGGCTGATGCTGCTCGTGGTTTTGGCGGTACTCGGTTACGTGGACACTCACGTTTCGTTCGCGCTGCTGGCTGCCGGCATGCTCGCCACGTCGCTCGCGTGTGCCGCGACCGGCATGGCGGTCGCCACCTTCAGCGGCACGCTCGAGAACTACGCGGTGATGATGAACGTGGTGATCTTTCCGCTGTTCTTCATCTCCGGCGCGCTTTATCCGGTCGAGATGCTGCCGCAAGCGCTGGCCGTGGCGGCCCTCGCGAACCCCCTCACGTACGGCGTGGACATCATGAAGCACGCGATGCTCGATGGACGGGCGGGGACTTTTGCGGGCGCGGAGCTGGGCTTGTGGCGGGACTTCGCGGCGGTGGCGTTCTTCACCGCTGTCGCGGCGGTCATCGCGTGCGTGCGCTTCACGCGGGCGGCGGCGTGCGAGCCGCTGATCCATCCCCAGTCCCGCTCGCGCCCGCGCCCCGCCTGAGGCGTTTACAGCGGAAATCCCGGATCGCTGGCCGCGGCGGGGCGGTGCGGCTATAATTCGAGGTTCGGTCGGGGCGTAGCGCAGCCTGGTAGCGCACCTGCATGGGGTGCAGGGGGTCGGAAGTTCGAATCTTCTCGCCCCGACCATTAATCAATGACTTACATCGCTTCGCGGCAAGAACCATAGGGAATTTTGGATCATCCTTAGGGAATTCCCTCCGCCGCACTACCTCCTTTTCTTGCGCGCGTTCGCCTCTTCGTTGAGGTCGATGACGATAGGCGCCTGGTCATAGATCACGTTCGTCGTGCGCGGGTCATCGTGCGCGAGAACCACGAACGCCTCGTTTCGAGATAGCGTGCTGGCTCGCGACTTCCGCATGTCGTGGAACGTGAATGGGCTCTCATAGCGTTTGCGCTTCCTGCCATCGACCAGTTCCTCACCGACGAAGGTGGCGAGTCCCGAGCGCAGCATCCCGCGCTTGCGTGCGGAATTGAAGCCGCTCTCTGTATAAGCGCCGCCGCGACGGTTCAGCAGCAGCGCGGTTGAAATGACTTTGGGGGGTCTTCGTCCCCGCCCTTCCTCGTCCTTGATGGGGCGGATCACCTTCTCGCGCCAGCGCAACACACGCGCGATCATCTTCCTCAAGCGAGAGTCCCATCGCACGATAATCTCTCGGGAGTCCGCGTCCTTTCCACGACGGAAGTGGAT
>DATMJE010000131.1:0-9412 GCA_035553995.1 Usitatibacter sp. | reverse complement strand
CTCCGGCAGCGGATCGGGCGCGCGGTTCCTCGATTTCCGCAATGACGCTTTCGCGGGCTCGAACGACGACGGTGCCGGCAGCGGCCTCGACCGCACGCGCGAAGGGTTCGTGGAGATCCTCGAGATGGGCACGCTCACCGGCGCGAGCGCGCAGTTCGCGACGCACAACTCCGCCGGCGTTCCCTCCAACTGCGACAACCTGCTCTCGGACCTGCCCACGGTCGGCGCACCGGCCGGCGGGCTGTCCGGCACGCTCACCCTCATCAACGTCGCCAACGGCCTCGATTTCGACGCCAATGCCGAAGCGCTCGACAATCTCGCAAGCCGCGCGTACTTCCGGCGCGCGAACGATCCATCGCCGGATTTCAACGCAGCACAGGTCGATCCCGTGAGCGTCGTGACCGCCAACGGCCTCACCTACCGCTCGACGTGGTCACGCGGGGTCGACGCCGTTTCGGCCACGCTCATGCGCGACCATGCGATGGCGGAGTACGTGCTGGACCAGGCGACGGCTTCGCTCACCGACATCGTGATCACGTTGCCGACGCGCAGCCTGCAGACGACGCCCACGACCATGACCGCGCCTTTCACGCGGCCGGGGCAATGGGCGGCGAGCTGCCAGGCGAACGGTGCGCTCGGCGAGCCGCTCGGCTTCAGCGCGTTCACGCGCGAGGAGCAAGGCGACAGCGTCTCGGGCGATTGCGGTTTTCCCGAGTGCCCTCCGACGGCCGGCGCGGCCACGATCTGCGCGGCAAGCGGCGTGATGAACGTCCGCAACAACGCCCTCACCCAGTTCGTGGGCACGTCCACCGCGCACACGCTGGTGCTCGGCTCGGCCACGCTGGGCGCTTCCGCGGGGACCAGCGCCGGCGTGGTCAACGTGGTTTCGAACACGCAGTTTTCGAACGGCTGGCTCGACATCCAGGCGACCGGTACCGGCACGCTCGTGAGCCGCGCCGATTCGACGTTCGTGCGCCACGCGACGGGCCAGGTGGTGACCGGGCCGCACACGTTCCGCGGACTGCCGATGGTGGGCTTCGCCGTGCGCATCTTCCGCAACGGCACGCTCACCTGCGGTGCCGGCGCCTGCCAGGGCAATTACGGCGGCGCGTTTCCGCTCAAGTACCGGCGCAACATCACGCCGTCCGGCTGAGCGGCCGGGGATCGATGCGGTCGAGCGCCGTGGCGATCGCGCCCGCATCGCCGGGACGCACCAGCCGCTCGACCTCGGCGCCGTCGCGCATGAAGACCAGCGTGGGCCACAGCTTCACGCGGAACGAGCGCCCGAGCCGGCGGCCGCTCGCGTCGGCGATCTTGATGTGGCGGATGCCCGGGTGGCCCTCGAGCGCGCGCTCGAGCAGCGGCTGCGCCATGCGGCAGTAGCCGCACCACGGGCTGCCGAATTCGAGCAGCGTGGCGCCCTCCAACGCATCGACGTCCTCGCGCGCCGGCTCGACCGTTTCGTAGTGCGTGTTCATGACCCTACGATCGCCGCGCGGCGGCGCGGTTCACTCCGCCGTGACGCCGGCCTCCTTCACCACCTTGGCCCACTTGGACATCTGCGCGCGGATGTGCTCGCCGAACTGCTCCGGCGTGCTGCCCACCGGCTCCACGCCCTGCGCCTGGAAGCGCTCGCGCACGTCGGGCATGGCGAGGATGCGCGTGACCTCCGCATTGAGCTTCTGCACGATCTCGCGCGGCGTGCGCGCCGGTGCCACGAGCCCGAACCACACCATCACCTCGTAGCCGGGCACGCCGGCCTCGGCCACCGTGGGCAGGTCGGGCGCGAGCGGCGTGCGCGTCGTCCCGCTGGTGGCGAGCGCGCGCAGGCGCCCCGCCTTCACCTGCGGCAGCACGTTGGGCAGGTTGTCGAACATCACCTGCACCTGGCCGCCGAGGAGGTCGCTCACCGCCGGGGCGCTGCCCTTGTATGGCACGTGCACGATGTCCACACCGGCCAGGCTCTTGAAGAGCTCCATCGAGATGTGGTTCGAGGAGCCGTTGCCGGTCGACGCATAGCTCAGCTTCCCCGGCTGCGCCTTCGCCAGGGCGATCAGCTCGCCTACGCTCTTCACGGGCATCTGCGGATTCACCACCAGCAGGTTGGGCGATTGCGCCGCCAGGATCACCGGCGCGAAATCGCGCAGCGTGTCGTACGGCATGTCGCGGATGAGGCTCGGCGTCACCGCGAACGGGAATGCCACCACCAGCAGCGTGTAGCCATCCGGCGCCGCCTTCGCCACGTAGTCGCTGCCGATGAGCGTGTTGCCGCCGGGCTTGTTCTCCACGAACGCGGTCTGTCCCCAGGCTTCCTGGAACCTGGCGGCCAGCGTGCGCCCGAGCGTGTCGTTGAAGCCGCCCGGGGGATAGGGGACGACGATCTTGATCGGCCTGGAGGGATACGACTGCGCATGCGCCGTCACGGCGGCCAAGGCAGCCAGGAAAAGGCACAAAAGTCGCAAGGCCTTAAACATATCCCGGCCCCTCGATCACCGGATGCGCCTTCAGGAACTCCTCGTCCACCTCGACGCCGATGCCGGGCGCCTCGAGCGGGCGCACGGTGCCGTCCTTCGCGAGCTCGTAGGGCTTGCTGGTGAGCTCGTCGCGGAAGAGGTTGTCGCGCGAGACGTCGCCCTCGAAGTAGCCGCCGTTGTCGATGGCGGCGAGGAAGTGGATCGACGCGGCCATGTTGATGCCCGTCATCGAGGTGTGCGGATGCACCTGCAGCTTGTGCGCGGAGGCCATCGCCGCGATGCGCAGGCACTCGGTGATGCCGCCGCTCTTGGAGAGGTCCGGCTGGATCACGTCGACGCTGTTCTCCTCGATGAGGCGCGAGAACTCGAAGCGCGTGAAGTGGTTCTCGCCGGCCGCGAGCGGCACCGTGCCGAAGCTGCGCGCCGTGGCGTAGCTGCGATAGTCGTGCGCCGGGAAGGGCTCCTCGAGCCAGCGCACGCCCAGGTCCTCCAGCGCGGGCATGACGCGGCGGGCATCCTCGAGCGTATAGCCGACGTTCGCATCGGTGAGGATCTCGATGTCCTCGCCGAAGGCCTCGCGCGCGGCTTCGACGCGGTCGATGTCGTCGTTGACCGTGTCGCCGAGGCGCAGCTTGATCGCGCGGAACCCGGCATCGACGTGCGTCTTCGCCTCCGCGATGAGGTCGCGCGGGTCCTGGAAGCCCAGCGAGACGCCGCCCGCATACGCCGGGATCGGACGCTGCGCGCCGCCGAGCAGCTTGTAGAGCGGCCAGCCGACGGCCTTGCCGCGGATGTCCCACAGGGCCATGTCGAGACCGCTCATGGCGAGCGAGCAGCCGGCGCCCATGCCGTGGCTCGCGAGCTGGCGCGAATAGATGCGGTTCCAGACGCCCACGACGTCGGTCGCATCCATGCCGAGGACCAGCGTGCGCAGCGTCGTGTTGATGAGGGCCGCCACCGCGCCCGGCGCGCGCCCGGCGTGCGACTCGCCCCAGCCCACCAGGCCGGACTCGGTGCGCACCTTGACGATCACCGCGTCGCGCTTGATCGCGCGCCCGATGCCCAGGCGCACGCTGCCTTCCTTCGGCAGCGGGAACGACGTGGGTATGGCCGTGATCTCCGCGATCTTCAGCGCGACATCGAACTTCGGGAAGGGTGAGTCCATGGCTCCTCCGGTCTGCGGGCGATGATAACCCGCGGCGCAGGAGTGCTTTTCAGGCAGCCACGAGCCGGATGCGCGTGATCTCGGGCGGCACGCCGAAGCGCATCGGCGGGCCCCAGTAGCCGGTGCCGCGGTTGATGTACACCCACATCGCGCCCACGCGATGCAGCCCCGCGGTGAACGGCTGCTGCAGGCGCACGAAGAGGTTCCACGGCCAGAACTGGCCGCCATGCGTGTGGCCGGAAAGCTGGAGGTCGGCACCGGCACGCGCGGCCGCCTCGGCGCTGCGCGGCTGGTGCGCAAGGAGCACCTTCACCACTTCCCCGGGCACGCCGGCGAGCGCCCGCCGCGGATCGCTGCGATGCGAGGCGTCGAAGTGGTGGGCGGTGAAGTCGGTCACGCCGGCGATGGCGATGTGCGCGCCGTCGTGCTCGATCAGCACGTGCTCGTTCAGCAGCACGCGCGCGCCCAGCGAGCGCAGCTCGCGGATCCAGCCGTGGGCGCCGGAGTAGTACTCGTGGTTGCCCGTGACCACATAGGTCCCGTGGCGCGATGCGAGCCGCGCGAGCGGCTGGGTGTGGGCCGCCAGCGCGGCCACGGAGCCGTCGACGATGTCGCCCGTGATCGCGACCACGTCGCTGTCGAGCGAGTTCACGCGGTTCACCACGCGCTCGACGAAGCCGCGCTTGATCGTGGGCCCGACGTGGATGTCGCTGATCTGCGCGATGGTGAAGCCGTGCAGGGCCGGCGGCAGGTCCGCCAGCACGATGCGCACATCGCGGACGCGGGGGACCGCCCTGGCAATGAGGAATCCCGCCAGCGTGATCGCCGGGGCGAGCGCGAGGACGGCATAGGCCGAGTCCACGCTCCACGCATCGCGGGCGGCGGGAGAAGCGAAGATGGCGGCGGCGGCGAGCGTGGCTTCACGCCCGAGTGTCAGCACCAGCAGCCACGAGAAGAATCCCATCGTGACCCAGCGCACCCAGACCGACCACGGACGCGGTCCTTCGCGCACGTGCCAGCCCTTGGGCAGCCAGTGGTAGCAGGCGGCGAGCGTGAGCACACCCGCGACCTGTGCGACGGTACCCAGGGGCACCAGCAGCCGCAGGCCGATCAGCACATGCAGCAGCGCGAGAATGGCGGGAACGGGATTGCGCATCGCGAGGCGGGACATCCCTTCAGGATGGGGGCGGCAGCCCGCGATCGCAATGGGCCTGGCGGACGCAGCCCGGGCCGCAATCCGTCAACCCTGCGTGGTCCGCGCTGCGGCCTTGTTGGTGTTCTGCTCGGGCGGGACCCAGCCGCCGCCGAGCGCGTTCATCAGGTCCACCGTGAAGCTGAGATAGGCCTGGCGATTGCGGATGAAGGCGAGCAGCGACTGGTTCAGCGTGCGCTGGGCATCGAGCACCTCCAGGTATGCCGAGTACCCATTCTCGTAGCGCATCTGTGAAAGCCGCAACGCCTTGCGCGACTGGTCGACCTGCTCGAGGAGGTCCTTTTCCTGGTCCGCGGCGAGGCGCACGTTCGAGAGCGCATCCGCCACGTCCTGGAAGGCGCTTTCCACGGAGCGCTGGTACTGCGCCGCGACCTGCCGCGCCTGCGCCTCCGCCTGCTCGGTGCGCGCCTTGTTGCGGCCGAAATCGATGATCGGGCCCACGAGGTTCGCGCCGAGCGACCAGATGCGCGAGCCGGAATTGAGCAGGTTGCCGAATTCGGCGCTCGCCTGCGCCCCCGAGGCCGTGAGGCTCAGCGTCGGGAAGCGCGCGGCTTCCTGGATGCCGATGCGCTCGGTGGCCGCGGCCAGCAACATCTCGGACTGGCGCACGTCGGGGCGGCGCTCGAGCAGCGTGGAGGGCAGGCCCGCGGGAGGCAGCGGCGGGATGGGCAGCGCGTTCAGGTCCTTCGTGGCGACCTGGACGTCGAGCCGGCCCGTCAACACGCCGAGCTGGTGCACGACCACCGCGCGCTGCCGTGCGAGCTCCTTCGCCTGCGCAGCGGCCTGGGAACGCAGCGTACCGGCCTGGTAGACGTCGAGCTCCGAGGCGACACCGCCTTCGAGGCGCCGGCGCGCGAGGCCGAGCGACTCGTCGGCCGCACGCAGGATCTCCTCGCTCGCGGCGACCTGCGAATCGAGCGAGAGTGCGGCGAAATACGCACGGGCGATCGTGGCCGACAGCGTGAGCGCAACCGTATCGCGCGCGTACTGGCTCGCCTGGAGCGCGTCCACCGTCGCGCGCTCGCCGCGCCGCAGCCGCCCCCACAGGTCCAGCTCGAAGGACGTATTGAGGCCGATGAGGTAGTTGGTCGCGGTCACCGTGCTCCCGCCCTGCTGGATCTGGCGCTGCCGTGCGACGGCGGCCTGCCCGTTGATCTCGGGGAAGAAGAGGATGGCGTGCGCTTCGCGCAGCGCGGCTTCCGCTTCCTGCACGCGCGCGATCGCCTGGCGCACGTCGGCGTTGCGCTCGAGGCCGGAGGCGACCAGCTCGTCCAGCACCGGGTCGTTGTACAGGGTCCACCAGTGCACCGGCACTTCCGAGATCGATTGCCCGGCCGGTTGCGGCTCGCCGAACGTCGCGGGCAGCGCCTGCTCGGGACGCTTGTAGTCGGGACCGACCATGCAGCCCGAAAGCACCAGGGCCGCGGCCAGCAGGGAAAGACGCTTCATCGCGCGGCCTCCTGCGGGATGTGGTCGCGCTCCTCGTCGCGTTCTCCCATTTTCTGCCGGCGTGCGAAGACCGTGAAGAAGAGCGGCACGAAGATCGTGGCGACGAAAGTCGCGAGCAGCATGCCGCCCACCACCCCCGTGCCCATGGAACGCCGCGCCGCGGCGCCCGCACCGCTCGCGAACATGAGCGGCATCACGCCGAAGACGAAGGCGAGGGACGTCATCACGATCGGGCGGAAGCGCAGGCGCGCGGCCTGCAGCGCGGCCTCCTTCGCGCCCATGCCCGCGAGCAGCCCCTGCTGCGCGAATTCCACGATCAGGATCGCGTTCTTCGCCGCCAGCCCGATCAGCACCACGAGGCCGATCTGGAAGTAGATGTCGTTCTCCATGCCGCGTACCGCAACGAGCCCCAACGCACCCAGCACCGCGAACGGCACCGCGAGCACGACCGCCGACGGCAGGCGCCAGCGCTCGTAGAGCGCCGAGAGGATGAGGTACACCATCACGATCGCGAGCCCGAAGGCGAAGATCGACGCATTGCCGGTGCGGCGCTCCTGGAACGCCTGGCCGCTCCACGCGATCGTGTACCCGGGCGGCAGTGCCTGGGCCGCGACGCGCTCGACCGCCTGGATGGCCTGCCCCGAGGAGACACCGGGCTTGCCGTTGCCGAGCACCTTCGCGGCGATGAAGCCGTTGAAGCGATCCACCTGCTCGGCGCCGACGTAGTTCTCGACACGCACCAGCGCCTTCAGCGGGATCATCTCGCCGCTGGTCGTGGAGCGCACGAAGACGCTGCCGATCTGCTCCGGACGCGCGCGGTATGCCGCCTCGGACTGGACCTGCACGCGATAGGTGCGGCCGCCGAGGTTGAAGTCGTTCACGTAGAGCGCGCCGAGCGTGCTCTGCAGCGCGTCGAACACGTCCGACACCGGCACGCCCAGCGAGATCGCCTGCTCGCGGTTCACCTCGACGCGGAACTGCGGCACCGTCGCGCGGAAGAACGAGTTGATGCCGGTGAGCTGCGAATCGGCCTGCAGCGCCGCGGTGAGCTGCTGCACCGCCTGGCCGAGCCGGCGCGGATCCGCGTCCGTGCGCGACTGCACGTAGAACTCGAAGCCGCCGGCGCTGCCGAGGCCGCGAATGGCGGGCGGGTTGAACACGAACGCCATGCCGTCGGGGAAGGTCATGCCCTTGCCGGTGAGCTGCCCCGCGATCTGGCTCGCGGTGCGTTTGCGCTCGTCCCAGTCCTTGAGCAGGATGAAAGACGTGCCCGCATTGGTCTTGTTGCCGCCGCCGATGAAGTCCCGGCCCGCGGCGACGAACGCATGCGCCACCGCATCGTCCTGCGCGAGCATCTGCTGGAACTGGGCGCCGGTCTTCTGCGTGCGCTGGATGGAGGCGCCATCGGGCAGCAGGATCGAGCTGATGAGGTAGCCCTGGTCCTCCGGCGGGATGAAGCTGCGCGGCACGAGGTAGAAGAGGCCCGCGAGCCCGAGGATCACGATGAGGAAGCCGATCGCCGCCATGAGCCGGCGCTTGAGCGCCACGTCCACGGCCCACAGGAACGTGTCCGTCATCTTCGTGAAGCCGCGGTTGAACGGCCGGAAGAGGCGCGACTCGTGGTGCTCGCCCGATTTGAGCAGCAACGCGCACAGCGCCGGCGTGAGCGTGAGCGCGGTGATGCCCGAGATCACGACGGCCACCGCCACCGTCACGGCGAACTGCTTGTAGAGCTGCCCCGCGATGCCGCCGAGGAACGCCACCGGGATGAACACCGCGCAGAGCACGAGGATGATCGCGACCAGCGCGCCGGAGACCTCGTGCATCGCCTCGATGGCGGCCTGCTTGGCGGAGAGCCGTTCCACGCGCATCAGGCGCTCGACGTTCTCCAGCACCACGATGGCGTCGTCCACCACGATGCCGATCGCGAGCACCATCGCGAAGAGGGTCAGCGTGTTGATGGAGAAGCCGAGCGCGTAGAGGCCGGCGAAGGTGCCGATGATCGAGACCGGCACCGCGAGCATCGGGATGATGGTCGCGCGCCACGTCTGCAGGAAGATGAACACCACCACCAGCACCAGCAGCGCCGCCTCGAAGATGGTGATCTCCACCTCGTGGATCGAGCTCTTCACGACGATGGTCGTATCGAACGGGATCAGGTATTCCATGTCGGGCGGGAAAGCGGACTTGATCTCGACCAGGCGCGACTTGATGGACTTGGCGACGTCGAGCGCGTTGGCGCCGGTCTGCAGGAACACCGCCATGCCCACCGCGTTCTTGCCGTCGACGGTCGCGGGCGTGTCGTAGGTCTGCGCACCCAGCTCCACGGTCGCCACGTCCTTGATGCGCAGCACGCCGGTCGGGGCGTTGGCGCGCACCACGATGTTCTCGAACTCGTCCACGCGCGCAAGGCGCCCGCGCACGGTGACCGTATACGTGAGGTCCTGGCCGCGGGGCGCGGGCTCCGCGCCGACCTTGCCGGCCGCGTACTGCGCGTTCTGCCCGCGGATGGCATTGGCCACGTCGGACGGCGTCACGCCGAGCTGGGCCATGCGGTCCGGGTGCAGCCACACGCGCATCGACGATCCCGAGCCGAAGAGCAGCACGTCGCCCACGCCGTTGATGCGCTTCAGGTCGTCGATGATGTTCACGGAGGCGTAGTCCGCCATCGTGGTGGTCGCCTGCGTGCCGTTGGGCGAGAAGAGCCCGATCACCAGCAGGATGTCGTTGGAGCGCTTGGCCACGACCACGCCGTTGCGGCGGACTTCATCCGGCAGGCGCGGCAACGCCGTCTGCACCCGGTTGTTGAGCTGGAACGTGGCGCGGTCGACGTCCGTGCCGACCTCGAAGGTGGCGGTGATCGTGAGCTGGCCGTCGGAGCCCGCGCTCGAGGTGAAGTAGAGCATGCCCTCGGCGCCGGAGAGCTGTTCCTCGATGGGGGCCGCGACCGTCTGCGCGATGGTCTCGGCGCTCGCGCCCGGATAGCTCGTGTTCACGACGACCGTCGGCGGCGCGATGTCCGGGTACTGCGCGATCGGCAGAATCGCGCTCGCGACCAATCCGGCGATCACGATGATGATCGCGATGACCCCCGCGAGCACCGGACGGTCG
>DATMJE010000130.1:0-2999 GCA_035553995.1 Usitatibacter sp. | reverse complement strand
GCACGTTCGGCAAAGAGCTGCACCGCATCGCACGTAGAAAGCCCGGACGCGTCCGCGCCCGCCGGTGGCAGCGTGAGCCTTGGCACGGGGAATACGACTTCGCCCATGACGCGCAATGCTTCGCGGCTCGTCGCCACGATGCTCAGGGCCGCAGCTTGTTCCAGCAAGTGCCTCGCGAGCGGGACGCACGTGTTCAGCAAATGCTCGCAGTTGTCCAGGATCAGCAACAGCTTCCTGTCGTGGAGATGTTGCAGCAAAGCCTCGACGGGCGTGCGGTGCGGGCCAGGCGCCACGCCCAGGGCGGCGGCGATGGCATCGGCGACGCGCTCGCCTTGGCCCACGCCCGCGAGCTCCACCCAGCACGTGCCATCGGCATAGCAGTCGATCGTTTCGATGCCGAGCTGCAGTGCAAGCCGGGTCTTTCCGACGCCGCCCATGCCCACCAGCGTCACGAGGCGGCTGCGCTCCAGCAGGTCCTTCAGCTCGGCTCGCTCACGCTTCCTTCCGACGAACGACGTGATGGAGCATGGCAGGTTGTGCCGGCATGTCGCGGACCGCGCGAACGCTGCATTAGGCTCGGGCTCGAGAGTGAACTGGTAGCCGCGCGTCGGAATCGTCGCGATCGCACGCATCCCCAGGTGTTTCCGGATCGCGGAGATCTGCACCTCGAGGTTGTTTTCTTCGACGACCACGCCTGGCCACGCGATGTCGAGCAGCTCGTCCTTGGTGACGATGCGGCCGCGACGCTCGATGAGCGCCACGAGAACGTCGAACGCGCGTGCGCCCATGGAAGCCCGCCGCCCCTCGATCAGGACCTGCCTTTCCATGGGCCGGACTTCGATACGCCCGAAGCGGTAGTGCTTCGTCACAGATCCTCCGGATGTCATGTCGCTCGCCGGATGGAATCATCGCGACTTGCGAAGTCCGCGATGCGTCCGTCACCGTAGGCATGCTGAATCACCGCTGCAACGCATCTGCGACGGTTGCCGCATTGGATACGACGAACAGCGCTTATTCGGCCAGCCGCGGGGAAGATGCGGCCGCTTTGGCGGCTGCATCGAGCGGGAGATTGGGGAGGCGCTGGGCCTTACGGCGCGCACCGTGCGGCGCGCTTGGGGCAGGCAGGACTCATTGTCCCGCCCGCCATGCAGCCCTGGAGCTCAGGCCGCTGTCGCAACCTTGCGAACGACTTCCAGCGCCGGCGGATGCGCCAGCGTTTGATACACGACGCAGTATCGCTCCGTCAGTCGCAGGAGAGTGGCGACCTGCTCTTCCGACGCATCCGTGTCCAGCGTGATCAGCAGCCGTATGTTCTGGAACCCGACGGGCACTTCCTTCGATACGCCCAGCGTTCCACGGAAGTCGAGATCGCCTTCCGCTTGAAGCGACGCATCTCGCAGCTCGATGCCGAGTGCGGTCGCGACCGCGTTCAAGGTCACGCCAGCACACGCGACGAGCGCTTCGAGCAGCATGTCGCCCGAGCACGCGGCTTGACCGCTTCCGCCGGTCGCGGGATGCAGCCCGGCAACGACGAGCGCCTTGCCTGTCTCGATCTTGCAGCTGACACCCTCGCTGAGATGTCCTTGTGCGCGCAGGGTGACGAGCGCCGCATTCGGCGTCTCGCGATAACGCTCCTTCAGGGGCGCCTGGACAGCGCGCAATTCTTCGGCCTTCATGGTGACCTCCCCCTCGATGTGGTGCGACGCCCAACGCCGCCGAGCAGTCTGACGCGGATATTACGTCGGTTCGCGAGGAGAGAAGATGCGCCACATCATCCCGGGCGCCGCGGGTGCGGCGTCCCGGGCGACGGCTTGAGCGGTCAGGGTTTGTGTTCGAAAGGCGCCTGCCGCTCGTCGGAGCACGACTTCACGTTCTGCTTCGCCGGATCAGGCTCCGCGGGCGGCGTCTCGCGTCCCTTCTCGGCGACCTTCTTCACCGCGAGGCTGCTGCTCGGATGGCTGATGGCCGGCGGGTCGCTCGCCGGGAAGCTCTCGTCGACGGCCTCGTCGATGAGCGACTCCTCGTGCTCCTCATGGTCCAGATGGGCCCCTTTCACCTCGGTGGCCATGATCTTGGGCGCGGGCTTTTGCGGCTGCTTGTCGGGCTGGCGGGGTGCGGCCATGGTGTCCTCCTCGAGGGTGTCTGCAGTGGACAGCCCCGCAACGACCCGGTTCTGGGCAAAATCGCGGCCATGGTCCCCGACTTCTGGCAGGACGCGAAGAAGCACCTCTCCCGCCGCGACAAGGTGCTGCGCAAGCTGGTGAAGCTCTATCCCGATGCGGAGCTCGGCACGCGTGGCGATGCCTTCCAGACGCTCGCCCGCTCGATCACGGGCCAGCAGATCTCGGTCAAGGCGGCGCAGGCCATCTGGGCGCGGTTCGTGCTGGCATGCGGCAAGGTCACGCCCGCGAACGTGGTGGTGCTCGCGCCCGAGAAGCTGCGCGCGTGCGGCTTCTCGGGACAGAAGTCCGCCTACATCCTCGACCTCGCCATGCGCTTCCACACTGGGCTGGTGAAGCCGCGCCGCTTCGCGCGCATGGACGACGAGGCGATCATCGAGGAGCTGGTGCAGGTGAAGGGCATCGGCCGCTGGAGCGTCGAGATGTTCCTCATCTTCCACATGATGCGGCCCGACGTGCTGCCCGTGGACGACCTCGGCCTGCGCCGCGCGATGGAGAAGCAGTACAACGACGGGCAGCCGCTGACGAAGGACGAGATGCGCGCAATCGGCGAGCCATGGAAGCCGTACAGCTCCGTGGGCACGTGGTACCTGTGGCGCTCGCTCGATCCGGTATCTTTCTAGGATGAGCCAGGCCGAGCTTTTCACGGGCGAGAGCGCGCTTCCCAACGGGCTGCGTTACCTGCCCGAATTCCTCTCCCGAGACGAGGAGCGCGTGCTGCTCGAAGGCATCGCGACGCTCGACCTGCGCGAAGCGCAGTACAAGGAATTCACCGCCAAGCGCCGCGTGGCGAGCTTCGGCGCGAGCTACGACTTCACC
>DATMJE010000129.1:0-5439 GCA_035553995.1 Usitatibacter sp. | reverse complement strand
TGCGCTGCGAACGGGTTCGTGACGCCCGGAATCGCGGTGTTCATGTTCTGACGGGAAACGTAGAAAAGCGAAACGGGGGCCGGCGGCCCCCGTTTGTCGTGCATCGCCGAGCTGATCAGCCAACCGTGTCCTTCAATTCCTCGTTCGGTTCCGACGGCTTGAAAAACCCAAGCGGTTGGGTTATTGTCCGAAATGCCCACCCTGTTTCACGTCGGCGCATGCCGCGTCGTGGTCTATCTGAATGACCACGCGCCGGCTCATGTACATGCCGTAGGCGCGGAGGGCGAAGGTCGATTTGCCCTTGGCAACGAACCGGGTGACGTTCGCCTGATGGAGGTAAGCGGCATCAGCCGTTCCGATTTGCGCCGGATCGTGGCGGCGATCATAGACAGGCACCAGGAGTGTCTCGATATCTGGAGAAGCATCCATGGCCACTAAATCTCAGATCGATAAGGCCCTCGCGGGCTATGTTGGGGCGGCAGCTCGAGGCCGAGCGTTGCGGGCTCGCGGAAACATGGCCCTGTCCGCCCATTACGAGGCGCGGCGCAGGCGCATTCACGTGGAGCTTGTGTCGGGCAGTGCTATCGCTATCCCGGTCCACCTCCTGCAGGGCCTCGCCGATTCGAGCTCGGCGAAGCTGCGAAACGTGATGGTCACCGGCGGCGGATACGCGCTTCACTGGCCGGATCTGGATGTCGACTTTTCCGTGCCGGACCTGATCGCGGGCTCTCTCGGCACGCAAGCCTGGATGCGCGAGCTGGGAAAGCGCGGTGGCCGGCGTTCATCGGCCGCGAAGGCGGCGGCGGCGCGCGAGAATGGCAAGCGTGGCGGGCGGCCGCGGAAGGCTGGAGCCGACTCCACAGCACCATGATTCCAGCTATTGCCGCAGCCAGCAGTCGCCCAAGCCGAGCCTGGTCTTCGGAGCATTGGGCGATTCCGAAAGACAACGGGGGCCAGCGGCCCCCGTTCCATGTGAATCGTCAAGCAGCTCAGTCGAACGTGCCCTTCAGCTCCTCGTAGCGCTTCTTCACCGAGGGCGGCACGCGCTCGCCCAGCCGGCCCTCGATGAGCTCGCCGTGCAGCTTCATCTCCTGCGTCCATTGCGACTTGTCCACGGCGGTCGCGGCGGTGAACTTCGAGTCGTTGAAGTCGAGGCCGCTCATGTCGAGCGCCTCGGGCACGTTGCCGAGCGGCGTGGTGCGCGCGCCCGCCTTGCCCTCGACGCGCTCCACGATCCACTTCAGCACGCGCATATTCTCGCCGTAGCCCGGCCACAGGAACTTGCCCTCGGCATCCTTGCGGAACCAGTTCACGAGGTAGATCCTGGGCAGCTTGAGGTTCGCGCTGCCGAACGTGAGCCAGTGCGCGAAGTAGTCGGACATGTTGTAGCCGCAAAACGCGATCATCGCGAACGGATCGCGCCGCACGACACCCACCTGGCCCGTGATCGCCGCCGTGGTCTCCGAGCCGAGCGTAGCCGCCATGTAGACGCCGTCTTCCCAGCTCTTCGCTTCCGTCACGAGCGGGACCGTGGTCGAGCGGCGGCCGCCGAAGATGAAGGCGTCGATGGGCACGCCGTTCGGATCGTCCCACGCGGGGTCGAGCGAAGGCACCTGCGTCATGGCGACGGTGAAGCGCGCGTTGGCATGCGCCGCGGTGCGGCCGCAGCCCGGCGTCCACTCCTTGCCGGTCCAGTCGGTGAGCTTCGGCGGCGGTTCCTTCGTCATCCCTTCCCACCAGACGTCGCCCTCGGGCGTGAGCGCCACGTTGGTGAAGATGGTGTTCTTCTTGATCGCCTCCATGCAGTTCGGGTTGGTGTCGTAGCCGGTACCGGGGGCCACGCCGAACATGCCCGCTTCCGGGTTGATGGCGTGCAGGTGGCCATCCTTGTTGGGCTTGATCCACGCGATGTCGTCGCCGATCGTCGTGCACTTCCAGCCCTTGAATTGCGGCGGCGGGATCAGCATCGCGAAGTTGGTCTTGCCGCACGCGCTCGGGAAAGCGGCGGTGACGTAATGCTTGCGGCCCTCCGGCGATTGCACGCCGAGGATCAGCATGTGCTCGGCGAGCCAGCCCTGCTCGCGGCCCATCACGGAGGCGATGCGCAGTGCCAGGCACTTCTTGCCCAGCAGCGCGTTGCCGCCATAGCCCGAGCCGAACGAGAGGATCTCCTTCGTCTCGGGGAAATGCACGATGTACTTGTGCTCCTTGTTGCAGGGCCACGACGAATCCTTCTGGCCCGGCGCGAGCGGGACGCCCACGGAGTGCAGGCACGGCACGAAGTCGCCATCGCCCAGCACGTCGAGCACCTTGCTGCCCATGCGCGTCATGATCTTCATGCTCGCCACGACGTAAGCCGAATCGGAGATCTCGACGCCGATCTGCGAGATGTGCGATCCGAGCGGCCCCATGCTGAAGGGGATCACGTACATCGTGCGGCCGCGCATGCAACCCTTGAAGAGGCCGTTCAGCGTGACGCGCATTTCCGCGGGATCGACCCAGTTGTTCGTGGGGCCCGCCTCGGCCTGCGTCTTCGAGCAGATGAAGGTGCGCTCTTCCACGCGGGCCACGTCCCCGGGATCGCTCCACGCGAGGTACGAATTGGGGCGCAGCTTCTCGTTCAGCTTGCGGAAGGTGCCGGCGGCGACCAGCTCGCCGCAGAGGTGGTCGTATTCGGCGTCGGAGCCGTCGCACCAATGGATCCGGTCGGGCTGGGTGAGGGCCGCGACGTCCTCGACCCACTTGAGGAGCTTCGCGTTGCGAGTGGGAACGGCTCCGCGCACGGGAGCGGCTTGGGCGTGCATGAAATCTCCTCCGACTATTTAGCCGGCTTCACCGCACCGGCATGGAAAGGGCCGCATTATCGCTCAATGAACCTCGTGATGCACCCCGGGACGCACCCCGTGGCCCGAAAGGGCCTCGTCCCGCGTTACGGTGTACCACTTACTTGTTGCCGTAGCGTGAAAACTTGGCCGCCACATGATCCATTTCGGCCTTGTTCAGGACTTGGGGTTCCCCGACCTGCAGCGCCTGCCAGTAGACGCGCGCGAGGAATTCGACGCGCTCGGCCAGCAGCACCGCCTCGTCGAGCGTTTTTCCCCACATGATCGCGCCATGGTTCGCGAGCAGGCACGCGCGGCGCGACTGCAGCGCACCGAGGGCCTGGTCCGAAAGCTCCTGGGTGCCGAAGGTGGCGTACTCCGCGCAGGGAATGTCGTCACCCCCGGCCAGCGCCACCTCGTAATGGAAGGCGGGAATCGGCCGGCGCAGGCAGGCGAGCGTGGTCGCGAAGGGGGAGTGCAGGTGCACGATGCCGCCCGCTTCCGGGAATCGCGCGTAGATATCGCGGTGCATGCGCCATTCCGTGGAGGGCTCGCGCTGGCCGCCGCCGCCCTCGCCATCGGGGCCGAGGAAGACCAGGTCGTCGGGATGCAGCGACGCATACGCCAGCCCCGAAGGCGTCACGATGAAGCCGCCATCGACGCGCGCGCTGATGTTGCCCGAGACCGCCGGGCTCACGCCCAGCGCCACCAGGTGTCGTGCCAGGGAGACGAGGTGCAGGCGCAGCCCGCGCTCGCGCATCATGTCGTTCACGAGACGTGCGCCTCCTGCCGCCGTTCCTTCGGCCAGAACGCCACCAGCTCGCGCTCGGAGGCGCGCGCCACGCCCTTCTCGGTGATGATGCCGGTCACGAGATCGTGCGGCGTCACGTCGAAGGCAGGGTTCGCGACGGGTGTGGCCGCCGAAGCGATCGCGACCGAGGCGTAGCGTCCCTCGGCATCGAGCCCGCGCACGTTGCGCACCTCTTCCTCGCTGCGTTCCTCGATGGGAATCTCCTCCAGGCCGTCCTCGATGGTCCAGTCGATCGTGGGCGAGGGCACGCAGGCGTAGAACGGCACGGCATTGTCGCGGGCGGCGAGCGCCTTGAGATAGGTGCCGATCTTGTTGCAGACGTCGCCGCGGCGCGTCACGCGATCGGCCCCCACCATGACGAGATCCACCGCGCCATGCTGCATGAGATGGCCGCCCGCGTTGTCGGCGATGAGCGTATGCGGCACGCCGTGGCCCGCGAGCTCCCACGCCGTGAGCAGACCCTGGTTGCGCGGACGGGTCTCGTCCACCCATACATGGACGGGAATGCCGGCGTCGTGCGCCATGAAGATGGGTGCGGTGACGGTGCCCCAATCGACCGTGGCGATCCAGCCCGCGTTGCAGTGCGTGAGGATGTTCACCGGCTCGCCGCGCTGCTCGTGCTCGCGGCGGATGATCGCGAGCCCGTGGCGGCCGATCGCCTCGTTCAGGGCCACGTCCTCTTCCGCGATCGCATGCGCCTCTCGCCACGCCGCCGCCGCGCGCTCGGCATGGGGCAGGGGCAGCAACGCGTTCCACATGCGTTTCAGGGCCCACATCAGGTTCACGGCCGTGGGGCGTGTCTCGCGCAGCTTCATCGCGGCGCGATTGAGGCCTTCGTCGGTCGGATCTCGCAGCGCCGCGAGTGCCAGCCCGTAAGCCGCCGTCACGCCGATGAGTGGCGCGCCGCGCACGCGCATCGTGACGATCGCTTCGCCCACCGCCTCGGGCGAATCGAGCCGCAGCGTCTCGAAGACGTGCGGCAGGCGCGACTGGTCGATGATGTGCACGGCCGGTCCCGACGGATCCGGCCAGATGGAGCGGTAATGCCTGTCGCCGACTTTCATCGCGTGATTTTACCCACCGGGGCAGGCGCATGGCGGTCGATTCGCCTCGTATGGCGACGGTATGCCCGTATCGCCAACCGGCAATTGGCCGACTGTGCAATAGGCAATTGGACGCTATCCTGTCCGGCAAATGCACGCCGCGACGTGAAGCGCTTCGACAGTGCACCGGCCGCCAGCCTTCCGGCCGCGCTGAAGCACACGCCGTTCTCCGGTAAAATAGTAATTTCCAGCACTGAGGTCGCTCCATGACCAAATACGTGTTCGTGACAGGGGGTGTCGTCTCCTCCCTGGGCAAGGGAATCGCAGCAGCTTCCCTCGCCGCGATCCTCGAATCGCGCAAGATCAAGGTCTCGATGGTGAAGCTGGATCCGTACATCAACGTGGATCCGGGCACCATGTCGCCCTTCCAGCACGGCGAGGTGTTCGTCACCGAGGACGGCGCGGAGACGGATCTCGACCTCGGCCATTACGAGCGCTTCATCTCGACCAAGATGACGAAGCGCAACAACTTCACCACCGGCCAGATCTACGAGCGCGTCATCAACAAGGAGCGCCGCGGCGACTATCTCGGCGGCACGGTGCAGGTCATCCCGCACATCACCGACGAGATCAAGGCCTCCGTCAAGGCCGCGTGCCGCGATGCCGAGGTGGGCATCATCGAGATAGGCGGCACCGTGGGCGACATCGAATCGCTGCCGTTCCTCGAGGCCATCCGCCAGATGGGCATCGAGGAAGGCCGCAC
>DATMJE010000128.1:0-3559 GCA_035553995.1 Usitatibacter sp. | reverse complement strand
CTTCCAGGAATTGCTCACGAACGTCGCACGGCATGCGAACGCCACGCGCGTGAACGTCACATTGGCAGACGCGGAATCGCTCGCCTTGAAGGTCGAGGATAACGGCCGGGGGATACAGGAATCGGAGTTCGAGAGCCCGCGCTCGCTGGGCTTTTTGGGGCTGCGCGAGAGGGTGATTGCCTTTGGCGGCTCCATTGATGTGAAGGGACACGAAGGGAAGGGGACCACCGTCTCGGTCACCATCCCGCTCTCGGTCCAACAGCCGGTATTCCACGCATGAGCTTCGCTACTTCTGCAGTCCATGGACACGGGGGCGCACCCGTGAAAGTGCTCATCGCCGACGACCATCCGGTCGTGCGGCAAGGCCTCAAGATGATGCTCGAGGCCGATCCCGAGGTCGACATCGTGGGTGAGGCCCGCGATGGCGACGAGGCGTTCGACCTCGCCCACAAAGTCGACTGGGACGTCGCCGTCCTGGATTACTCCATGCCCGGGCGCGGCGGCGTCGAGCTGCTCACGGACGTGAAGCATGACTACCCGGAGCGCCCGGTGTTGATCCTGAGTATCTATCCGGAGGACCCGCATGGACTGCGAGCCCTCAAGGCAGGTGCCGCGGGGTACATCACCAAGGAAAGCGCCGGGGAGGAGCTCACCGCGGCCGTGAAGAAGGTGGCCACCGGCGGGCGCTACATCAGCCCGACGCTTGCCGAAAAGCTCGCGATGCGGCTGACACCCGAGCAGGAGCGCCCGCCCCACGAGCGCCTCTCCGACCGCGAGTACCGCGTCATGTGGCTGCTCGCCTCGGGCAAGACGTTGCACCAGATCGCCGAGGAGATGCGGCTGTCGCCCAGCACCGTGAGCACCTATCGCGGGCGGATCCTCAAGAAACTGGGGTTGAACACCAACGTGGACCTGGTCCACTACGCCATGAAGCACCGCTTGATCGAGTAGCGGAGGCCGCCACCCCAGCGGCCTTTTTTCCAGAGGGTGCGACAGTCCCGCCGGCCTGCGGCGGTCTTTTGTCGCAGCGCACCCCATTCCGCCGCGACCTGCGCCATCATGCTTTCACACGCAAGCAACGCGTGAAATCAAAAAGCAAGGCGCACACTAATGACCCTTTCGACCGGTAACCGACCCTCGGTGTGGGAGCGTGAAGTTCTCGACACAGAGACAGCCGACGGCGTCGTCGGCGTGGTTCGCGATTACCTGACCCTCTGGAAGCCGGACGAGCTGGCGCAGTTGCCCGGGCAATGCGCTCCGACTCGGTTCGAGGCGCCGGAGGATGTCGTGGCGTACGCGATCCTGGTGCGCGAGGCTCAGGCCTCCTCACCGAGGGGCGAGAGGGCTCCGCTGGACACGGCCGGCGATTTCGTGGTCTTCGCCGCCCGGCGGATCGGGGAGCTGCATCCCCGCGAATTGGAAGCCATCGCCGCGTAAGCGCGCGATGCAGGGAAAAGCCGTCGACACAGTCACGGCATGACGCCGCGCGGAAGCGTGGATACGGGAACGGGCTCGCCAAGGGGTGAGCCCGTTTTCACTTTTGCCTGTCGTCCCGGCGAAGGCCGGGACCCAATTTTGGGTGATTGGATTCCGGCCTGCGCCGGAATGACGACGCGTCACGGATTCCGGCCTACGCCGGAATGACGACGCGTCACGCCGATTCCTCCCGCTCTCCATCGTTTCCGGACGCCGACTGCAGGTGCATGATCTTCGACAGCCTCACCGTCGCGTTCGAGAAGAACACGACCAGGCGATGCACGGAGTAGTCGTGCGGCGCGCCGTGGTCGCAATGATGGCGCACGAGGCTGAACGCGTACTCGGAGATGTCGTCCGCGTCCCTGAGGCGCGGCGGCCGGCATACCTCGGGCAACAGGGCGATCTCGTACGGTGAGAACTGGGCCAGGAAGTCGCGCGCGCACTCGAGGACGTGCGCTTCGGTGTGGCAGCCCGCGACGCGCTCCTGCCAGGTGAGCGTCGAGCGGAAACCTTGCGGATCGAGGGGGTGGACCGACATAGGGGGCTTTCGACGTGCGAGCGCTATCCGGGCGCTTGAATTTTGGTCTGCGATACAACTACGAGTCTGTCGGAGGGGAACCGCCCCGGTCCGTCGGCGCATTCCTACGCCTGGCGCGGCGTGATGTCGCAACTCGCGCGGCCCGATCGAACGCGACGATGCGCACGGAAGCGAAATCCCATCGCGCACCTCGCTCCTCGAACAACCGTGACCATAGTGGCTTCGCAAAAGAAAAACGGGCCGCATCGAACGACGCAGCCCGCTGGCGATCCTGGTGGGTCGTAGTGGGATCGAACCACTGGCCCCCGCCGTGTGAAGGCGATGCTCTACCGCTGAGCTAACGACCCAGAAGGGGCATTTTAGCAAACGCGGTCGTAGAATGGTGAATTCACCCAACTTCCGGCCATGGTACGCACCCGTTTCGCTCCCAGCCCCACCGGTTACCTGCACATCGGCGGCGCGCGCACCGCGATCTTCTCGTGGGCGTTCGCGCGGCGCCACGGCGGCAAGTTCATCCTGCGCATCGAGGACACCGACGTCGAGCGCTCGACGCAGGAGGCCACGCAGGCGATCCTCGATGCGATGACGTGGCTCGGCCTCGACTACGACGAGGGCCCGTTCTACCAGATGCAGCGCTTGACGCGCTACAGCGAGATGGCCGACCTGTTGCTGAAGAAGGGCCTCGCGTACTGGGCGTACGAGACGAAGGAAGAGCTCGAGAAGATGCGCGAGGCGCAGGTCGCGCGTGGCGAGAAGCCGCGCTACAACCGCTACTGGCGCGATGCGAGGGAGAAGCCGCCCGCGGGCACCCAGGCCGTGCTGCGCTTCAAGACGCCGCTCGAGGGCGAGGTCACCTGGGACGACGTCGTGAAGGGCCCCATCACGGTCGCGAACGAGGAGCTCGACGACCTGGTGATCCTGCGCGCGGACGGCGTGCCGACGTACAACTTCGGTGTCGTGGTCGACGACATCGACATGGCGATGACGCACGTGGTGCGCGGCGACGACCACGTGAACAACACGCCGCGGCAGATCAATATCTATCGCGCGCTCGATGCGCACATCCCGCACTTCGGGCACGTGCCGATGATCCTGGGCCCCGACGGGCAGAAGCTCTCGAAACGCCACGGCGCCGTGAACGTGATGCAGTACGAGGAGGAGGGCTACCTCGCCGACGCGATGGTGAACTACCTCGCACGCCTCGGCTGGTCCCACGGCGACGAGGAGGTCTTCTCGCGCGAGCAGCTGGTCGAATGGTTCGACTTCAAGCACGTGAGCCGCTCGCCCGCGCGCTGGGATCCCGACAAGCTGCGCTGGATGAACGGCGAGTACCTGCGCCGCCTGCCGGATGCGGAGCTCGCCGCGCGCCTGGAGCGCCAGAAGCCCGAGGTCTACAAGGCGATCGCGCGCGTGATGGACCCGGTCGCCATGACCGCGGCCGGGCGCGCCAAATTCCACCTGCTGCCCGACCACGAGGCTTTCCTGATGGGGCTCGCCCAGCCCTCGCATCCGGAGGAGACCGTGGCGAAGGAGCACCTGGGCGAG
>DATMJE010000127.1:0-16214 GCA_035553995.1 Usitatibacter sp. | reverse complement strand
GGGCACGACCGGCACCGCCCTTGCCGTCACGCCCAAGACCATCACGTTCCAGGGGACGGCGGCAGGCACCTGCGCGGACGGCATCAGCGCCGACGTCATCGTCTCCGGCGGCCGGCCGCCCTACCAGGTCTCGCAGCCGAGCGATTTCGTCGTCACGCCGCGCATCGTGACCGCCAGCGGCGGCCGGTTCACCGTCACTGCCACCGGACGTTGCGCTACCGATACGCTGATCGGCGTGGTCGATGCGGCGGGTGCCACGGCAACGGTGGACGTGAGCAACAAGATCTCCGACACCGCGGTGCCCACCTTCGACGTGCAGCCCACGACCGTGGCGCTCAACTCGTGCAACGACCTCACGAGCGTGTTGCTGGTCGGGGGCACGGGGACCTACTTCGTCGCCGCCCCGTCGTACCTGCTCATCAAGATCTCGCAGAACACATTCGCCAACGGTGCGAACGCGACCATCCAGCGCACGCCCGGAAGCGCAGCGCCCAATAACGAGAGCGTCACCATTTCCTTCTCGGACGGCAAGACGCCCAAGCCGGTGACCGTGAACCTCTCGGGGGCGGCGCGGCTCGGCAACTGCTGAAATCGAGCACGGCCCTCGCGGCGGGGTATCGCGGAGGGCTTTCGCGGCGGTGGACCGGTTCGCCGCACTTGCGGCGGCCGCATGCAAGAAAACGACGCGCCCTCGGGAATATCGGGAATACTCCCTTGCGCGCCTTTGAAAGTTGCGCTTTAATAATGCGCGATAACCCGCTAATTTTGAAGAAATCACGGCGGGTCGATGAACAGACAAGGGGACGCCATCGTGAGATTCGAGTTGTCGAACAGGAGTTGGGCGGGTTGGCTGCTGGCCGTGGCGGCAACATTGATGCTCGCGGCGTGTGGAGGCGGCGGCGCCTCGACGGCCTCCCCGAGCGCCAACGACCAGGGCGGGGCGCCGGTCATGGCACCCAATAACGCCACGTTCTTCGCCGGCGTCGTCAACACCATCACGATTACCGGCGGCCGCCGGCCGTATACGCTCTCGTCCTCGGAGCCGAGCCTGCTCGCCGTGCCGCAAACGCTGAGCGCGGGCAGCTTCCAGGTGGTTCCCGCGAACCCCGCCGTCGTCGATACCGGCCTCCCGCCGGATGCGCTGCCGGTTCGCACCGTCATCATCACGCTCACGGACGCGAACGGCCAGACGACTTCCAGCACGATCAAGGTCGGCGTCAACTTCCTCACCGGTCTTGGCGTGTCCTTCAGCTCGAACTGCGTGGCGGCCGGCGGCAGCACCGCACCGACTGCATGTGCCGGCGGCGATACGATCATCACGCTCAACCCGTCCACCAACGGCAACCTCATCGGCGGCAAGACCCTGCGCCTGGACGTGGTGCGGGGGCCTTTCCAGTTCGTCGACGCGAGCGGTGCCACCGTCCCCTCCATCACCGTCACCACGGATCACAGCGGCAGGACGCAGGCCGTGATTCGCGTGGCCCGGAACGTGCCCGGCCAATTCGGCACGCTGCGCGTGACCGATGTCGCTACCGGCGTCTTCGTGGACGAGGTCTTCCCCATTACCGGCGCGCCACAGAGCGTTCTCACCGTCATCCCGAATACCTTCACCTTCACCGGTGCGCTCACGACGCAGTGCGGCACCGGCTCGGGCGACTTCGTGGTGTTCGACGGCGTGCCGCCGTACAGCGCGGTGAGCTCGGACCCGAACATCCGTGTCTCGCCGACCACGACCAACGCGAACCCGGGCGTCTTCACGATCACCGCCTTCAACAACAGCGTCTGCATCACCGGGGCGCAGGTGATCGTCACGGACTCGCAGGGTGGACGTGCGACGGTCACGGTGAACACCGCCGCGGGCGCGACGGCCCCGCCCGCGCCGCCGCCGCTGCTGGTCAACCCCAACGCGATCACGCTCTCGTGCGGCACGTCGGGCTCCGTCACGGCGGTCGGGGGCAATGGCAGCTTCATCGTGAACTCCACGCATCCGCGCGTCACGGCGGTCGCGAGCGGGAACACCATCTCGATCACGCGCCTGGCTGGCGACCCGGCGGGTTCGAGCTTCCCGACGACGGGCACCGTGAGCGTCTCGGACGGCACGACCATCCAGAGCGTGGCGTTGACCGTACCGGCGTTCTGCCCCTAAGGGCCTCGCCGCAGCAATCCAGGACGGGCATCCTCGCGGATGCCCGTTTTGCTTGGGGGGACCGCGCATGGAGCCACGCCGGCCGGCGATCGTCACCGGTTCGCACGGATTCGTCGGCAGCACGCTCGTGCGCGCGCTGCACGGGCACGTGCCGCTGGCGCTCGGCGCGCCCGGCTGGCTCGAGCGCATCGCGGCCACGGACTTCGCCGGGGCGACCGTGTTCCATCTGGCTGCGCGCGTACACGCACGCGATGGCGGCGCGGCGGAATTCACCAGGGACAACGTCGACAAGAGCGAGGCGCTCGCACGGGCAGCGGCTCGCGGCGGCGCGCGTTGCCTGGTCTTCGCCAGCACCGTGAAGGTCCATGGCGACGAGACGCCCGAGGGCGCCGCATTCGCTGCGGCGATGCCGCTCGCCCCGCGCGACGCCTACGCGCGCTCGAAGCAGCTCGCCGAGCAGCGGCTCGCCGACGTCGGGCGCGAGACGGGGCTCGCCATCGTCGTGGTGCGTCCGCCGCTCGTGATCGGAGCCGGTGCCCGCGCAAACCTCGCCGACCTGCTCAGGCTGGCCGATACGCCATGGCCATTGCCTTTCGCCGCCATCCGCAATCGCCGCAGCTGGGTCCATGTCGACGATCTTTGCGGGTTGCTGCTGCTCTGCGCCGCGCATGCCGCGAAGACACCATCCGCGTGGCTCGCGAGCCATCCGCAGCCATTCTCTACGCCGGCGCTCTTCGCAGAGGCTCGCGTGGCGCTCGGGCGCGCCCCGCGCCTCTTCGCGTGCCCGCCGGCCATGCTCGAGTGCGCCGCGGCGCTCGCGGGCGCTCGCGGGCGCATGCAACGCCTCACACGCTCCCTCGAAGCCGATGCGTCGCCCGCGATGCGTGAGCTGGGCTGGCAACCGCGGCGCTCGTTGCACGACGCCATCGCAGACCTGGTGCGCGGGGGCCGGGCGTGATGGCATGGCTCGTGACGCTGCTGCTACCACCCGTCGTCGCGTGGCTGGTGGTGGCGCTGCTGCTGCGCACGTCGAGCGCGCGCCGGCTGGCCGACCTGCCCAACGCGCGCTCCCTGCATGTACGGCCCACACCGCGCCTGGGCGGCCTCGGCGTGCTCGCCGGCGCGCTGCCGCTGATGGCATGGCATGCCGATCGCGAGCTGGCGATCGTCCTCGCGTGCGCTGTCTTCCTCGCGATCGTCTCGCTCGCCGACGACCTGCGCAGCCTGCCCGTGCAGGTGCGCCTGCCCGCGCATGCGGGTGCCGCGTTGATCATGGTGCTGCTCGCGTGGCCGGATGATACGAAGCTGGCTGCGTGGCTCGTGCTCGCGTGGGTCCTTGCCATCGCGTGGCTCACGAACCTGTTCAATTTCATGGACGGGGCCGATGGCCTCGCGGGCGGCATGGCGGCGGTGGGTTTCGGCGCGCTGGCGATCGCTGCGCGTGACGCGTCACCCGCACTCGCGCTCGCATGTGCCGCACTTGCCGCGGCGTGCATCGGCTTCCTCGCCCACAACTTCCCGCCCGCCCGCGTGTTCATGGGCGATGCGGGCTCCATACCGCTGGGATTCCTCGCGGGCGCGCTCTCCTTCATCGGCGTGTCGCGCAGCGCGTGGCCCGCGTGGTTCCCGCTGCTGGTGTTCTCGCCCTTCGTCGTCGATGCGAGTGTCACGCTCGCGCGCCGTGCCTTGCGGCGCGAGCATGTGTGGCGCGCGCATCGCTCGCATTACTACCAGCGGCTGGTGGGCGCCGGATGGACGCACCGGCGCCTCGCGCTCCGGGCTTATGGGCTCATGCTCGCTGCCGCGGCGAGCGCCATTGCCGCCCTTAGGGTTGGACCGGCCGGGCGTTACGTTATACTTGCGGCCTGGGCGGTGATCTACGGGTTGCTTCTCTTCGCGATCGATCGCCGCGCGCCGTATCGCGGCGCGAATGAAGCGGCCCCCGGGAGGGGTTCCGACTAATAAGAAAAACCTTGGCGCATCGGTATTCTCCTGGAGCAGCGATGAAAGTCCTCCATATCGACGCACGTCCCCTGGCGGCCGCTTTCCACGACGGCATCGCGCTCGCGATCGCGTGCGTCGGTGCGGCCTGGTTGCTAAGCCCTACCGGCATCGCGGGCACGGATGTCGACGATCTCCTCCTCGCCTTCGCCGCGGCCATCCCGCTGCAGGTCGCGATGAACCACCTGTTCGGCGTGTACCAGGGTGTCTGGCGCTACACCAGCCTGCCGGACATCCAGCGTGTCGTGTTCGCCGTGGCGGCAGGCACCGTGTGCGTGGGACTGGTGCTGCGGGCGCTCGGGCTCGATGCGCGCCTGGGCTTCCGCGAATACCTGCTCTATCCGCTGCTCCTCATCGCGATCATGTCGGCGAGCCGCATGGCCTTCCGCTCGTTCAAGGAGTGGTCGCTTTACGGCCGCGGCGGCGAGCAGGGCACCCCCGTCATCGTGATGGGCGCGGGAGATGCGGCGGTCGGCCTCGTGAAGGAGCTCCTGCGCAGCCACGAGTGGCGCGTGGTGGGGCTCCTCGACGACGACGAGAAGAAGCACAGCCGCCTCCTCCACGGCGTGCGCGTGCTGGGCACGCTGGACGATCTTCCCCGCTTCGCGGCCCGGCTCAAGCTGCGGCACGCGATCATCGCCATGCCATCCGTGAGCTACCAGGTGCGCCGGCGCGTGGTCGAGATCTGCACGCGTGCGAAGGTTTCGGTGATGACCGTGCCTTCGTTCAACAATCCGGGCAAGGGATCGTCCAACCGCATCCGCAAGATCGCGGTCGAGGACCTGATGAAGCGGGAGTCGGTCACGCTCGACGACGCACAGCTGCACGGCCAGCTGAGCGGGCAGGTCGTCATGGTGACGGGCGCCGGCGGGTCCATCGGCTCCGAGCTTTGCCGGCAGATCGCGGCCTTCGAGCCGGCGATGCTGGTGCTCTTCGAGATGAGCGAGTTCGCCATGTACAAGGTGGACGCGGAGCTGCGCGAGTCGTTTCCGGCGCTGGCGATCGAGAGCATCGTGGGCGACGTGAAGAACACGCGCCGCGTGCAGCAGGTGATGCACCAGTTCTCGCCCTCGCTGGTCTTCCACGCGGCGGCCTACAAGCACGTGCCGCTCATGGAAGAGACCAACGCGTGGGAGGCCGTGCAGAACAACGTCTACGGCACGTACGTCGTCGCGCGGGCGGCCATCGACTACGGCGTGAGGAAGTTCGTGTTCATCTCCACCGACAAGGCGGTGAACCCGACCAACGTGATGGGCGCGACCAAGCGGCTGGGCGAGATGGTGTGCCAGGCGCTCCAGGCGGCGAGCAACGTCACGCGTTTCGAGATGGTGCGGTTCGGCAACGTGCTGGGCAGCGCCGGCAGCGTGATCCCCAAGTTCCAGGAGCAGATCGCGCGCGGCGGGCCCGTCACCGTGACGCATCCCGAGATGGTGCGCTACTTCATGTCGATCCCGGAGGCGGCGCAGCTCGTGTTGCAGGCGGGCAGCATGGGCCTCGGCGGCGAGGTGTTCGTGATGGACATGGGCGAGCCGGTGAAGATCGTGGACCTCGCCCGCGACATGATCCGCCTTTCGGAGCTTTCCGAATCCGAGATCCGCATCGTCTACACGGGGCTGCGTCCCGGCGAGAAGCTCTTCGAGGAGCTGCTCGCGGATGACGAGCACACGCGCCCCACGCCGCATCCGAAGCTGCGCATCGCCAAGGCGCGCCAGGTCGATCCCGACTGGATCCACGCCCTGCTCGAATGGCTCCGCAACGAACGCATGCCGGCCGACGCGGAGGTGCGCCGCGACCTGAAGCGCTGGGTGCCCGAATACCAGACGCAGGTCCGCCCGCGGCTTACGGCGGTGGTCCCCGCGGCGCGCGCGGCCGGCGGCGGAAGCTAAACGCCGGATTCCCCGCGGCGTTGCAGCGCGCGCAGGCCATAGCCCGCCAGCGCGGCCTGGATCGCCCAGAAGAGCAGCGCGTTGTGGCGATGGAAGAAATCGTCCGTGAGGTTCTTCACGACGTAGCCCGCGATCACGCTGAGCCCCATGATGCCGAGCGGCGCCAGCGTGGCATCGCGCAATAGCCGCAGGTGCACGCGCGAGAGCGCGAGCAGCAGCGCCACGAATATCGCCGCGCCGGCGAGGCCCGTCTCGAGCGCGATGTCGATGAAGGTGTTGTGCGCGTGCTGGAGTGTCGGCTCCGGCTGGTCGGACGGTGTGTGCGCGAGGAACGTGCTCTCGAGGATCTCGCGCCCGAAGCCGTGCCCGAGCAGCGGCCGCTCGCGGAACTTGTCCCACGCCGCGGCCCACAACACGGGCCGCGCATCGTGCTGCAGCTGTGTCACGCCCGAGCGCCCCGGGAAATAGCGCTCGCTGCGTTCGATGATGGAGGCCGGCAGCGCCACGGCCACCAGCACGGCCGCGAGCGACACCAGCACGACGATGCTCCTGCCGCGACCCACGCGCGAGGGCGCGAGCGCCCCGTGCAGCAGCGCCACCGTCCCCAGCTCGACCGCGAGCGCGACCCACACGATGCGGTTGCCGGTGGTCCAGGCGCTGAAGACCAGCAGTCCGATCGCCGCCGCAAGCGCCAGCGGGCGGCGCCGCGCCGACCACGGGCCCGTCCACGCGAGGGCGGCGAAAAGCGGCGCTACCAGCACGAGATGCGTGGACCAGGGCCCGGGCCCGCCGTCCAGGTCGTGGCGCGAAAAGCGCATGCCGAGGAGGTGCTCGAGCAAAGGTGCCGCGAACGCGAGCGCCGATCCCGCCATCAGCACGCACCACCATGTGCGCAGGCGCGCGGCGGAGGAGCCGGCCGCGAAGAAAACGCCGAGCGCCAGCGTGCCGTACAGCAGCTCGGCGCGCAGCTCGGTGGCGGAATACGCGGGGCGTTCGCTCCATCCGACCGAGGCGATGGCGAGCAGTGCCCACGCGATCCATGCGAGGACGAAGCCACGCGGCGCCGCGCGCAGCCTGCTCGCGCCTTCTTCGCGATCGAACGCCAGGGCTGCGGCCGCGAGCAGGAGGCTTGCCGCGCGCCAGCCGGCGCTGCCCGAAAACGGCGCCACGAGCAGGAAGGCGCACGTCGTTGCGACCAGGACCCGTCGTACCGAAGGAAGCGGCGCCGCCGGCACCTCGTCAGCGCTGTTCAATACGGTCACGGGAGTGGTGAATTTGGCGCGCCCGACACGATTCGAACGTGCGACCCCTGCCTTCGGAGGGCAGTACTCTAATCCAGCTGAGCTACGGGCGCCTATCCACCGGATTTTAAGCGACTTCCGGAGGTCGCGTCCATCGGGGCGCCGGGTTCGCGCAGCCGATGCAGCTATAATCCGGGGCTTCGCTTTTCCGGGCAGCACCCGTTTTCCTCGAGGATTCCATGGCCGATCCGCATCCGCATCACCATCCCCACCACGATCCCATCGAAGACAACATCGATACCCACCCCGCGAAGCTGGCGATCAGCGTGGTGGTCGGCGTGGTGGCGCTCGTCATCGGCATCATCCTGCTCACGCAATTCGCCGTCGGCGTCTACGGCTCGCGCTCGCGCAAGGACGATCCCGCCATGTCGGATGCGGCGGTCAAGGCGCGCCTGTCCCCCGTGGCGCAGGTGGTGGTCGATCCGAATGCGCCCGCCCAGGCGGCGCCCGCGGCGAATGCCGCCGCGCCCGGTGGGGCCGCACCCGCGGCAGGCGGTGCCGCTGCCGCGCCCGCCGCTACCGCAGCGACGAATGTGGCCGCCGCTCCTGCAGCACCCGCTCCTGCAGCACCCGCCCCTGCAGCAGCCGCCCCCGCCGCAGCTGCTCCCGCCGCAGCCGCCCCCGCGGGCGCGGCAAGCGGCGCCGGCAAGTCCACGTTCGATAGCACGTGCAGTGTCTGCCACGCCACCGGTGTAGCCGGCGCACCCAAGTTCGGCGACAAGGCCGCATGGGCGCCGCGCATCAAGACCGGCAAGGAGGCGCTCTACAACAGCGCGCTTCACGGCAAGAACGCCATGCCGCCGAAGGGCGGCAACGCGAGCCTCGCCGACGATGCCGTGAAGGCGGCGGTCGACTACATGGTGTCCGCCGCGCAATAGCACCCCACGCCGGAGGTTCCGGCGCGTCCATGGCCACCTACGCGATCGGGGACCTGCAGGGCTGCTACGAGCCGCTCGAGCGCGTCCTCGAGAGCGCACGCTTCGATCCTGCCCGGGACCGCGCGTGGTTCGTCGGCGACGTCGTCAACCGCGGTCCCGATTCGCTGCGCTGCCTGCGCTTCGTGAAGGGGCTCGGCGATGCGGCCGTCACGGTGCTCGGCAATCACGACCTGCATCTCGTCTGCGTCGCCGAGGGCATCCAGCAGCGCCGCCCGCGCGACACGATGGAAGACGTGCTCGGGGCGCCCGATCGGGACGAGCTGGTCACGTGGCTGCGCACGCGTCCGCTCTTCCACGTGGAGGGACATCACGCGCTCGTGCATGCGGGGCTGCTTCCGGGCTGGACCGTGGCACGTGCCCGCGAGCTTGCGGGCGAAGTCGAGTCGCGTCTTCGCGGCCCGGATTACCGATCGTTCCTCGCATCGATGTACGGCGACAAGCCGGCCGCGTGGAGCGACGACCTCGAGGGGATCGACCGGCTGCGCGTGATCGTGAACGCGATGACGCGCCTGCGCGTCTGCGATGCCCACGGCGCGATGGTGCTGCGCTTCAAGGGCGAGCCGGGCGAGCTGCGCGACGGCTGGACGCCCTGGTTCGACGTGCCGGGCCGCAGGAGCGCGAGCCACGCCGTCGTCTGTGGTCACTGGTCCGCGCTGGGCCTCGAGCTGCGCCCGGACCTGATGAGCCTGGACAGCGGCTGCGTGTGGGGACGCTGCCTTACGGCGGTGCGGCTGGAGGATCGGCGCGTATTCCAGGTGGATTGCCCGCCGGTGGAAGGCGCAGAAGACTAGCGATGCGTTCGTGCGCCGTGGCCGCGGCTTCACGGCGGCCGGCGAGACTCGCACAATCGATCGGCTCGGCGAACACGAGCCGCGCGACCAGGCCGCGCTGCGCGATCACGCGGGCCATCGATTCCATGAACGACAGCTCGTCGACATAGGCCACGTCGGGGCACGGCGAGCCATCGGCATGCTCGTACCGGATCGCGGCCGGATGCACGTGCGCCGCATTGGCGAGCGCCGGCTCGAAAAGGGAGCTGTGGAACTTGAGCAGGCGGTCGCCCAGCGTCGTGGTGCCCTCCGGAAAGAGGCCCACGCAATCGCCTTCCGCGAGCACCTGGTGCACCCGTTCGTTCATGCGTGCGGCATCGCGGCGGCGCTCGCGGCGGATGAAGAGCGTTCCCGCCCGCTCGGCGATCCAGCCCGCGACCGGCCAGTCGCGGATCTCGCTCTTCGCGACGAAACGCGTGGGCCACGCCGCGTCCACCACGAAGATATCCAGCCAGGAGATGTGGTTGGCCGCGATCATCGCCGAGCGCTCGGTCGCGTGCGGCGGGGAGCCTTCCACGCGCAGCGTCACGCCCAGCAGGCGCAGCAGCTTCCGCGACCACCATTGCACCAGGTGCCGCCGCTGCCCCGCGCCGGAGCGCGGGAAGACGAAACGCAGGATCAGCGCTGCGTGCAGCGCATGTGAGGCGAGGCGCAGCCAGCGCAGGCCGCGGCGCGCGCGGCCTGCACGGTGGTCAATGCGTCACTCGCGTGGTGCCGTGGCCGGAGACGACGCGCACGCGATCTCCCGAGCGGAAGACCTCGTCGGGCTCCTGGACGACCGCGACGTACTTGCCCGAATCCAGCAGCACCGTCACTTCCAGGCCGGGCCGGTCGTTGGCCGAATGCTCGACGTTCGAGCCGAGGATGCCGCCCAGTATGGCGCCTGCGATCGCCCCTGCGGCCTGTCCGCTGCCACCGCCCACGGTGCTGCCGGCGATGCCGCCGAGGGCTGCGCCACCTACGGTGCCGACGCCCGTCTGGCCGGGATTGATGCGCACCTCGCGCACCGACTCGACGACGCCGAAGCGCACGTTCTGCTCGCCCATGACCTGGTAGCCGCGATAGTCGCGGCTGCCCGCGGGATAGGCGCAACCGCCGAGCAGCAACGCACACAGCGCGGCTGCGGTGACCGATGTGTTCCTGCTCATCATCCTTCTCCTCATAGCGTCTCGTCGAAGGTCTCGCGCAACGTCGCGGCGATCTGCTCCCGCGACGGGCGGTGGTTCTGGCCGCCCCGGTGCGCGATCTTGATCGCACCCATCACCGAGGCGAGCCGGGCCGACCGGCGCCACTCCCAGCGGCGGGCCATGCCGTAGAGCAGGCCGGCCCGGAACGCATCGCCACAACCCGTGGGGTCGATGACGCGTTCGGCCTTCGCTGCTGCGACGTCGATCCTGCCTTCGCGAGTGTAGACGCTGGAGCCTTCGGCGCCACGGGTGACGATCACGGCGCCCAGCTTCTCGGCGATGCGCTCGGTGCTGCGCCCCGTCTTCTGCTCGACAACGCGGGCCTCGTAATCGTTCACCGTGAGGGCCGCGGCGCCGTCCATCAGATGCTCCAGATCATCGCCGGAGAACATCGGCAGGCCCTGGCCGGGATCGAAGACGTAGGGGATCCCGGCGGCGGCGAAGTCGCGGCAATGCTCGACCATGCCCTGGCGGCCGTCGGGCGAGACGATGCCGAGCGTGGCGTCGGGCGCGTCGGGAATGCGGTTCAGGTGCGCGAACGACATGGCGCCCGGATGGAAGGCGGTGATCTGGTTGTCCGCCATGTCGGTGGTGATGAAGGCCTGTGCGGTGAACTGGTCGTGCAGCTCGCGCACATGGGTCGCGCGCAGGCCGAGGCGCTCGAGCCGCTCGCGATAGGGCGTGAAATCGTGGCCGACGGTCGCCATGATGGCGGGCTCTTCGCCCAGCAGCTTCATGTTGTAGCCGATGTTGCCCGCGGTGCCGCCGAACTCGCGGCGCATCTCCGGCACCATGAACGACACGTTGAGGATGTGGATCTGCTCGGGAAGGATGTGGTTCTTGAAATGGTCCGGGAACACCATGATGGTGTCGTAGGCCATCGAGCCGCAGATGAGGGTCGCCATGGGCCGGAAGTATAACTGTGACGCCGCGCACATTTTTCGCGCTGGATTTTCACCTGTGGCCCGGCCGCGGACTGATTGACTGAAACGGCGTTTCACCAGCATCCTGCGCCTGTAACAAATGTGTCGTGGACGGCGTCGTGCCGCATCACGGCATATCGGCGGACATATTTCTGAACCGGCAAACCCACCGAAAGGTGGCGACGCAAAATCTCCGGTCTAACGGGCCTTGATCGGCCCCATGGCAGCGGGATTGCCAGAAAGGCGGTGCTGCATGGCGCAGGCAGCGAACGGCAATGTGGTCGTCCTCGGCGACCATCCACGCGCCAGGGCGCGTCTCACTCCCCAGGAATCGGCGAGCCTGCTGACCGGCTGCCGCGACCTTGCGCTCGAGCGCATGACGGCGGCGCTCACCAGCATGCTGAACCGCGTCGAGGACGAGCTCTTCGATCTCGCGCAGAAGAGCAGCGACCGCGACACGCAGGGCATCTATCTCGATGCGCGTGCGCAGGCGCGCGAGAACCGGCCGATGATCGACGCCGCGTTCCGCAAGCACTTCGTCGATTGCTTCGATCGCAAGGTCCGCGGCGAGCGCAACGGCAATCGCAGCGCGCCGGGCGAGCTCTCGCTCGTCGACGAGGAAGACCTGGAGGAAGACCTCGTCGTCAGCGAGATGTCGCGCCGCGTGCAGGCTGCGTGCGAGGCGGAGCTGGGCGCGTTGAGCCAGCGGATGGGTTTCCTGCTCGAGCAGCCCGCGCTCGAGGACGAGGCGAATCCCGTCAGCCCGGCCACGATCTGCGCGGCAATGCGCCAGGCCTTCGGCCAGGTGCACGCCGGCTTCAAGGTGCGCATGGCGCTGCTGCGCCAGCTCGAACGGCACACGCAGGCGGAGGTGCAGCGCGTCTACCGCGAGCTGAACGAGCACCTGGTGCAGAAGCGCGTGCTCCCGGAAGTGCAGGTGGGCCGCCGCGCCGTCGCGATGCCGATGCGGCGCGATGAGCCGCGCACGGCCGCGAAGGAGGCGGCACCGGCCACGCCGAACGATCTTTTCGGCTCGCTGATGCAGCTCCTCGGCGCATCCATGGGCTCTGCGCCCGCCACCGGCATGGGTGGCCCCAATGCAGCCGCCGCGCAACCGCAGCCGGGGGCGCCGTCATGGCCGCTCGCGCCCGGCGCGGACCTTCCGCCGCCGCCGGCGGCGTTGATGAGCGAGCTCACGCGCATGCATCGCGACGGCGTGGAGCTGGCGCAATCGCCTTCCGGCGCGCTGGTGAACGTGGTCAAGGCGGTGAAGTCGACGCAGGCGGCGTCGCTCGGCGCGATCGACGCGATGACCATCGACATCGTGGCGATGCTGTTCGACTACATCTTCGACGATCGCAGCATCCCCGCGAGCGTGAAGGCGCTGCTCGGCCGCCTGCAGATCCCGATGCTGAAGGTGGCGCTGCTCGACAAGGCGTTCTTCTCGTCGAAGGCGCATCCCGCGCGCCGCCTCCTGGACCTCCTCGCCGAAGCGAGCCTGGGGCTCGACCAGTCCACGGCCGATGGCGGCGCCACGCTCGCCATGGTGGAGCGCATCGTCGGGCGGGTGCTCGACGGGTTCGAGACCGACATGGCCTTCTTCTCCGCGCTGGTCGCGGAAGTGGAGGCGTTCCTCGACGAGCACAAGCGCGCGGAGCAGGACATCGTCGAACGTTCCGCGCGCGTGATCGAGGCCCGCGAGCGCCAGGAGATCGCGCGCATGGCGGCCGAGGAGGAAGTGGCGCGCCGCCTTGCGCTGCGCCATTGGGTGCCGCCCGCGGTGCGCGCGATGCTGGCCGGGCCGTGGATGAATGCGCTGGCCGATATCCACCTCACGGAGGGCGAGGGCTCGCCCTCGTGGCAGCGTTTCACGGTCGTGATCGACGACCTGTTGTGGAGCGTGGAGCCCAAGACCAACCTCGAGGAGCGCAAGCGCCTGGTGGCGATGCTGCCGGGGATGCTGCGGCAACTGCACGACGGGTTCGCCCGCGCGAAGGCGCCGGATTTCGCGAAGGAAGCGTTCTTCGGCGCGCTCGTCGATTCCCACGCGGCGGCGATGAAGGCCGGGCGTGGCGGGGCGAACGCGCCCGAGGTGCCGCCCACGCCGCCCGCGCCGCCGCCGATCGAGGCGATGTCGCTGGAATCCGAGGTCATTCCCGCCGGGGACATCCGCGTCGAGGAGATCCGGCTGCGCACCTCGCGCGGCACGCAGGTGCGCAACGTGTTCACGCGCACGGGCATCTGGACCAACCTGCAGCGCGGCTGCTGGGTGGAATTCACGCGCCCCGGCCACGAGGCGATGCGCGCGCGGCTGACCTGGATCAGCCCCAACAAGGGCGTCTACCTCTTCACCAACCCGCTGTCGCAGGGCACGGCACTCTCGATCTCGCCCGAAGCGCTCGCCGAGCAGATGCGGCTGCGCCACGCGCGCATCCTCGGCGACAGCGCGCTCATGGATCGCGCGGTCGACTCGATGATCGCGACGCTCAAGCGCGCCTAGGGATAGAAGAGCAGCAGCTCGTAGCCGGTCGCGTGCAGGCGCGGCGTCTCGATGCGAAGCTGGATGGCGACATCGGCCCCCGCCGCGAGCGCTTCGCCGGGCCCGAGCGCGCGGCCGAGGTAATCCACCGGACGCAGCACGCGGCGCGCGGCCGCCTGCCCGGTGTTGTCCGTGAGCGTGAGCTCGATGTGCGGATACTCCTGTGCGAAGGTGGCGAGATTGCGGATGCGCGCGGCGAGCGCGATCTCGTCGGGCCTGCCCGGCACCTCCAGCAGCTCCGAATCCTCCAGCTTGAGGAGCCCATCCTCGCGCGGCCACGCCACGGTGCATCCCAAGCGCGCGCAGGCGTCCTGCAGCCATGGCCGCGTCACCGGATATCGCTGCGCGAGAGGCGCGCGGAAGCCGTAGACCAGCTCGGCCGCGAGCACGAGGAAGAGCACCACGCAACCCAGCGCCCATGCGCGCGACAGCCGCTTGCGCACCGGCGGCTCGAGGGATAGCCGGGTAGGCGCGGCGCGCGGCCGCGCGGGCAGCGGCCGTGATGGCGTGGCGGAAGCGGGCTCCACCGGGGGCGGCGAGGCCGCCCGCACGCGCGGCGCAGGCGGCACCCGCACGTCCGCCGTTTCGGGGGTGACGGGCGCGGCCGGCTCGAGCGGCTGCGTCACGTAGTCGGACGGCGGCTCGACCACGTCGGGTACGACGGCATCCTGCGGGCTCGCGGGACCGGGCAGCGCCTCGGCGGCTTGCGCCGGTTCCTCCAGCGGCCCCAGCGTCGGCGGCGAATCGTCGCCCGGCGGCTCGCTCGGCTCGGAGGCGCGGACGGCGTCGTCGTCGGGAACGCGCTCGAGCGCCTCGAAGCCGCTGAAGACCCGGTGGCAGCGGCCGCAGCGCACCTGCCCCTGCTTCTCGTTGAGCTGCTGCGGCGTCACGCGAAATCGCGCGAGGCAATGGGTGCACGTCGTGATCAGCATCGCATCTATTGCCGCCGTGTTCCCGCGACCAGCACCCAGTCGCCCTCGCTCGCCTCGACACCGAGGTCGGCCCAGGGCGCATACGCTTCCACGACCTCGCCCGCCTGCTCCGCGAGGATGCCCGACAGGGCGATGCCGCCGCCCGGCCGCGTGTGCCCGCAGATGAGCGCGGCCAGCATGCGCAGTGGGTTCGCCAGGATGTTGGCGACGGTGACGTCGAAGCGGGCCGGAAGCGGCGCCTCCCCATCGAGCACCTCTATCGCGACGCCGTTGCGTTGCGCGTTGTAGCGCGCGGCCTGGAGCGCGAGCGGATCGACGTCGACGCCGTTCGCCCGGCCTGCGCCCAGCTTCATCGCCACGATGGCGAGGATGCCGGAGCCGCAGCCGTAGTCGAGCACGAAATCGCCATTCGCCACGTGCTCTTCGAGCCACGCGATGCACAGCCGCGTCGTCGGGTGGCTGCCGGTGCCGAAGGCGGCGCCCGGGTCGAGCATCACGTTGATCGCGGCGGGATCGGGCGGCTCGTGCCACGACGGCACGACCCACACCCGGCGGCCGGCCTGGATCGGATCGAACTGCCGCTGCGTGACGGCCACCCAGTCGGCGTCCTCGAGGTGATCGATCGATGCGGGCGCGAGCGTTATCGCTGCCGAGTCCTGCAGCGCTCCGTGGATGGCGCCGCCCGCATCGGCGTCGGCGGCGAAAAGCGCGGTCACGCGGCAGCGCGGCCAGGTCCCCGCATCGGCGCCGGGCTCGCCGAACACCGCCTGCTCGCGCTCGGTGCCCGCGTCCGCGTCGGTGATCTCGGTGGTGAGGGCGCCCCCGGCTTCGAGCGCTTCGGCGAGCGCCTCGGCGTGCTCGCCGGCGACGACCAGGCTTACGCGCTGCCAGGTCACGGTGCGGCTCAGCCCTCGGTCTGGATCGACTTGAGCGCCGCGATCTTCTCTTCCAGGTAGTGGATGTTCACGCCGCCGCGCACGAATGCGGCGTCGTTCATCAGCTCCTGGTGCAGCGGGATGTTGGTCTGGATGCCCTCGATCACCATCTCCGAGAGCGCCACGCGCATGCGGGCGATCGCCTGCTCGCGCGTATCGCCGTAGGCGATCAGCTTGCCCACGAGGGAATCGTAATAGGGCGGGACGTAGTAGTTGGCATAGACGTGCGAGTCGTAGCGGATGCCGGGACCCCCCGCCACGTGGTACTGGGTGATGCGCCCGGGCGAGGGCACGAACGTGTACGGGTTCTCGGCATTGATGCGGCACTCGATCGCATGGCCCTTCTTCACAATGTCGCGCTGCCGGTACTTGAGCTTCATGCCGGCGGCGACGCGGATCTGCTCCTGCACGATGTCCACGCCCGTGATGAGTTCCGTCACCGGGTGCTCGACCTGGACGCGCGTGTTCATCTCGATGAAGTAGAACTCGTCCTTCTCGTACAGGAACTCGAACGTGCCCGCACCACGGTAGCCGAGCTTGCGGCACGCGTCGGCGCACTTCTCGCCGATGCGCTCGATGAGGCGCGGCTTCACGTG
>DATMJE010000126.1:0-11282 GCA_035553995.1 Usitatibacter sp. | reverse complement strand
ATCACCACCGTCGTCGCGGGCAATTGCGGCATCTCGCTCGCACCCATGCCGCGGCCGATCCCGCAACCGGTCACGCCGCCGCTGAACCTTCTCGACGACGAGGGCGGCTGGTTCCGTTTTCGTTCGTTCGCGGCGTACGTGGCGGAGCTCCGCGCACGGCCCGCGGCCACGAATTGCGCACTGCTGGTGGGACACACGACCTTGCGCGTGGCGACCGTGGACGAGCTGCAGCGGCCGGCGAGCGGCGCCGAGATTACGCGCATGCGCGCCCTCGTGGAGGAGGCGCTCGATGCGGGCGCCATCGGCGTTTCCACGGGACTCTTCTACGAGCCCGCGATCGCAGCCCCGACCGAAGAGGTGATCGAGACGTGCCGCCCGCTCAAGCCGCACGGCGGCATCTACTGCACCCACATGCGCGACGAGGAGGCGGGCATCATCGATTCCCTCACGGAGACGTTCCGCATCGGGCGCGAGGTCGGCGTGCCGGTGGTGGTTTCCCATCTCAAGGTGGTCGGGCCTGCGAACCACGGCCGCTCGGCCGAGGCGCTCGCGTTCATCGAGGAACACATGGCGCGCCAGCCGATCTGCATGGATTGCTATCCGTATACCGCGGGATCCACGGTGCTCTCGGCGCATCGCGCGGCGAGCTCGGCCCGCGTGATCGTGAGCTGGTCGAAGCCGCTGCCGCGATATGCCGGTCGCGACCTCGAAGACGTCGCGCGCGAGATGGGCGTCTCGCGCGACGAGGCCATCGCGCGGCTCCTGCCCGCGGGCGGCATCTACTTCCGTCTCGACGAGAACGATGTGCAACGCATCCTGCGGCACGACCGGACGATGATCGGCTCCGATGGCCTCCCGCACGATGCCTCGCCCCATCCGCGTCTCTGGGGCACGTTCCCGCGCGTGCTCGGCCACTATGGCCGCGAGCTCGGGCTCTTCACGCTGGAGAAGGCCGTGCACAAGATGACGGGCCTCACGGCGAGGAACTTCGGGCTCGAGGATCGCGGCGTGCTGCGCGAAGGCGCCCATGCCGATCTCGCCCTCTTCGACGCGGCCACCGTGGACGAGGCGGCGACGTACGAAGCACCCATTGCGCCCGCGCGTGGAATCCAGGCGACCATCGTGAATGGCGAGGTCGTGTGGCGCGGCGGCAAGGCGACCGGTGCTCGCCCCGGGCGGGTGCTGTCGCGAGTGGCGGCCTGACCGGCCGGCCGTCCCCGCCCACAAGGGCCCCGATGTAACGCATTATTTACAAACCGGCCGGTGCTCGCCTAGAATACGAGACATCATGCCGACCAAGCCTCAACCGGTCTTCGCTTCCGAAAGAAGCCGCCTCGATCAGCTCGGGCAGCGCCTGCGCGCCGCACGCCTTCGCCGCAAGTTCTCGGCGGAGACCGTGGCCCAGCGCGCCGGCATTTCGCGCATGACACTCCACCGGATGGAAAAAGGGGATCCCGCCGTCACCCTGGGCAACTACCTCAAGGTGCTCGGCGTGCTGCGGCTCGAGGCCGACATCGACCGCATTGCACGCGATGACGAGCTTGGCCGCAAGCTGCAGGATCTGGAGCTGCCGGCGCCGCGGTCCCGGAAGGCTGCGCCGTGAAGCGAAGCCCGGGTGAGCTCGAAGTCTGGCTGGACGTCGAGTGGCTCGATGAGCCGCTTCAGGTCGGCATCCTTGCGGAGGACCGCGGGCAAATCCGCTTCACCTACGACCGCGCATGGCTTGGTCACCCCGCAGCGTTCAACCTGGACCCGGATCTCTCGCTCGACAAGGCTGCGTTTTTCCCGAATCCGGAGACCGGCAACTTCGGCGTTTTCCTCGACTCGAGCCCGGATCGCTGGGGCCAGACCCTCATGCGGCGACGGGAAGCGCTCGAGGCGAGGGATCAGCGTCGAGCGGCGCGCGCGCTCGGTGCCTGGGATTTTCTCCTGGGCGTGCAGGACCTCACTCGCCAGGGTGCTCTTCGCTTTCGTTTTCCTGGCGAGCAAGCTTACCGGTCGGACCATCCCATGGCGGCTCCTCCCGTCACGAGCCTTCGCGAGCTCGAGGCCATCGCCTACGAGCTCAGCGCGAAGAAGATCGAGGATGTCGACAAGCTGCGAAGGTGGCTCGCGGTGCTCGTGGCTCCCGGCGCTTCGCTCGGCGGCGCGCGCCCCAAAGCGAACTTCACGGGGGAGGGCGGCGATCTCTGGATCGGCAAGTTTCCGGCACGCGACGACGACCGCGACATCGGCGCGTGGGAAGGCGTGCTGCACGCGCTGGCGAAGAAGGCGGGCGTCACCGTTCCGCGCTCGCACATCGTGCAGCTCGATTCGCCTTTCCACACGTTCTGCTCGCAGCGCTTCGACCGGATGGACGGCCGGCGCCGCTTCTACGCGTCGGCCATGACGATGCTGCGCAAGACCGACGGAGCCACCGGCAGCTACCTGGAGCTTGCCGAATTCCTGCGGCAGAACGGATGCCGGGGCCGCATCGAGGAGGACCTGGCGCAGCTCTTCCGGCGCGTCATCTTCAACATCGCGGTGGGTCACCGCGACGACCACTTCCGCAATCATGGATTCATCATGTCGCCCGAAGGCTGGCGCCTGTCGCCCGCCTTCGACCTGAACCCCATCGTCGACAGGGCCGAACACGTGCTCGCATTCGACGATCACGACAGCAGGCCGGATGTCGAGGTCGCCCTGTCCACGAGCGAGTTCTATGCGCTCGACGCACGGGCGGCGCGGCGTATCGTCGACGAAGTGCATGCCGTGACACGAACGTGGAGGAAGGAAGCGGTTGCTGCCGGCCTTCCGCGCGCGGACATCGAAGTCACGGCGATCGCCTTCGAAGCGACCGAGCGATACCGCCCGGTCGCCGCCTGAATCGCGCTTGCGTGGGCGCATGGTGACCCCGCGCTGTCCGCCCGAGCATCGCCGCCGCGTGCTCGCCGCGACCATCCTCGGCTCCAGCATGGGGATGATCGACGGCACGGTCGTGAACATCGCATTGCCGGTGCTGCAGCGGACGATGGGCGCCACGCTCGCGGACGTGCAATGGGTGGTCGAGGCGTACACGCTTTTCCTCGCGGCGCTCATGCTCACGGGAGGCGCGCTGGGCGACCGGTTCGGGCGGCGGCGCGTGTTCACCTGCGGCGTCATCGTCTTCACGGCGGGCTCGATGGCGTGCGGGTTGGCGCCGACCATCGCCTTGCTCGTCGCATTCCGCGGTGTGCAGGGCATCGGCGCGGCACTCATGGTGCCGGGCAGCCTCGCGATCATCAACGCTTCCTTTCCGGACGACGAGCGCGGCAAGGCGATCGGGACGTGGTCCGCGTTCACGTCGATCACCATGGTGATGGGACCGCTGCTGGGCGGCTCGCTCATCGATCACCTGTCGTGGCGCGCGATCTTCTTCATCAACGTGCCCTTCGCCGCCATCGTGCTTTTCCTCGCCTGGCGTTACGTGCCGGAAAGTCGTGAAGGTGCGAAGCGGGCGCCGGACCTTGCCGGATCGATTCTCGCGACGGCGGGTTTGGGGGCGCTGGTCTATGGCCTGGTCCAGGCGCCCACGCTCGGCTTCGGCAATGCGCGCATCGTGGTGGCGCTGGCGGCGGGCGTGGCGCTCCTCGCGGTCTTCGTCGTCGTGGAGTGGCGCAGCGCCTCGCCGATGATGCCGCTCGATCTCTTCCGTTCGCCGGCCTTCTGCGGCGCCAACCTGCTCACGCTCTTCCTGTACGCCGCGCTCGCCGGCGGCCTTCTGCTGGTGCCGATGAACCTGATGCGCGTGCACGGATACACGGCAACGGCCGCAGGGGCCGCGACCATTCCCAGCGTGCTGATCCTGTTCGCGCTTTCGCGCTGGGCGGGCGCGCTCGCGGATCGCATCGGCCCGAACCGGCTTCTCGTCGTGGGCCCCGCGATCGCCGCGGCCGGTTTCGCGCTCTTCATGGGGGCCGGCGTGGATGCGGGCTACTGGAGCGGCTTCTTCCCCGCGGTCGTGGTGCTGGGCTTCGGCATGGCGCTCACGGTGGCGCCGCTCACGACGACGGTCATGGGATCGGTGCCGCGCGAGCACTCGGGCATCGCCTCGGGCATCAACAACGCGGTAGCGGATACGGGCGGCCTGCTGGCGGTCGCGGTGCTGGGGCTTGCGATGTCGCACGCGTTCGAAGAGGCCCCGGGACCGGGGGCGGCCGAATCGTTCATCGCGGGCTTTCGCCGCGTGATGGCGTCGGCGGCGGGGCTCGCGCTCGTGGGGGCGGCATGCGCGTGGGGCACGCTCGGTGTAGCCTCGCGGTTTCGAAACGGGAGACCGGAATGAGACCCTTCAGCGAGGCGATGTCGTCGCTCAACGCCGCGAGCCGGCTGGTGGATTTCCATGGCATGCCGGCGGTGCATTGGGAAAGCCGCGACGGGGCTGTGGCGGTCGCAACCCTGCAAGGGGCGCAAGTGGTCTCGTGGACGCCAACCCGCGGGGCCGAAAGCCTGTACCTGAGCGAGCGCAGCCCCTTCGAGGCGGGACGTGCCGTCCGTGGCGGAATTCCGGTGATCTTCCCGCAGTTCGGCGATCGCGGCTCGCTGCCGCAACACGGCTTCGCGCGCACGCAGGCGTGGCAGTTCACGGGCACGCGCGAAAGCGGCGATACCGCCTCGGCCATGTTCGTGCTGCAGGGCTCGGAGCAGACGCTCGCCGCGTGGCCGCATCCATTCCGGCTGGAGCTCGCCGCGAGCATCGGCGGCGCGCGGCTCGACGTGCAACTGCGCGTGCGCAATACCGGCCCCGATGCGTTCACGTTCACGGCGGGACTGCACACCTACCTGCGCGTGGCCGAAGCGGCCAAGGCACGGATCGAAGGGCTGCGCAGCGTGCGTTACCTGGACCGCGGATCGACGCAGGAAGGCATCGAGGTTCGTGAAGCCGTCACCGGTGCCGAAGCGATCGATCGGGTGTACCTCGCCACGCCGCGCGTGCTGCACATGCGCGACGCAAATCGCCTCCTTCGCATCGCGCAGCGCGGTTTCTACGACACCGTCCTCTGGAACCCCGGCCCCGAGCGCACGGCGCAGATGCCCGACATGCCGGCCGAGGGCTACCGGCGCATGTTCTGCGTGGAAGCGGCACTCATCGATCCTCCCATGCGCCTCAATGGCGGCGCCGAGTGGACCGGCGAGCAGTCGATCGTGATCGGGGCTTGAGGAAGTCGCCGCGCCAGGCCCCGTGATCGAGATCAAGTCACGGGAGCGGGATTGAAGAGCGTCAGCGCATTGTGGAGCTTCCAGCGCTCGGCCCAGGTCTGCCTGCGGCCGCTCGCCACCTCGAGCATCAGCCGGAATAGCTCCCAGCCCACTTCCTCGATGGTGGCGGTGCCGTCGCTGATGCGCCCGGCGTTCAGGTCCATCAGGTCGTGCCAGCGGCGTGCGAGGTCGGTGCGCGTCGCGACCTTGATCACCGGGACCTCGGCGAGGCCATAAGGCGTGCCGCGGCCGGTGGTGAAGACGTGCAGGTTCATGCCCGCGGCGACCTGCAGGGTGCCGCAGATGAAATCGCTTGCGGGAGTGGCGGCGTAGACGAGGCCGCTCGCGATGCCGCGCTCGCGCAGGCTCTCTCCGGGCGAGAGCACGCCCGTGATCGGCGCGGTGCCGCTCTTGATGATCGACCCCATCGCCTTCTCGACGATGTTCGAGAGCCCGCCCTTCTTGTTGCCGGGCGTGGTGTTGGCGCTGCGGTCGGCGCCGCCGCGGCCCAGGTACGCGTCGTACCAGGCCATCTCGCGGATCATCGCGTGGGCGACCTCCGCCGTGGACGCACGCGCGGTGAGCTGGTCGATGCCATCGCGAACCTCGGTCGTTTCCGAGAACATGACGGTCGCGCCCGCACGCACCAGCAGATCGGTGCAGAAGCCCACCGCGGGATTGGCCGTGACGCCACTGAAGGCATCGCTGCCGCCGCATTGCACGCCGACGACCAACGCGCTCGCGGGGACTGTCTCGCGCCGCCGCGCATTGAGCCGTTCCAGATGTTCCTCGGCGCTGGCGAGGATCGATTCGATCATCGACAGGAAGCCGACATGGCCGGGATCCTGCAGCACTATCGTGTCGAGCGCGGCCTCGGCGCTGCTGCCGACATCGGCGATGCTGCGCTCGTCGACGATCGGGAACGAGCCCGGCGGCAGCAGCCGCTGCGGCTGCAGCTTCTCGCAGCCCAGGCTCACCACCATCACCTCGTTGCCGAAGTTCGGGTTGAGCGTGATGTTGCGCAGCGTGCGGATCGGCACCCGCGCATCGGGCGCATCGATCGCCACACCGCAGCCGTAGGTGTGCTCCAGGGCCACCACGTCGTCCACGTTCGGATACTTCGGCAGCAGCTCGCTGCGGATGCGGCGGACCGCGTAATCCACCACGCCCGACACGCATTGCACGGTCTGCGTGATCGCCAGGAGGTTGCGCGTGCCCACCGATCCGTCGGCGTTGCGATAACCCTCGAAGGTGTAGCCGTCGAGCGGCTCGAGCGGGGCGGGCTTCGCGGTCGCGATGGGCAGCCCTTCGAGCGCGCGCGCGGGCGGCATCTCGAGCAGCATCTCGTGCACCCAGCTTCCGGCCGCGATGGGTTTGGCCGCGCGTCCGATCACCACGCCGTAGCGGCGCACGGGCTCGCCCTGCGCGATGTCCGCGAGGGCCACCTTGTGTCCCTGGGGCACGCGTTCGACGAGCGCAAGGCCGCAGGCGAACACCGCGCCCGCGGGCAGGCCGCCGTCGTTCGCGACGATCGCCACGTTGTCGCGTTCGTGCATGCGGATGAAGAGGGGCCGTGTCGGTTTTTCCATGGCAGTCCTTATCATCGCATGCGCCCGCCGGGTCTCGGGCATCATGGCGGCCCATGGGCAAAGCGATCGACGTCGAGACCCTCTGGAAGCTGGATCGCGTGCAGGGCGTGGCCCTCGCGCCCGATGCCTCGGCGGCCGTGTGCGCCGTGACCTCCTATTCGATGGCGGAGAACAAGGCCACCACCAGCCTGTGGCTGCTCCCGGCCGCGGCCTGCGCGCCGCGGCGCCTCACCAGCACCGGTGAGAAGGACGGCAACCCGGCGTGGTCGCCGCGCGGCGATCGCATCGCGTTCCTCGCCCGGCGCGAGCAGGAGGGCCGCAAGGATGCCGAGCGCCAGCTGTACGTGATTTCTTCCGCGGGCGGAGAAGCCGAACGCCACAGCGACTTCCGGCCCGGCATCGAGGACTTCAGGTGGATGCCCGATGGAAAGCGCGTCGTGTTCATCTCCTGGGCCTGGCCCGGCCTGAAAGTGCGTGAGCAGGCTCGCCGCCACGGGGAATTCAGCGAACGCAAGGAAAGCGCGTACGTGACTTCCGAGGGCCAATACCGGCACTGGGACCGCAACCTGCCCATGGGCCGCGTACCCCACCTCATGCTGCTCGATCTCGAGAGCGGCCGCATCACGGACCTCTTCGAAGGCACGGGTTACGAGCTGCCGCGCGTCGATCCGTCCGCGACGCACTTCGACATCTCGCCCGATGGACGCCGCATCGCCTTCGTCCACGATCCCGCGCCGCGGAAGCTCGCGGTGAACGCGAGGGCGCTTGCCGAGATCGACGTGCGCACCCGCCGCGTGACAGCGCTCACGAACGATTCCGCGTGGGACTACGACGCGCCGCGCTACAGCCCCGATGGCGCGCAGCTCGCGTGCGTCGCAACGCACATCGGCCGCCGCCACACGCTCTTCGGCCGTCTCGCGTTCGTCCGCCGGGGGCAGCCGCCGCGCATCGCGGGCGATGACTGGACCGTCGATCTCGAGAGCGGTCCGCTGCAGTGGACGCCGGATGCCTCGGCGCTCCTCTTCGCGGCGCAGGAACGCGGGCGCTGCCACCTCTGGCGCTTCGACGTGCACGGGCGGAAGCCCGGGATCGCGGTCCGTGGCGGCTGGGTGCAGTCCTTCGCCATTGCCGGGCCGCCGGGCGACGCGACGATGGTCGTCGCGATCGACAGCGCTGCGCATCCCGTGCAGGTGCATGCGATCCGCGATGGCGGCGCGCGGCGGCTCGAGCGGTTCAATGACGCGGCCCTCGCTCGCGTGAGCCTGGGCGAAACGCGCGAGGTCGTGGTGCGCGGCGCCCGCGGCGACGACGTGCAGATGTTCGTGACCTTCCCGCCGCGCTTCGATCCGCGCCGCAAGCATCCCGTGCTGCAGGTGATCCATGGTGGACCCTATACCGCATCGGGCGACACGTTCGGGTACCGCTGGAACACGCACATGTTCGCCGCGCACGGCTATGTCGTGGCTTGCGTGAACTACCACGGCTCGAGCGGTTTCGGCTTCGCGTTCCGCGACAGCATCATGGGGCGGCAGGGCAGGCTCGAGACGCAGGACATCGAGGCCGGGACCGACTGGCTGCTCGCGAAGCCGTGGGCGGATCGGCGGCGCGTGTTCGCCGCGGGGGCGAGCTACGGCGGCTTCCTCGTCGCATGGATGAACGGTCACGTGCCCGCGGGGCGCTACCGCGCCTACGTCTGCCACGCGGGCGTCTTCGATCGCGTCGCCACGTTCAGCGCCGACTCGTACCTGCAGCGTCCGCTCGACCTCGGTGCGCGGTATTGGGAGAACGGCGCCAAGGTGCGGGCGCAAAGCCCGTGCACGTTCGCCGCGCGCATGCAGGCGCCCACGCTCGTGATCCACGGCAACAACGACTATCGCGTGCCCGACACCAACGGGCTCGCCTACTACAACACCCTGCAGGCGCGCGGCATCGCCTCCCGCCTCGTGTGGTTCCCGGACGAGGGGCACTGGGTGCTCAAGCCGCGCAACTCGCGCCTCTGGTACGACGAGGTGCTCGCCTGGCTGGAGAAGCACGGCCGGGCAGGCCGGGGTTGACAGGCAAGTTCCGGCTTGCCTATCATTCATGCAAGCAATCACTTGCATGTAACGCATGGCGCAGCGCCACGATCCGGACTTGCTGTTCAAGGCCCTGGCCGATCCCAGCCGGCGCAAGCTCCTGGACCTGCTCCATGCGCACGACGGCCGCACCCTGAACGAGCTCTGCGAGCACCTCGACATGACGCGGCAGGGCGTGACACAGCACCTGGGAGTGCTGGAGGCGGCGAACCTGGTTGCGACGGTGAAGCGCGGACGGGAGAAGCTCCACTTCCTGAACCCCGTGCCGCTGCAGGCGCTTTACGACCGCTGGATCGCCAAGTTCGAGAGGCCGCGGCTGAAGGCGCTTTCCCAACTCGAGCGACGACTGGAGAAGATCGATGGCTAGATCCACTTTTGTCTACGTGAGCTACATCCGCACGACTCCGGAGAAGCTGTGGTCCGCCCTCACGGACCCGGAGTTCATGAAGCAGTACTGGTTCGGCGTGCATGGCGAGAGCCGCTGGACGGCCGGATCGCCGTGGAAGCTCGTCGCCGGCGATGGCCAGGTGCTGGATGCCGGCGAGATCGTGGAGGCCGATCCGCCGCGCCGCCTGGTGATCCGATGGCAGAACCTCGCCAAGCCCGAGCTGAACGCGGAAGGGCCATCGCTGTGCACCATGGAGCTGGAACCCGTCGGGCGCGCGGTGAAGCTCTCCATCACACACTCCATCGAGCGCGAGCCGTCGAAGCTCATCGGGGCGGTCGCGGGCGGTTGGCCCAAGGTCATCGCCAACCTCAAGTCGCTGCTGGAGACCGGAGCCATCACGCTCGACGAACCCTATCCCGTCGCAAGCGCCACTGCCGCCCGAGGGGCAACGACCGATCCGCAGGCCGACGAGCGGGCCCGGTTCACTTCGCGATCGTGATGCCGGCCTGCTTCGCGACCTCGCTCCACTTCGCCTTCTCGCCGCGCACGAAGGCGGCGAAATCATCGGGCTTCTCGCCGCCCGCCACGGTGCCGAGCTGGTATGCGTCGTCCTGCACCTCCTTCAGGTGGAGCACCCTGGCGATCTCTTCCTGCAGGCGGTTGATGATCGCCGGCGGCGTTCCCGCGGGGACGAAGATGCCGTTCCAGCCGCTCGCCTCGATGCCGGGAAATCCCGCTTCCGCCATGGTGGGGATATCCGGGAGGTTCGAGAGCCGCTCGCGCGAGGCCACGGCGAGCGCCCGCAGCCGCCCGGCGCGAACCTGCTCGCGGATCACCACGGGCGAAAGATAAGCCGTGGCCACATGCCCGCCGGTGAGGTCGGGAAGCTCGGCGCCGATGGCCTTGTACGGAATCTCGCGCACGTCGATGCCGGCCGTGTGCTTGAGCAGCTCACCCAGCATCTGCGTGATCGACCCGGGACCGCCGGAAGCGTAGGTGAGCGATGCGGGCTTCGCCTTCGCCAGTGCCACGTACTCCTGCACGTCTTTCGCCGGCACCTCCAGGTTCACCACCATGATGAGCGGCGTCGTGTAGAGCCGCGTGACGGGGACCAGCTTCTCGTTCAACACGCAGCACGCATCGGGCGCCAGCACGTCGTTCAGCGCGTTGTTGATCACGGCCTGGTAGATCGTGTAGCCGTCGGGCGCCGCACGCGCCGCTTCGCGCGCCCCGAGCATGCTGTTGGCGCCGGCCTTGTTCTCGACGATGACCGGCTGCCCGAGCGCTTCCGCGAGCTTCGGCGCCACGCGCCGCGCGTTCACGTCCACGGCGCTTCCGGGGCCGGTCGGCACGATCCAGCGGATCGGCTTGCCCGGCCACGCCTGCGCGAACGCGTGGGAGGCGCACAGCAGCAACACGGCGACGGCGAATCGAAGCATCTCAAGCCTCCGTGAGGAACCCGGCGATGACCTCGTTGTAGCCGGCGGGGTTCTGGATGTTCGCGATGTGCGAAGCGTGCGGAACGCTCACGTGGCGCGCACCGGCGACCTTCGCTGCAAGCCCTTCCATGAGGGACGGCGGCCCGCCGCGCGCGTCTTCGGCGCCGCTCACGTACAGCGTCGGCGCGCGAATGGAAGCGATGTCGTCCTCGATGTCGAGGCCGAGGAAGGCGCGCGCACAGCCGAGGTAGCCGCGAACGCTGGTGCCGCGGACCATGCGCCGGACGTTCTCGATGACGCCGGGATTGGCCGCCTTGAACGCATCGGAGAACCAGCGCTGCACGGTGGGCTCCACGATCGGCTCGATGCCCTGCGTCTCGACGGTCGCAATGAGCTGGTGCCACAGTGCCGCGAACTCGGGCACCATGCGCGCGCGGCAACAGCAGGGGATCAACCGGTCGATGCGCTCGGGATGGGCGATCGCCACGGCTTGCGCGAGCGCGCCGCCGAGGCCGAGTCCCACGACGTGCGTCTTCCGCACGCCCAGCTCATCCCAGAGCGCGAGGAGGTCCGC
>DATMJE010000125.1:0-15659 GCA_035553995.1 Usitatibacter sp. | reverse complement strand
CCATGAAGCGCACCTCGGAAAAACGGCCCAGCGCGGCGATCGCGGCCTCGTGCCGTCGCAGCTCCGGCGCGGCATCGGCGAGGTAAAGAGGCACTTTCTGCGCGGGCGAGAGGTTCATCGTCGAGCGCAGGTTGCGCGCGGCATTCACGACTTCCTTCACGGTCGCGATCTCGCGCTCGTCCTCTTCGTGGATGCGCGTGTCGTCGGGCACCGGGTAGGGCGCCACCATGATGCTCTCGCCCTCGCGCCCGGCGAGCGGCGCCACGATCAGCCACAGCTCCTCGGTGATGAACGGGATGATCGGGTGCGCGAGCCGCAGCGTCGCCTCCAGCACGCGGATGAGCGTGCGCCGCGTGGCGCGCTGCTGCGCCTCGTTGCCGTTCTGGAGCTGCACCTTGGCGAGCTCCACGTACCAGTCGCAGTACTCGTCCCAGACGAACTCGTACACGGCGCGGGCGGAGACGTCGAAGCGGTACTCCTCGATGCCCTCGATCACGGCACGCTCGGCGCGCTGCAGCCGCGAGATGATCCAGCGGTCCGTCGACGAGAACTCGAGCGGCAGGCTCTCGTCCAGCCCCACGTCCTTGCCTTCGCAGTTCATCAGCACGAAGCGCGTGGCGTTCCAGAGCTTGTTGCAGAAGCTGCGATAGCCCTCGCAGCGCTTCAGGTCGAAGTTGAGCGTGCGCCCGAGGGTGGACAGGGCCGCGAAGGTGAAGCGCAGCGCATCGGCGCCGTACGACGGGATGCCTTCGGGGAACTCGCGCTTGATGCGCTTCGCCGCGGTTTCCCGGTGCGAGGCGAGCATCAACCCCTGCGTGGATTTCTCCAGCAGCGCGTCGAAGGTGATGCCGTCGATCACGTCGAGCGGGTCGATGGTGTTGCCCTTCGACTTGGACATCTTCTGTCCCTCGGCGTCGCGCACGATGGCGTTGATGTACACGTCGCGGAAGGCGGTCACGCCGGCGAACTGGAGCGACGTCATGATCATCCGCGCCACCCAGAAGAAGATGATGTCGAAGCCGGTGACGAGCACGGTGGAAGGCAGGTAGAAGCGCCGCTCGCGCTCGAACTGCGCCTCGTCCGGCCATCCCAGGGTCGAGAAGGGCACGAACGCGGAGGAGAACCAGGTATCGAGCACGTCCGGGTCCCGCGATTCGGGCGCGAGCTTGCGGCCCGCGGCAGTGGCCTTGGCGAGCGCTTCCTCGTACGTGCGGCCGACGAACGCGGTGCCGTCCTCCGCGTACCACGCGGGAATCTGGTGGCCCCACCAGAGCTGGCGCGAGATGCACCAGTCCTGGATGTTCTCCAGCCACTGGTTGTAGATCTTGGTCCACTCGTCCGGCACGAAGCGCGTGCCGCCCTTCTTCACCGCCTCGAGGCCGGCTTTCGCCATGCCGTCCATGCGCACGAACCACTGGTCCGAGAGCATCGGCTCGACCACGGCGTCGGAGCGCTGCGAGCGCGGCTGCATCAGCTTGTGCGCCTTGGTGGCCTCGACGAGGCCCGCCTGCCCGAGATCGGCGAGCACGCGCTTCCTCGCCTCGAACCGGTCGAGGCCCTGGTAGGCGAGCGGCGCATTCTCGTTCACGCGCGCTTCGAGCGTGAAGATGTTGATGAGCGGCAGCCCGTGGCGCGTGCCGACGAGGTAGTCGTTGAAGTCGTGCGCCGGCGTGATCTTCACCACGCCCGTGCCGAAGGCGCGGTCCACGTACTCGTCCGCGACGACGGGGATCAGGCGGTCGGCGAGCGGCAGGCGGACGTTCTTGCCGACGAGATGCGCGTAGCGATCGTCCTCCGGATGGACCGCGACCGCCGTGTCGCCCAGCATCGTCTCGGGACGCGTCGTCGCGACCACCAGATGCCCGCTGCCATCCGCGAGCGGATAGCGCAGGTGCCAGAGCGTGCCGTTCTCCTCGCGCGTCTCGACCTCGAGATCCGACACGGCCGTCTGCAGCACCGGATCCCAGTTCACCAGCCGCTTGCCGCGGTAGATGAGGCCCTGGTCGTGCAGGCGCACGAAGACCTCGGTCACGGCCTTCGAGCGCGCGGCATCCATCGTGAAGTACTCGCGCGACCAGTCGCACGACGCGCCCAGGCGCCGCATCTGCCGCGTGATGGTGGAACCGGACTGCTCCTTCCACGCCCAGACGCGGCGCACGAACTCCTCGCGGCCCAGCTCGCGGCGCGAGGTGCCCTGCGCTTCGAGCTGGCGCTCGACCACCATCTGGGTCGCGATGCCGGCATGGTCCGTTCCCGGCTGCCACAGGACGTTGTAGCCCTTCATGCGGTGGTAGCGCGTGAGCACGTCCATCAGCGTCTGCTGGAACGCGTGGCCCATGTGGAGCGTGCCGGTGACGTTCGGCGGCGGGAGCTGGATCGAGAACGACGGTTTCGACGGATCGAAGCCCGCCCTGAAGTAGCCGCGCGATTCCCAGACGGGATACCAGCGCGACTCGATGCCGTGGGGATCGAAGGCTTTTGCGAGTTCCATGGGGTCCGCGGGCCGCGGGCCCACGCTTTCAACGTCCGGTGGAACCGTTATTTTACTTGACGGCGACGCAGGGCCTCGGCGATGGCGTCGCCGACGGCGTTGGCGAGCTCCTGGTGCAGGTCGCCCACCGCGCTCGCGACGGCCGCCTGGATCTGCGGCTCGAGGTGCTGCACGAGGCGCCGTTCCAGCTCGGCGGCGATGCGCGCCTCGACCGTGCCCAGCACATGGTCGAGGATCTCGCGGGCGAGCTCGTCATCCGCCAGCACCTCGTGCAACGGCGCCTCGGCGGGCGCGTCCACGAGGTCGGTGAGGATGGGGACGCCGCCCGTGTCCGAGCCGTCCGCGGGCGGCGGCAGCGAGTGCCGCCTGAGCAGCGCATCCGCCTTGCCGAGGAGATCCTTCTCGTCGGCCATCACTGCGCCGTCCGGCGCTCGCCCTCGATCGCGTTCACCTGGATATCGTAGCCGCGCTTGTTGTAGAAGGCATAGCGTGCACGGGCGCGCTGCTTGTCCTCCTCGTCGGTCGACACGATCTCGAGCACGCGCTCGAAGGAGGCGAAGAAGGGCGGCCACTCGTCATCGAGGTTGAGGAGCACGTCGTGATGCGGCAGCTCCGCCTCGCTCGAGGCAAGGACGATCGGCGTCTCGGCTGCGACGGCGGTACCCGCGAAGCAGTGCGGCACGAAGCTCGTGGCCTGGAGCGTCCAGAGCGCGGTGTCGAAACGCTGCAGCGTCGCGCGATCCGTGCTGAACACCACCAGCGGCTTCTCGCTCTGGTAGACCTTCGTCGCGAGCCGGCACGCGAAGCGCAGCTTGTCCTCCGCGTAGCGGTAGAAATCGATGCGCGTCACGCCGCCGCGCGCCGCACGAGGAATTGCGACAGCAGGGCGACCGGCCGTCCGGTGGCGCCTTTTTCCGCGCCCGATTTCCAGGCGGTGCCGGCGATGTCGAGGTGCGCCCACGGGTACGCGCGCGCGAAGCGCGAGAGGAAGCAGGCCGCGGTAATCGAGCCTCCCGCGCGCGTGCCGATGTTGGGGAAGTCGGCGAAATTCGACTTGAGCATGTCCTGGTAGTCGTCCCACAGCGGCATGTGCCAGACGCGGTCCCACGAGGCTTCGCCCGCCTGGATCACCTCGCGGGCGAGGGAATCGTTGTTGGCGAACATGCCGGTCGCGACATGGCCCAGCGCGATCACCATCGCACCGGTGAGCGTGGCGATGTCGATCACCGCCGCCGGCTTGTACTTCTCGACATAGGTGAGCGCATCGCAAAGGATGAGGCGGCCCTCCGCATCGGTGTTGAGGATCTCCACCGTCTGGCCGGACATCGTGGTGACGATGTCGCCGGGCTTGATCGCATTGCCTCCGGGCATGTTCTCCGTGGCGGGAATCACCCCCACGACGTTGATCGGCAGCTTCATCGCCGACACGGCCTTCATCGTGCCGAGCACGCTCGCGGCGCCGCACATGTCGAACTTCATCTCGTCCATCTCGGCCGAGGGCTTGATCGAGATGCCGCCGGTGTCGAACGTGATGCCCTTGCCCACGAGCGCCACGGGCGCATCGTCCTTGCCGCCGCCGTGATACTCCATCACGATGAATTTCGGCGCCTCGCGGCTGCCGCGCGCCACCGCGAGGAACGAGCCCATGCCGAGCTTCTCGATGTCCTTCTGCTCGAGGACCTCGACCTTGAGGCCCTGCGCGCGGCCCAGCTCCTGCGCCTGCTGCGCGAGGTAGGTCGGGGTGCAGTAGTTGCCGGGCAGGTTGCCGAGGTCCTTGGCGAGGGCCATGCCGTCCGCGATCGCCATCGCGCGCTGCACCGCGGCTTCTCCCTCGCCGATCTCGGTGCGGCTCTCCACGTGCAGCACGGCCTTGCGCAGCTCGCGCTTCGTCTCGGGCGGCTTGCTCTTCAGCCGGTCGAAGCGGTAGACGCCGTCCATCATCGCGATCACCGCCTGCTCGATGCGCCACGCGGTATCCCGCTTCTTCACGGGGATCTCGGTAAGGAAGATCGTCGCTTCCGAAGTGCCCGTCGACTTGAGCGCGCCCACCGCGGCCGCTATCGCCTTGCGGTAGGCCGCCTCGCCGAACTCGCGCTCCTTGCCCAGGCCCACCAGCAGCACGCGGTCCGCCGCCACCTGCGGCACGTTGTGGAGGAGGAGCGTCTTGCCGAGGGCGCCCTCGAGGTCGCCCTTGCGGAGCACTTCGCCCAGGTATTGGCCGGAGGCGGCGTCGATCGCCTGGGCGGGGCCGGAGAGCTTGCGTCCCTCGAAGACGCCGACCACCACGCACCCGGAACGCTGCTTCTCGGGGCTGCCGCTCTTTATGCTAAATTCCATCGTCGCGCTCGACTTTTTTCTCGTTGGAAATCGGGCGGATTATCCTCGCTTCGCAAGCGTTAAGCAAAACGCCTCCCCCCTCCGCGCCATTGATCTTCCAGCGCAGCCTCATCCGCGAATTCAGCCTCATCGCCATCGCCGTGATCGGCGTGCTGCTCGCGATCATCCTCACGCGGCTGCTGATCGTGCTGCTCGGCAAGGCGGCCGCGGGAGCCGTGCTGCCCGAGGCGGTGATGGGCCTCATCGCCTTCGGCATCCTGACCTACATGCCGGTGCTGCTCGGCATCGCGGTGTTCGTGGCGATCCTGCTCGCGCTCACGCGCAGCTATCGCGACAGCGAGATGACCGTGTGGTTTTCCTCGGGGCTTTCGATCGCGGCGTGGATCCGGCCGGTGCTGCAGTTCGCGCTGCCCGTGGCGCTGGTGTGTGCGCTGCTCTCGCTCGTGGTGGCGCCCTGGTCGCAGGCGCAGAGCGTGGAATACCAGCGCCTGCTCGAAAGCCGCGACGAGGTGAGTGCCGTCACGCCGGGGGTCTTCACCGAGTCGCGCAGCTCCGATCGCGTGTTCTTCGTCGACAAGCTCTCCGAGCGCGACAACGTCGTGAACAACGTCTTCGTCCAGTCGCTGCAGAACAACCGCATGGGTGTCATGGTCGCGCAGAAGGGCTTCATCGAGACCGCGCCCAACGGGGACCGCTTCGTGGTGCTCCTCCACGGGCGGCGCTACGAGGGCACGCCGGGCACGCTCGACTATCGCACCGTGGACTTCGACCGCTACGCGGTGCGCATCGAGCCGCGCGAGGCCAAGCGCCAGCAGGCGAAGAGCCGCGAGATGACCACGCCGGAGCTCCTGCGCGAGGGCAAGCCCGAGCAGATGGCGGAGCTGCACTGGCGCATCGGCCTGCCGCTCGCGGTGCTCATTATGGGACTCTTCGCGGTGCCGCTCTCGTTCGTGAACCCGCGCTCCGGCCGCTCGTGGAACCTGGTCCTCGCGGTGCTGGTGTATGCGCTCTACAACAACCTGCTGTCGATCTTCCAGGTGTGGACCGCGCAGGGCCGCATCGCGCCGTGGATCGGGCTCTGGCCGGTGCATCTCACGATGCTCGCGCTCCTCATCGTCATGTTCTGGAAGCAGCTCTACGGCTTCCGCTGGCTCGCGCTGGGCCGCGTCTCGCGTTCCTGAGCGCGGCCCTCACGGTATAATTTCGGGCTCCACGGAGAGGTGGATGAGCGGTTTAAGTCGCACGCCTGGAAAGCGTGTTTGGGTTAACAGCCCAACGCGGGTTCGAATCCCGCCCTCTCCGCCAGAATTCCCGTTGCTCAGGTTTGCGCGCCGGCCACGGCCCGCGCAAGCCGCCGGGCACTCTCGTGCGCTACGACATCCAGCTTGCCGGCGAACGCGCGCTCGATCAACGCGGCCGCCGCGTTCGCGTGCGGCGTGACCGGTCCGATGAATAGGACCTCGTCCCCGCGCGCGATGAGCAGCGATGGAAAATTCTCCACCTCGATGCCGTCCGCGAGATCCGCCTCGTCCTCGATGTCGATCCAGTGGAAGCGCGTCCCCGGCGGAGCCTTCGCCGCGAGCGATTCGAACACCGCGTGATAGTCGCGGCAGCTGCCGCACCATTCGGCGCACAGGCATGCCACGAGAAGCGGCGGCGATTCGCTCATCGGCGCAGCTTACCCGTGCTCATTGACGTTTCTGCCCGCCGCGTCCATCCTTGCGCCGTTTTCAACCACGAACACGGAGGAGGGATATGGGAAAGGCCGCATGGACGGTGCTCGCGTTGTCGCTCGCCGCCGCAGGTTGTGCGCAGATGGAAAGCATGATGGGCGGCGGCGGCAGTTGGAAGACCGTATTCGACGGCTCGAACCTCAACGCGTTCGACCGCGTCGGCGATGCGAACTGGCGCATCGAGAATGGCGCTGCCGTGGCCGACAAGGGCAGCGGCTTCCTCCTCACCAAGGAAACCTATGGCGACTTCGACCTGAAGGCGGAGTTCTACGCCGAGTCCGACACCAACAGCGGCGTCTTCATCCGCTGCAGCCAGCGCGTGACCATCGATTCGAAGAACTGCTACGAGGTGAACATCTGGGACGACCGGCCGGTGAAGAAGTACGGCACGGGCGCCATCGTCGATACGGGCCCGGGCGTGCCGGAGCCGTTCCCGAAGGCGGGGGGCAAATGGAACACCTACGAGATCCACGCCCAGGGCGACCACCTGGTGGTGAAGCTCAACGGGGTGCAGACCGTGGACGTGCACGATGCCAAGCACGCGCGCGGCCCCTTCGGCCTGCAATACGCGCCCGGCAACAAGAAGGACTCGGGCCTGCCGATCAAGTACCGCAAGGTCGAGATCCGGCCGCTCTGAGCCCGCCGCACAAACGGAAAGGCCGGCTCCTGGGAGCCGGCCTTTCCTTGATGCGAAAACCCTTACGCAATCACAGGCAGGGCGACGCAGCGTGGACCATCGTAGTTTCCGTAACGACCACCCTGATTGCGACGGCGTTGGACAGGGTTTCAGATCTCACGGATCACCTCCTTTCGATGGGTTGAGCAGGAAACTATTTTAACTCCCAAAACCGGGTTTTGGGGGAGTCGTGCGAGAATCGCCCGCGAACCCCAACGCTTCCCGAGGATCGACGATGAAACGCTGGACGAGGGCGGCCGCCTGCTGCGCCGCGATGCTGGCTTCCGCCGCGTACGCGGCGCTCCCGGACGAGATCCAGGTCTATACGGGCGACATCAACAAGCCGGCCGAGTGGGGCTTCGAGGTGCACGTGAACACCACGCCCAGCGGCCGCAAGGAGCCGGATTTTCCCGGCGAGATCGTGCCGCACCATGCCTGGCGGGTGACGCCGGAGATCTCCTATGGCGTGACGCCCACGATCGACGTGGGCGTGTACCTGCCCTTCGTGTTCGCGCCCGGCGGCACGCAGAAGTTCAGCGGCCCGAAGCTGCGCGCCAAGTGGCTGCCGATCCAGGTTCCGGAGGGCGGCGCCGGGATGTTCGCCGGGGTGAACATCGAGTACGCCTGGATCGACAGCTCGCTGGAGGAGGTGACCCGCGTGTTCGAGGTCCGCCCGATCATCGGCTGGGAGGATGAGCGCTGGCTCGTCGCCTTCAATCCCATCATGGAATTCGCGCAGGAGGGACCGACCAAGAACCATTCGCCGGAATTCAATCCCGCGCTCAAGATCGGCCGGAAGCTCCAGGAAGGCATCATGGCCGGCATCGAGTACTACGGCGAGCTGGGCGCGCTGAACAATTTCGAATCCCATAGCGAGCAGTCGCACACGCTCTACCTCGCGCTCGACGTGGAGCGGGGCCCGGTCAACTTCAACTTCGGCATCGGCCGCGGCATGAGCGGCACCGCCGCGGACAAGTGGACCGTCAAGGCGATCTTCGAGATCCCGCTCGGTGGCAAGTAGCCTCCGGTATCCGGAGCTGCGGCGGCTGCACTTCGCGAACACGCTCCGGACCGTCGCCCGGAGGCAGCAACGGGCCATGGTCCTGGTCGCGGCGATCCTGGGTCCGGTCGTGGTCCCCCTGATCGTGGCGAGCGCGGCCGGCTTCGAGGCACTGGTCGATCCGGCCACGTCGCCCCTGGTGCGGCTCGCGGTGTATGGGGCATGGCTTGGAGCCACGGGGCTCGTCGTGCTGGCGCTGCGCGAGCCGGTGTTCATGCTGGCCGCGCGCCCATTCCTGCGCGCCCTGCCGATCGCGCGTTCGCAGCACCTCGCCGGCGACCTGCGCGCGATCGCCGTCTCGTACTCGCTCCTGTGGCTGCCGATCGTGCATTTCGTCGGCAGGACCTGGTGGCTCGGCGGCGACGTCGTGGCGCGCCTGCAGGCGACCGCCGTGGTGGTCGTGGCGGTCCTTCTCGGGCTCGCGTCCCAGGCGCTCGCGCTGCACCTCACGCCCGGCGCGGTGGGCCTGCTCGCCGCTGCCGCGGTGCTGTTTTCGGTGGCACCCTCCGGCGGGCCGGCAGTGATGGCGGCCGGCCTCGGGGCGGCCCTGGCAATGGCAGCGCTCGCGTTGTGGCGCTTCCATGAGCGTCCCGGCCGCTCTTCGGCTTTTCGGCCCGCGCTCGCGCGGTGGTCGAGCCGCTTCGCGACGGCGACGGCGCTCGCAGGGCCGGTCGCCTGGCGCGACCTGCGCCATGCGCTGGGCCTGCGGCTCGCCATCCTTGCGGCCTGCCTCGCGGCCGGCAGCGCCATGGCGCAGGAGGGCTCGTTCTGCGCCAAGGCGGGCGGCCTCTACACCGTGCAATGCGCGATCGCGGCACTTGCCCTGCAACGCATCCCCGCCCTCATCGACGAGCGCCTGCGCCAGTCGCTGCCGTGGCTTTTCCGCCTGGCGCGCGCGCGCCGCCGCAGCATTGCGTGCGCATTCGTCGCCACGATGGCGATGTTCGCGGTCTATGCCGGAGCCGGCACGGGGACGTGGCGCGAGCTGTGCCTCTCCACGCCGTGGGCGCGCGTGCAACTCGCGGCGGCGTTGGTCTTTGGCGCGGCGCTGGCCGTCCTCGGCGCGGCCGCACTGCGCTGGAACGAGGCGTCTTCCTGGGTGGCCACGGCGTGCGTGCTGGCGCTCGCGTTCATGCTGGGGTTTTCCTGATCGTCCGCCTGGAGGGCGTCACCAAGCGGTTCGGCGCGAGGGCCGTGCTGCGCGACCTGTCGTGCGCTTTCGGTCCCGGCGTGCACCTGTTGGTCGGCCCGAACGGCAGCGGCAAGACGACGCTGCTGAACCTCGTGGCCGGCGTGCTCGCGCCCGATGCGGGCACCGTGTCTGTCGACGGGGTCACCGGCGCCGCCGCGCGCGATCGCGTCTTCCTCGTGCCCTCGGCCACGCCCGCGATTCCGTGGCTCACGGGGCGTGCCTGCATCGATTTCACCGCCAGCCTGTTCGCGACGCGGGAGCCGGCCGCCGCCGTGAACGGCGTGGTCTCCCGGCTGGGACTTACCCCGTTCATCGACAAGCCGCTGGGCGAGATGTCGAGCGGCACTGCGAAGAAGGTGCTCATCGCGGCGGCATTCGCGAGCGGCGCCCCGGTGGTCCTCTTCGACGAGCCGACCAACGAGCTGGACGCGGCCTCGATCGCCTTCTTCCTCGAGCTTCTCGGCGCCTCGAGCCGCACGATCCTCGTCGCGACCCACCACGTGGAGCAGTTCTCGCGCTTCGCCGCGGACGCCTTCCGCCTCGAGCCCGCGGCAGCCGCGTAAACTCCCGCATTTCGCGCATTCCTGGCGCGATCCTCGTGAGGAGATCCCCATGGCCGAGCTGAAGAAGATCGACGTCGTCGAAGGCAGCGGTGCGGAAGCGAAGACGGGCCGCGTCCGCGTGCATTACACCGGCTGGCTGCAGGACACCAACGCGGCGGACGGGCACGGAAAGAAATTCGACAGCTCCCACGATCGCCGCGAGCCGTTCGAATTCAGGCTCGGCGCGGGCGAGGTCATCCGCGGCTGGGACGAAGGCGTGGCGGGCATGAAGGTGGGCGGCAAGCGCACGCTGGTGATCCCGCCCGAGATGGGCTACGGCGCCCGCGGCGCCGGCGGCGTGATCCCGCCCAACGCGACGCTCGTCTTCGACATCGAGCTGCTCGACGTGCGCTAGCGGCGCGGGCCCCCGTGCTTTAGCCACGGCCCTCCGACGACGTTTCATCCGTAGCTTGCTGGCCGCGGAGGGCCACGCTACGCTGGAGTGGCAATCGTCCGGAGGTGTCCAGTGGCCTACCTGGTGGCATTCATATCGGCGGTGGCGAGCGGGCTCGTGTTCGCGGTCGCCGCCCGCCTGCTGGGCGTGCACAGCACGGCCGTGCTGCTCGGCGTCGCCGTCATCGGCGGCGGCCTACAGCTCATCTTCCTCATCGCTTGGTTCCTGCACCACATGCGGCCCGACACGCCGATTCCGGTGGACCACGACCACGCCACGGCATCGAATGATTTCATGAACGGCGCGTGAAACGCGCCGCGCTGGTCGGGCTATCGGCGGAAACGTTTTTCCAGGGGACGGCTCCCACGGGCACCCTCCAACGGTGCCAAGGAAAAACCCGCCATGCAAGAACCGAAAAACCCGTCACCCGGAACGCGCCCCGGCGCGGAGCCCGATGCGGCCGAGCTGGCCGCGTGGCTCAAGTCGCTGGGCGTCACGCGCGAGCAGGTGGAGCGCGCGTTCCGTGCTAATGCGGTGAACGCAGGCCGCGGCGGACGAGCGCGCGGTCGACCCACTGGGCGGTGAGCTTCTCCTGCAGCGAGTTCTGCGTGAGCCGCTGCCGCAGCCCGGGAAAGTCCACCGCATCCAGCGGCTGGTCCTGGTTGAAGCAGGAGAACACGTAGCGCGTCTTGCCGGTCGCGGGATCGACCTGCGGCTGCAGGCACTGGGCGCAGATCTCCTTCATCATGCATTGCATCGGTGAGTTGATCGAGCCGATGGCCACGTGGGAGTCGCGCAGGTAGGGTTTGAGAATCCCATGGCGCGCGCGCGCCACCGCCGCCATCATGCCGTCGGAGCCGATGGCGATCACGCGGTCGGCATCCGCCATCGGCACGGTGATTTCGCCCAACGCGCCGCTCGCGTGCGCGGCCATCGCTTCGACGATGTTGCCGACATAGGTCTTGTCGGTCGCACGTGACGGCGCGAAGCCGGGCGCCTCGTCGCAGCACCACACGACCTCGTCCGCCGCGGCCTCGATCTCCGCCACCTTGTAGCGATCCGCGAGCTTCTTGTAGCCGGCGAAATAGAGCACGCGCGAGCCCGCCTCGCGCAGCGCCGCGCCGATCGAGAAGAGCACCGCGTTGCCGAGGCCGCCGCCGACGAGGACCGCGGTTTCTCCCGGCGGCGTCTCGGTCGGCGTCCCGGTGGGACCCATGAGGATGACCGGCTCGCCGGGCTTCAGCACCGCGCAGAGGTCGCTCGAGCCGCCCATCTCGAGCACGATCGTGGAGACCAGTCCCTGCTCGCGATCGACCCACGCGCCGGTGAGGGCCAGCCCTTCCATGGCGAGCGTGGTCCCATCCCCCTTCGGCGCGAGCGACTCGAAATTCTGCAGGCGGTAGAACTGGCCCGGACGGAACTGCCGCGCCGCGAGCGGGGCGTGCACGACGACCTCGACGATCTTCGGCGTGAGCCGCTCGACGCGATGCACCCGCGCGCGCCACTCCATGCCCAATGCTTCCACGAAACGCGCATTCTCGGCCGCCTTGTGGCCAGCGCGCTCCTGCAGGACGCGGCTCACGACCGGATAGCCGCGCTTGGCCGAGCCCATCGCCTTCACCACGTTGCCGAAGAACGATGGGTGCAGGTCGCCGAAGAAGCTCATGTAGCGGCCCTCGGCATCGCGATACATGAGGACGCGTGCCGCATCGGGCTTGGCGGAGCGCTCCGGCGTGACCGGCTGGCCTTCGGCATCGATCGCGCGGAAGTAGCGGCCATCGAGCGTCACGTGCTCCGGGTCTTCGCGCGCGAGCACGGTGTTCGGCTGTGTGCCCGCGGCGATGAGGATGGTGCGCGCGGCGAGCTCCTCCTCGCCCGTTTCCGTCTTCACGACCAGCGCCCGCGCGCGTCCGAAGTCGTCCACCTCGACCCGCAGCGGGGTCAGGTTCTCGGCGAAGCGGATGCCTTCCTCCAGCGCCTTCTCGACCTCCTCGTGGTTGAGCGTGTACGAGGGGCTGTCGATGAGGCGCTTGCGGTACGCGATCGTGGAACCGCCCCACGATTGCAGCAGCTCGAGGATGCGCGGCTCGCGGCCTTCGGCGAGCGCGGCCGCGCGCTCCGCGCGAATCGCGTCGGCGTGCATGAGGAATTCCTCGGCGGCCTCGGTCTCTTCGTCGTTCCACTCGTTGCGCACCTCGCCGGCGCTGCGCTGCGCCACCAGCGCCTCGTAGCGCGCGAGGAATTTCTCGACCTGCACCGGGTAATAGGCGAGCGATTCGGTGGCCGTGTCGATGGCGGTGAGGCCGCCCCCTACGACCACGATGGGCAGGCGCACCTGGAGGTTCGCGATGGAATCGGTGCGTGCCGCTCCCGTGAGCTGCAACGCCATGAGGAAATCCGAGGCGGTGCGCACGCCGCGCACGAGGCCGTTCGGCATGTCGAGCACGGTGGGCTTGCCCGCACCCGCCGCGAGCGCGATGTGGTCGAAGCCGCGAGCGAACGCCGACTCCACCGTCACGGTGCCGCCGAAGCGCACGCCGCCGATCATCGAGAACTGCGCGCGGCGCTCCACCAGCAGGCGCGCGATCTTGAGGAAGTTCTTGTCCCAGCGTACGGTGATGCCGTATTCGGCCACGCCGCCGAAGCCCGCCATGACGCGCGCATCGAGCGGCTCGCGCAGCTCGGCGATGTCGCGGATGGGCCGGAACGGCATGCGCTCGCCATGCGCATCCACGCCCGAGATGGCGGGATCGAGCGGCTCGATCTTGAGGCCGTCGATGCCGACCACGAGGTGGCCGTCGTTCATGAGGTGGTGGGAGAGCGTGAAGCCTGCCGGCCCCATGCCGACCACGAGCACGCGCTTGCCGGTTTCCGGAAGCGGCAGCGGACGGCGCAGGTTGAGCGGGTTCCAGCGCGTGAGAAGGGCGTAGATCTCGAACCCCCACGGCAGCGCCAGCACGTCCTTCAGGGTGCGCGTTTCCGCCTGCGGGATATCCACCGGGTCCTGCCGCTGGTAGATGCAGGACTTCATGCAGTCGTTGCAGATGCGGTGCCCCGTGGCGCACACCGTCGGGTTGTCGATCACGATCATCGCCAGCGCCCCGATCGCCACGCCTTCGGTCTTGAGCTTGTGGAATTCGGAGATGCGCTCGTCCAGCGGGCAGCCGGCAAGCGGCACGCCGAAGGGGCTTTTCTTGAAGGCCGCGCGCCCGTCTTCGCCGGGCTTCTCCTTCAGGCCCTTGGAGCACGAGTCCTTGCCCTGCTCGTGGCACCAGATGCAGTAGTTGGCTTCGTCGAGGGCGCCGGCGAGGTGCGTTCCGGGGTCCGTCAGCGCGAACCCCTCGCGCCGGCGGATGTGCGTGAGGGTGTGCACGGAATATCCCGGCTTCGCCTCTGTTTTTACGGGAACGAGATGCAGGGGATCGACCCGTTGCGGCGGCTTGAAGAGCACCCCGTCGCGGAAGCGCCAGCGGCCTTCTTCGGTGTGTGCGGCCCAGGCGCTGAAGCGCTCGGCGAGGGCGATGTCGGCGGCATGCGCGGGCTCGTCGGCCAGCCACTCGAGCACCCGTTGCGCGAAGGCGAGCTCGTCGAAGCGGCCGCCCAGGCGTTGCGCGACCTCGGCCTCGAGCGCATCGCCGTCGAGCGCCGCGGCCTGGTCTGCCTTCACCTTGAGCATCGCGCGGCGTTGCACGAACTTGCGCTTCACGCGAAAGAGGGGAGCAAGGCGGTGGTGGCTCTCGACCAGCTCCTGCCATTCGTCCTCGATGGCGAAGAGCTTCGCGACGAAGGCATCGAGGTGCGGGGCCACGGCGATCAGCAGGTCCGCTTCCTCCTTGTAGGGGAGGGCATCGGGCTCCCGGCGGGCGCTGTCGAGGCGATCGTGCAACGGGGCGTCGGCGGCGCGCAGGGCATCGAGGAAGGCCGCGTCGATGCGCGCGAGGCCGTCGCGGCGATAGAGGTCTTCGAAGGCGAGCCCGAAGGCAAGCGCCAGCTGGGACGAGGCGGGCATCGGGGGAAGGAGTGCCGGGTGAGTCCGCGAGTTTATCGGAACGTGCCGCCGCCGCGCCAACGGCGACACGGCGTAACGATCGGGGCCGCGCCGTTTGATATGATTTCGATCAACTGCAGATACGAGAGGGGTAGCGAATGGATCGCCGCGATTTCCTGCGTTTGACCGGTGCCGCGTCGGCGGGCATGGCCCTGCCCGGCATCTCCCTGGCCGCCCTGGAGACGCCCGTCGCGCCCCAGGACAAGTGGCGGCTGTTCGAGGTCGTGACCCAGGTCGAAGTCATCAAGCCCAAGGGACCCACCCGTGTCTGGCTGCCCACGCCGCTCACGCAGGATTCCCGGTACCTCAAGTCGCTGGGCAACACGTGGAGCGCCAACGGCGGCAACATCGGCTTCACCGAGGACCCGAAGTTCGGCGCCGGCATCGTCTGGGCCGAGTTCCCGGAGGGTGTGGAGCCCGCGCTCACCCTCACCAGCCGCTTCGCCACGCGCAACGTCGCGGTGGACCTCTCGCAGCGCGGCGACGTGCCGGCGGAGGATCGCGCCGTCCTGCGCAAGTACACGCAGGCTACCGAGCTGCTGCCCACGGACGGCGTCGTGAAGGACACCTCGTCGGAGATCGTGCGCGGCGCCCGGGGCGACCTCGAGAAGGCCCGCGCCATCTACGAATGGGTCGTGGACAACACCTATCGCGACGCCAAGACGCGCGGCTGCGGCACCGGCGACATCAAGTTCATGCTCGAGAACCATGCGCTCGGCGGCAAGTGCGCGGATCTCAACGCGCTCTTCGTGGCGCTCGCGCGCGCCGAGGGCATCCCCGCGCGCGACGTGTACGGCGTGCGCGTGGCGAACTCCGCGCTCGGCTACAAGAGCCTCGGCAAGGCCGGCGACATCACCAAGGCCCAGCACTGCCGCGCCGAGTTCTACCTCGCGGGCCATGGCTGGGTGCCGGTGGATCCGGCAGATGTGCGCAAGGTGATCCTCGAGGAAGACGGCGGCAAGAAGCCGGACGATCCGATGGTGCTGGCCGCGCGCAAGCGCCTGTTCGGCTCGTGGGAGATGAACTGGCTCGCGTACAACTACGCGCATGACCTGTCGCTGCCCGGCTCGCGCCGCGGCAGGATCGGCTTCCTCATGTATCCGCAGAGCGAGACCGACGAGGGCCG
>DATMJE010000124.1:0-4358 GCA_035553995.1 Usitatibacter sp. | reverse complement strand
TGCGCGTCGCGCGCGAGGCGCCGCCGCAGCCGGGCCACGTCGGCCGCGAGCGCCTCGCGATCCGCGCTCGCAGCGACCGCCGCCGCGGTGGGTGTGGGGGCGCGCAGGTCGGCCACGAAATCGGCGATGGAGAAATCGGTCTCGTGTCCCACGCCGCTCACGACGGGCAGGCGCGAGGCGGCGATCGCGCGGGCGACGCTCTCCTCGTTGAAGGTCCAGAGGTCCTCGAGCGAGCCGCCACCGCGGCAGACGATGAGCACGTCGCACTCACGGCGCGCGTTTGCCGCCTCGATCGCGCGCACGACCTGCGCCGCCGCCTCTTCCCCCTGGACCTTCGCGGGATAGACGATCACCGGCGTCATGCGCGCACGCCGCGCGAGCGTCGTGAGCACGTCGCGCAACGCGGCTGCGGCCGGAGAGGTCACGATGCCGATCGCGCGCGGGAACGTGGGGATGGGCTTCTTGCGCGTGGCGTCGAAGAGCCCTTCGGCCTGCAGCCGCGCCTTCAGCTTCTCGAACGCCTCGAAGAGCGCGCCGAGGCCGGCCTTGCGCACTTCCTCCACCACGAGCTGGTAGTTGCCGCGCGGCTCGTAGAGCGTCACGCGGGCGCGCACTTCCACCTGCATGCCGTCCTGCGGCCTGAAGTCCAGGAACTGCGCCCGGGTCCGGAACATGGCGCATTCGATCTGGGCCCCGGGGTCCTTCAGGCAGAAGTACCAATGCCCGGAGCCGGCGAGCTTCACGTTGGAGAGCTCGCCCGCCACCCAGAGCACCTCGAACTGGTTTTCGAGCAGCGCGCGGACGCGGCGGTTCAGCTCGGTCACGCTGACGACGGGGGCGGGAAATGGCAGCGAGGGGGGTCGCATGGGCTGGCGGAGAGACTATCGGTTGTCTGGAGGCGCGGACGTAGGACGATAGGAAGCGCTTACGTAGGACAAACGGAAAAGACACGTAGGACGGCACGAAACTTGGTTTCAAATGGATGGCCAGCGAAACGTCTATCCACCGTGTTCGGCGCTCGGGCGGTTGTTTCGGGAGGAAGCGCCGCGCAAAATGCCTCCAGAGGGAGAAAAGCCGCAACCTGTTGATTGTTATCAGTAAACCATTCCGCTCAAAAATTGAGCGAAGAAAAGAAAAGCCTTTGCGATACGTCACTTGGCGATTGCCCCGGGGAGCCGCCCACAGGGTTATCCACAGGCTCTGTGGATGAATCGCATCAATTTGTCACATTATTTCGGCGTCTTCCGTTTCACCTACAAGACCGTCGCCGAAGGGTTGGTAAGCGCTTCATCCACCGATAACCAAAAGGCCGACTCCCGGTGACGGGGCGCGAATTGTGCGTGACTTCAAGCGCTTCGCCAACTGCCTTGTGGCCAGGGGCGCGCCGGTGCACAAGAACTTGTGGAATGCCCCGCCGAGGGCTAAAGTGCGTGCGGTTTCCCGAAGGAGCACCCCCCTCGTGCTGTCGATCATCGAAGCGGCCGGCTGGCCGATCTGGCTCATCATCATCACGTCCGTCATCACCCTCGCCATCATCGGCGAACGCTTCTGGTCCCTGCGCACCTCCCTCGTCGCCCCGCGCGACGTCCTCCCCGCGACCATCCGCGAATACCAGTCGAAGGGCGCCACGCAGGATCTCGTGAACCGCCTGCACCAGGGCCCGATCATCGGCCGCATCTTCGCCGCCGCCCTCGTGAACGAGCGCGCATCGCGCGAGGTGCTGCGCGACGCGGTGGAGGACGCCGGACGCAGCGCGGGCCTGGAGCTCGAGCGCTTCCTGAACACCCTGGGCACGATCGCCACCATCTCCACGCTGCTGGGCCTCTTCGGCACCATCGTCGGCATGATCGAGATCTTCGGCTCGCAGAATCCCGCCACGGGCGGGGGCAACCCGGCGCAGCTCGCGCACGGCATCTCGGTCGCGCTGTACAACACGCTTTTCGGCATCGGTGTGGCCATTCCCGCGGTGATCTTCTATCGCCACTTCCGCAACCGCGTGGATGTCCTCGTGGTGGAGATGGAAAGCCAGGCGATCAAGCTGATCGAGGTCATCCACGGCGAGCGCCGCGCATGAACTTCCGGCGTCGCCGCACGCGCGAGGATCCGGAGGTGAACCTGATCCCGCTGATCGACGTCCTCATCGTCATCCTGATCTTCCTGTTCCTCACCACCACGTACAGCCGCTTCGCCGAGCTGCAGATCAACCTGCCGGAAGCCTCCGCCGAGCGCGCGACCGACAAGCCGCAGATGATCACGGTCGCGGTGGATGCCAACGGCAAGTACGCGATCAACGGAACGACCGTGAGCTACGGCAACCCGCAGAACTTCTCCAGCGCGCTGCGCGACGCCGCCAAGGGCGCGAAGGAGCCCATCGTCGCCATCAGCGCGGATGCGGCCGCGCGGCACCAGGACGTGATCAACGTGATGGAGGCGGCGCGCCTCGCGGGCTTCAACCACATCTCGTTCACCACGCAGCGGCGCTAGACCGGGCGCAAGGCACAAGGCGCAAGATGCGCGCGTGGCTCGAGGGCGAATGGGAAAAGCTGGGCGGCGGGGCGCTGATATTCCTGCCGCTCACGCTGGTGTACATGGCCGTCGCGGCGGCACGGCGGTTTCTCTATCGCCGGCGCATCCTGCCGATCTGGCGCTCGGAGATACCGGTCATCGTGGTGGGCAACATCACCGCCGGCGGCACCGGCAAGACGCCGCTCGTGCTCGCGATCGTGGAGATCCTGCAACGCCACGGCTGGAATCCCGGTGTCGTGGCGCGCGGGTACGGGCGCGTGCCGCCGCGCGAGCAGGATCCCAGCGGCGTCGTGCGCGTGCTGCCCGACGTGGCCACGCCCGAGCTCTTCGGCGACGAGCCGGTGCTGATCGCGCGGCGTTCGGGCGTGCCCGTGTATGTCTCGCCCGATCGGCCCGCGGCCGCGCGCGCGCTCCTCGCCGACCACCCCGAATGCAATGCGATCGTGAGCGACGACGGCCTGCAGCATTACGCGCTGGGACGCGATATCGAGATCGCGGTCGTGGATGGCGAGCACGGCTTCGGCAACGGGCTGCTGCTGCCGTCGGGACCGCTGCGCGAGCCGGTGAAGCGGCTGCAACGCGTCGACGCGGTGGTCGTGCATGGGGGCTCGGCCGCGCCCTTCTCCGCGGTGCCGCACTTCAGCATGCAGCTCGCCGGCGAACGCTTCGTCGCCCTCGCGCAGGGCCGGCAGATGAACGCCGCGGAGTTCGCGCTCCTCGCGCGCGGCGCGCGTGTTGCCGCCGTGGCCGGGATCGGCCGGCCGGCGCGCTTCTTCGCGCACCTGCGCCGGCTCGGCATCACGGCGCGTGGGCATGCCTTTCCCGACCACTATGCCTACCAGGCCTCGGACCTGCGACTGCTCGACGCGGACCTCGTCGTCATGACGGAGAAGGATGCCGTAAAATGCGCCGCGTTCGCCGATGGGCGCATGTGGTCCATGCGCGTCGAGGCGGTGCTGCCGCCCGCCTTCACCGAGTTCCTCCTCACCCGCCTTGCGCGCACGCGCCGGAGCCTGCCCGATGGATCCCAAGCTCACTGAAATCCTGGTCTGCCCGCTGTGCAAGGGGCCGCTCGTGTGGAAGAAGGACGTGCAGGAGCTCATCTGCAAGGCCGATCGCCTGGCCTTCCCGGTGCGCAACGACATTCCCGTGATGCTCGAGGAAGAGGCGCGCACGCTCGGTCCCGAGGAAGAGCCCTGAGGCCGCGGCCGCGCGCCGTGGAGCACCCTCGCTTCACCGCCATCATCCCGGCGCGCATGAAGTCCACGCGCCTGCCGGGGAAGATGCTCGCGGACGTCGCGGGCCGGCCGCTGGTGGCCTGGGTGGCGGAGCGCGCGAAGGCGAGCGGTGCCGCGGAAGTGGTGATCGCAACCGACCACGAGGACATCGCCGCGGCGTTGTCCGCGCTCGGCTGGCGCGTTTGCATGACATCCGCGTTGCACGAGACCGGCACCGACCGCCTTGCGGAGGCCGTGCACCTGCTGGGGCTCGCAGACGACGAGATCGTCGTCAACGTTCAGGGCGACGAGCCGCTCATCGATCCGGAGCTCGTGCGGGCCGTGGCTCGCGAGCTCGCGCGGCGTCCCGAAGCCTCCATCGCCACTGCAGCGCACCCGGTTCACGATGCGGCGACCTATTTCGACCCCAACGTGGTGAAGGTAGTGATGGACGAGGAGGGCATCGCGCAGTATTTCTCGCGCGCGCCGATCCCCTATGCGCGCGATGCGTTCGCGATCTCGCGCGAGACCCTGCCGCCCGGCCTGCCCGCGTACCGCCACATCGGCATCTACGGCTATCGGGTGGGCTTCCTGCGCGCGTACTCGTCGCTTACG
>DATMJE010000123.1:0-8687 GCA_035553995.1 Usitatibacter sp. | reverse complement strand
GCCGCCCGCCACGCCGCCCAGGAGGGTCGCCAGCGGCACGCGCGAGCGCGTGAAGCCGATCGCTTCTCCCATCCCCTCGATGGGGAATGGCGAATAGGCCTCCACGCCGCGGAAGCCCGCCTCGCGCGCGCGTGCGGCCCCCGCGAGCAGCTCGTCCGCGCTCGCGAGCTCGGCCATCAGTCCGTAGGTGGCGCTCACGAGGCTTCGCCCTCCTTCTCCTCGCGCACGAGCTTCCGCATCTCGAAGATGGTGATCGCCGGCAGCACGCGCAGGAACACGAGGAACAGGAACGCGAAGAAGCCGATGGAGGCCACCAGCATCGAGACGTCCCAGAAGGTCGGCACGAAGATGCCCCACGACGACGGCAGGAAATCGCGGCTGAGGCTCGAGACCACGATCATGAAGCGCTCGCTCCACATGCCGAGCTGGATCACGAGGCTCAGCGCGAAGAGCGCCGCCACGGAGCGCCGCGTCCGCCGCCACCAGAGGAGCTGCGGGATCACGACGTTGCACACGATCACGCCCCAGTAGACGAACGCATAGGGTCCGAAGAACCGGTTCTCCACCATCGCGATCTCGTACGGGTCCTGGCTGTAATACGCGGTGAAGACCTCCATGCAGTAGCCGTAGGCCACGATGAGGCCGGTCGCGAGCATGATCTTCGCCGCGTTGTCGAGGTGCCGCGGCGTGATGAACTCCTCCAGCCGGAAGAAGTGCCGCATCGGGATCGCGATCGTGAGCACCATGGCGAAGCCCGAGTAGAGCGCGCCCGCCACGAAATAAGGCGGGAAGATCGTCGAGTGGTAGCCGGGCGTGTTCCCCACGGCGAAGTCGAGCGAGACGATGCTGTGCACGGAGACCACCAGCGGCGCCGCGAGTCCCGCAAGCAGGAGATAAGCCGTCTCGTAGCGCACCCAGTGGCGCGCCTCGCCTCTCCATCCGAGCGCGAAGAACCCGTAGACCATCGCCTTCACGCGCGAGTGGGCGCGATCTCTCAGGGTCGCGAGATCCGGAATCAGGCCCACGTACCAGAAGACCAGCGAGACGATGAGGTAGGTCGAGATGGCGAAGAAGTCCCACACGAGAGGGCTGCGCCACTGCGGCCAGTAGTTCATCACGCTCGGATAAGGCACCAGCCAGTACGCGAACCATGGGCGCCCGAGGTGCAGGATCGGCCAGAGCCCCGCGATGCCCGCCGCGAAGAGCGTCATCGCCTCGGCGAAGCGGTTGATGGAGTTGCGCCACTTCTGCCGCAGCAGCAGCAGGAACGCGGAGATGAACGTGCCGGCGTGACCGATCCCGATCCACCAGACGAAGTTGCCGATGGCGAATCCCCACGCGACGGGGATGTTGACGCCCCAGATGCCGATGCCGATGGTGAAGAGGTAGCCCATCGCGCCGAAGAAGAACGCCGACATGAGGCCCGTCAGGATCAGGCCCGCGCCCCAGATCCAGTGCGTGGGACGCCGCAGGACGATGTCCGCGATCTTGTCGGTGACGCTCCCGTAGCCCCAGCGCGGCGAGAGCAGCGGCTGGCTCATCTCACGCGTCCTTCACGCCGGGATTCGGGTTGGCGACCCGCGCGTGGTAGGTCGTTCGCGGCCGGGTGTCGAGCTCGTGCAGGAGCGCGTAATCGAGCCGCGATCGCTTGGCGAGGCTGACTGCGCTTTGCGGGTCGTTCATGTCGCCGAAGGTGATGGCGCGCGTGGGGCACGCCGCCTGGCAGGCCGTCACTACCTCGCCATCGGCGATGCGCCGCCCCTCGCGCCCGGTCTCGATGCGCGCTCGCGTGATGCGCTGCAGGCAGTAGTTGCACTTCTCCATCACGCCGCGCATGCGCAGCGTCACCTGCGGGTTGCGTGCATCGAGCGGCGGCTCGCCGTCACGCTTCGCGTAGTGCAGGAAGTTGAAGCGCCGCACCTTGTACGGGCAGTTGTTGGAGCAGAAACGCGTGCCGACGCAGCGGTTGTAGACCTGCACGTTGATGCCTTCGCTGTCGTGCACGGTGGCGCCCACGGGGCAGACCGGCTCGCAGGGCGCGTTCTCGCATTGCATGCACGGCACCGGCTGGAAATAGGTGCGCGGCTTCTCCGGCGGGCCCTCGTAATAGCGGTCGACGCGGATCCAGTGCATCTCGCGGCCGCGCGCCACCTCCTCCTTGCCGACCGTGGCGATGTTGTTCTCGGCCTGGCAGGCGATGGTGCACGCGTTGCAGCCGATGCAGGCGGTGAGGTCCACCACCATGCCCCAGCGGTACGAGTCGTAGGTCCATTCCGGATACAGCGTCTCCGGCGACGGCTCGTCCTCGACGTGCGGAAGCTGCCGTCCCTCGATGACCGCGGCGACGTCGAAGCGCCGCACCGGCTCGCGGCCTTCCATGCGTGCATGGTTCTGCGTCGTGGCGAAGTCGTGGGAGCCCTCGGCCTTGCGCACCTCGCTTGCTTCGCGCCACCACGGCGCATGGGCGTGCCGCAGCCGATACGCGTCGAAGCCGACGCCATTGCCGACCTTGCCGGCACGCTGCCGGCCATAGCCCAGCGGCAGCGTGATGGTGTCCTCGTCCTGCCCGGGGAGCACCCATGCGGGAGCGCGCAAGCGCTCATCGCCGGCGGTGATGTCGAGGAGATCGCCGGTCTTCACCCCGAGCTTTGCCGCCGCTCCTGGGCTCACGCAGGCCGCGTTGTCCCACGTGAGCTTCGAGTGCGAGCGCGGCAGCTCCTGCAGCCACGCGTTGTTGGCGAACTCGCCATCGCGCAACGAAGGGTCGGCGCGGAAGAGAAGCGTCCAGCCGCGTGATGCCTGCACGTCCACGGAAGGCCCACGCGCGGTGACCGCCACGGGCCTTGCCGCGCTGTCCGGCACGATGCCGCCGCGCAGCAGCTCGCGCCACGTGCGATCGGCCACGGCGGCCTCGCCGCCGGTCCAGCGGGCGCGGACCCAGTCGCGAGGACCGCCCTGCACGGCGCCCAGCAGGTCCGCCAACAGCTCGTGCGCCGCGATACCGCCGTAAAGCGGCGCCACCACCGGCTGCACCACGCTCGCCGTGCCGTCGAACGCGCGCGTGTCGCTCCACTGCTCGAGGAAGTGCGCCTGCGGGACGTGCCAGGCGCACGCCGCCGAAGTCTCGTCGTCGCGCAGGCCCAGGTGCAGCGAGAACGGCGCGCGGCGGATCAGCTCCGCGAGCTCGAGCTCCCGCGGTGCGTCGTACACGGGATTTCCGCCCAGCACCAGCAGCGCCTTCACGCGCCCGGCTTCGAGATCCTGCGCCAGCGCGAGCAGCGATTCGGTGCAGTCGAGGTCGCCGCACACGGGCTCGATGTAATCGACGGTGGAACCGGTGGCTCCCAGCTCGGCATTGAGGCGGTGCACCAGCGCGTGCGCGGCCGGCGTGAGCGATTCCCCGGGCACGATCAACACCCGGCCGCGATGGCTGGCCAGGTCCGCCGCGACGGCGTCGGCCAGGGGCGAGCCGGCGTGCTGTTCCCCGTGCAGTGCGCTCGCGAGCCGGACCAGCCACGCCGTCATGGCTGCGGGCGAGAGTGCCAGCCGATGATCCGCCGCCACGCCGGTGAGCGTCGGCGACGACTCGACCGCGTACAGGCGATTCATGGGCGTGCGGTCGCCGGGGCGGCGGCGCGCGATGAAGTCGCGCGCGTAGCGCAGGTGACCCGGGCCCTCGCCCACGAAATCCGCATCGAGCGACACCACGACGTCCGCGTTCGCGAATCGGTAGACCGGCTCGACCGCACGGCCGAACGCGAGCCGCGCGCCGGCCAGCGAGTTGTCCCGGTGCAACGGCTCCCAGGTGTGGACGCGCATGCCGGGAAAGCGTGCACGCAACGCCTCGAGCTGTGCCGCGAGCGTGGGCGAGCTCGAATACCGCATGAGGATCCGCAGGCCGTCACCCTGCGCGCCCGCCGCTTCGAGCAGCGCTGTCTTCATCGCGACGCGCGTGGCAGGCTGTCCCGCGTGCGCGATTCCCGCGGCGCGCTCCGGGTCCCACAGCTCGAGGATCGCGGCCTGCTCGAAGACGCCGGTGGCGCCGAGACTCGCCGGATGCGCGGGATTGCCCTCGATCTTCGTCGGGCGCCCCATGTTGCACTCGACCAGCAGGCCGGTGGCGCATCCGCCGAGCGTCATCGCCGTGGCGAAGAAGCGGGGCACGCCGGGCTCGCCTTCCGCGGGCCGGACGTAGGGGACGATCTCCTCGACCGGCCCGCGGCAACCGGCGCTCGCGAGCGCTGCCGAAGCGGCCGCGAGCTTGAGGAAATCGCGCCGCGTGAGGTTGAAGATGCCGCGGCCCGCCTCGCCCTCCTCGCGCGAGTCCGCGAGGGGTTCGTCGAGCGAGCGCCAGAGCGGCGATGGCGTGTCCATCAGCGGTGGCAGGTGGAGCAATCCGTGAGACGGCGCGTGGAGGCGATCGGCGTGTCGGGCATGCCGCCTTCCGCGCGCACGACGCTCGTCGGACGCATCTCGAAGACCCGCGCCGACGCACGGCGATGCGGCTCGGGATTGCGGTGACATTCGAGGCACCACTGCATGTCGAGGCTCGCCTCGCGGCGCATGAGCGGCATCCGGTCCACGGCGCCATGGCACTCGATGCAGCCCACGCCCTTGCGGACATGGATCGAGTGGTCGAAGTACACGAAGTCGGGCAGGTCGTGCACCCGGATCCAGCGCAACGGCTCTCCGGTGGCGATGCTGTGGCGCACCGGCTCCAGCATCGGCGCGTCGGTGAAGAGCTGCGAGTGGCACGTCATGCAGACGTGCGTCGACGGAATGCCGGCGAAGGACGCCGTCTCCACGCTGTCATGGCAGTAGCGGCAGTCGATGCCGTCGTCGCCCACGTGGTGCTTGTGGCTGAACGGAATCGGCTGCGCGGGCGCCTCGGCCTGCGAGTACGGTCCCTGCAGGTGCTGGTAGGCGACGACGCTCGCCGTCGCGAGCAGGCCCACGCACGCGATGCCCGCCACCTTGAGGAGCAGGACTGCGCGCTCGGAGAAGACCTGAGCCATGGCGAAAGGATCACGCGCCGCGCCCCAAGTTCCCGATGCGGCGGCATGCGCCCAGGCAAGCCTGGGCATGCGCGAAACTACGTAAGCTGGAATACGTGCGCCACGCCGATCACCGCGAGCGTGGCGCGCTGCCTGGCTAGCGTTGCATCACCAGCACGACCGAGACTTCGCGCTGCCGCGCGGAAACCGTCCAGTAGCGGCGCAGCAGGCGGTCCTTTTCTTCCGGCGAGACGAGCCGGAAGCCGTGGCGCTCGTAGAACCGGATCGCCCAGCCGGCAGCCGCCCACGTGCCCACCATCAGCCGCCCGCTGGCGCGTGCGACGAGGTGCTCCAGCAGCGCGCCGCCGATGCCCTGTCCCTGCCGCGCGGTGCGCACATAGGCGTGGCGTATGAGCGTCGCATCGCGCACGGGCTGCGAGCCCATGACGCCGAGCAGTTGCCCCGACGCTCCATAGCCCTCGAAGCGGACGCCCGCGGCGATCTCGCGTTCGAGCTCCTCGCGCGGCATGTAAGGTTCATGCCAGCAATCGGCCGGAATCGCGCGCTGGTACGCACGTGCCGCGTCGTTGACGATCTCGAAGATGGCGGGAATGTCGGCTGCACTGCACGGCCGGATCGCCCCTTGCGATTCGCCCGCATCCTGGACCGTGCCCATGCCTGCCTCGGTGATGACCAGCCCCGGCACGCCATCGCGCTCGCAGAAGACGAACGCGGCCTGGCCATGGCGGCTCGCGAGATCGTGCGCGTCCTGGAGGCTCATGCCCGGCACGAGGTAGCTTTCCTCGAGCCATTCGTCCTTGCCGCCCTCGCCGTCGAGGTATTCGAAGCCCATCGAGCGCAGCTCCGCACGCAGGCGGTCGTTGCGTTCACGGTTCGCCTCGAACGGCAACGGCTCGCTGCCGGGATTCCACGCGGTGAGGTAGGCGGCGCTCGCCACGCCGCGCGACTGCATCAGCGCCTGCAGCGCGGCGGAAGGCTCGCCGATGCGCAGCGCGACGATGCCGCTGTCGTCGCAGAAGCGATAGGTCGATTCCCTGTAGAGGTCGAGGAGGCGATTGCCCAAAGGTGCCGTTGTCACGTGAGTTCGTTCGGGGACAATGTACCGCGTCTGGTCGGCATTGCGCCGGCCGGCGGGAGGAACGATGAAGTCCTGGAAATCCGTGGTGGCCGGCGTGCTCTGCATCGCGATGTCCCTGCCGATGCAGGCGCAGGGACCCTTTCCCGCGGCGAACCAGCCTTCGTCACCCGGGCCCTTCTCGCCCTCGCAGCAGTCCACCGGCAGCGGCAAGACCTTTTCGCAACAGGAGCTGGACCAGATCCTCGCACCCGTTGCGCTTTATCCCGATTCGTTGCTCGCCCAGGTGCTGATGGCCTCGACATACCCGCTCGAGGTGGTGATGGCCGACCGCTGGGTGAAGGCGAATCCCGGCCTCAAGGGCAAGGCGCTCGAGGATGCGCTGCAGTCGCAGACGTGGGAGCCGGCGGTGAAATCGCTCGCCGTGCTGCCGCAGGTCCTCACGATGATGAGCGAGAAGCTCGACTGGACCTACAAGCTGGGCGATGCCTTCCTCGCGCAACCGCAGGACGTCATGGCCACGGCGCAGGCGCTGCGCAAGAAGGCGGTCGACAGCGGCAACCTCAAGGACACGAAGGAGCAGAAGGTCATCCGGGAGACCGAGAACAGCGTCCAGGTGATTCGCATCGAGCCCACCAACCCCGAGGTCGTCTACGTGCCCACGTACGATCCCACGTACGCGTATGGCACGTGGCCCTATCCCGCGTATCCGCCGTACTACTGGTACCCGCCGGGCTACGTGTATGCGCCGGGCTTGTGGTTCGCGACGGGCGTGCTGGTCGGCGCGGCGCTCTGGGGCAACGTCATCTGGGGCGGAGGTAGCGTGAACATCAACGCGAACCGCTACAACAACTTCAACCGCAGCAACATCTCCAACGGCAACTGGAACCACCGCGTCGACCACCGCGGCGGGGTGCCGTACCGGGACCAGAAGGTGGCGCAGCAGTACGGCCGCGGCCAGCGCTCGGATGCCGCCTCCCGCGAGGCTTTCCGCGGCCGTGCGGATTCGGGGCGCCAGGCGATGCAGCGCGGCGAGGCGGGCTCGCGCGACGTGGGCGGGCGCAACACGGCGGCGACGCGAGACGCGGGCGGGCGCAACACGGCAGCCACGCGAGACGTGGGGCGTGGAAGCAACGCGGGCTCGGGCGCGCGCGACTACGGAGGCCGCGACACCAGCGGCGTGCGCAGCCCCACGGCATTCGACACCGGCAGCCGCGGACAGGCGCGCGATTACAGCAGCCGCGGCAGCTCGAGCGTGGGCTCGTCGCGGTCTTCCGGCAACCTCGGCGGCGGCGGGCGTTCGGGCGGCGGATCGCGCGGCGGTGGAGGCGGTCGTGGGCGCCGCTAGCTCGAGGGAGGTGCGCATGATCGCGCGAATCGTGGTGATGCTGCTCGCGATGCTCGTGGGCGTGGGCGATGCCGCGGCGGCGGCCTCCGCGGAAAAATCGTTCGCGACACCGGAAGAGGCGGCGTCGGCGCTGGTGGCCGCGGTGAAAGCGAACGATCGCGCGGCCATGCTCGCCGTGCTCGGCAATGCGGGCGAATGGATCTCCTCCGGCGATGCCACGGCCGACCGTGCGACCGCCGAGACTTTCGCCACCGAGTACGGGCAGAAGCACGCGATCGTCCCCGACGGCGACCACGCCACGCTCACGATCGGCGAGGAGGACTTCCCCTTCGCGTTCCCGCTGGTGCAGCGCGAAGGGCGGTGGCGCTTCGACAGCGTCGCGGGCAGGGAGGAGCTCCTGCGCCGCCGCATCGGCCGCAACGAGCTCAGCACCATCCAGGTTCTCGAGGCCATCGTGGACGCGCAGCGCGAATATGCCTCGGTGGATCGCGACGGCGACGGCGTGATGACGTACGCGCAGAAATTCGCCAGCAGCGCCGGCAAGCACGACGGCCTCTACTGGCCGGTGAAGGCGGACGAGCCGCCCAGCCCGCTGGGCGAGCTGGTGGTGAAAGCCGCGAACGAGGGATACGGCAAGCAGAAAAGCCCCTCGCCCTATCACGGCTACAACTTCCGCATGCTGAAGGGCCAGGGCAAGCACGCGGAATCCGGCGCCTTCGACTACGTCGTTCGCGGGCGCGGCATCGGCGGCTTCGCCGTGCTGGCCTATCCCGCGAAGTACGGCAATTCCGGGATCATGACTTTCATGGTCAACCAGGATGGGAAGGTCTACCAGGCCGACCTCGGACCGCAGACGAAGCAGAAGGCGGAGAAGATGACGCGTTTCGACCCCGCTGCTCCCTGGGCGGCGGTCGAGACTTCTTCGCGCTAAGGAAAAGCACTTGACGCAGATGAACGCAGATGAACGCAGATGAATGAATTCGTTGTGAACCGGGCGGGTGCAATGGGCACGGCACACCCGAATGGCTTTTATCCGTGTTCATCTGTGTTCATCTGTGTCCCACGCTTTTATCGTGGCGCTGCAGGAAGGCAAAGTACTTGACGCAGATGAACGCAGATGAACACAGATGAATGAATTCGATGTGAACCGGGCAAGTTGCAATGAGCACGGCACACCCGAATGGCTTCTATCCGCGTTCATCTGTGTTCATCTGCGTCCCACGCTTTTACGGTCGATGGCTGGCAGTAC
>DATMJE010000122.1:0-15604 GCA_035553995.1 Usitatibacter sp. | reverse complement strand
GCATAGGACGCATCGGCGCGGCACGGCTCATCGCGCAACACGGTGCGCTCGAGGAGTTTCCCGCCAACGTCCTCGGCAAGGATCGGGAGCGTGCGCTGCTCTTCAAGGATCTCGCGACGCTGAGGTCGGATGCGCGATTGTTCGACACCGTGGAGCAATTGCGGTGGCCGGGTCCCACCGCCGCGTTTGACGGCATCGCGGCGCAAATCGGCGATGCGCGGCTGCTCGAACGTTGCCTAGCGGTCGGCTTGACGCGATGGCGTGATGCGTAGCGGCCGCGAACCAATACTCTCTGAAGCTTCGCGCAAGCTTCCGGCGATGTGACGCGATTGCCATGCGCAGCAGCCGCGAACTTGATGCGCCGAAGCTTCGCGCAAGGCTGCGGCGATATAACACGATTGCCATGCGCAGCAGCCGCGAACTTGATGCGCCGAAGCTTCGCGCAAGGCTGCGGCGGTATAACACGATTGCAGCGGCCGCGAAGTCGATACGCCCTGAAGCTTTGCGCAAGGTTCAGGCGATATAACCGACTGCCCTGCGCCGCGGACGTGAAGTTGATACGCCGAAGCTTCGCGTAAGTTTTCTCCGCCCTCATCGAATGCCAGATATATCGTTGCCCGATATAACGACGCGACTTTTTTCTCCAGCGGCAGCGAAGTTAATGTTACCGAAAGCTTCGCGGAATTTTCGCGCAAGCTTGCGCCATCTTTCCCTCTGTGCGCGATACGTCGTGCCACGACATAACCGGAAGCTTCACGCAAGGTTTGCCGCCTGTTTCGTGCGCGAACGATACATCGCGTTGCGATATACATGCTTGCTCCTGCCTGAACTTCGTCAAGCGCAATAACTTATATCGGGGGATTTGCCCACGCGTGCCCGCGCGCCTTTGGGCAATGCACCCAGAGCGCCTGCGACATGCAGCCGCAGTGTCGCAGGCGGTAGGTGCATTAAGCATTTGACTTTCCTTAGTGTGTTCGGCGTTGGCACGCAGCGTGCTGAATGACGCAAGCCCACCACGTGGGTTCACGGAACCAGGGAGGTCACATGAGCGAATCGAAAATCACGCAGCGTCGAGCAGCCGTGATGCTGGCGGCCGCAGCGACAGCTCGGCGAAAGCTCACACGTACAACAACGATGCAGCGCGATCTGCACAAGGTCACACAAGGCGCAGTCCCCTTGCTCAGCAGTGGGCGTCTCCGTGACGCAACGCACCCGCACCAGTAGTTTCCCCAACAAATGACATGGAGAGTTTCAACAATGAAGACGCCTAACCTGAAAAGGGGAGTCGCGGCGCTGATCGCCGCAGCAGCCCTCAGTCCGTTCAGCGCGCATGCCGCCCTCGAGCGCATGGGCCCCATCGACACCAGTCCCGCCGTGGGCGGTTTCCCCTCGTGGTTCCAGGACAAGAGCGGCATCACGATGGAGTTCTGCTCGCTGATGAACCAGACCGAGCTCACGAACGGATGGTGCACGCTCATCCCGCCCGGACCCGTGTTCCCGGAAACGTTCCCCAACACCTTCTTCATCGAGCATTTCTATCACGACGCCGTGGCGCTCGCGAAGGATGCGACCACGAGAGCGCGCCTCATCATCGCGGTCGAAGGTTCGTTCGCCAACGGCTCCCAGGTGATCCCCGGGCAGCAGTTGACGTTCGGCCGCATCCGTATCTTCATCACGAACGTTCCGTTCGCGGGCACGTACACGGTCTACCACCCGTACGGCAAATGGACGTTCAGCAACGTGGCCGCGGGCGACCGCATCTTCTTCACCGATGACGTCGGCCTCGCCTGCGTCGGCACGTTCACGTGCACGCTGGGCACCGACATCGGTCCTTTCCTCCTGCCCTCGCCCACCCCGGGCGGCGCCGAAGTGCCGCCGATCCCGGACCTGCAGCCGGGCCAGGATCCGTACTACGACATCCTGGTGAACGCCGGCGGCGCCAAGCCCTACCCGGGCACGGGCAAGAAGTACATCGCCGATCCGGGCCGTATCGGACCGGTCACGGGCAGCCCGCTGCCGCCCTTCGTCGGCAACGACGGCGTCACGTACAACCACAACATCCTGCGCGTCGAAGGCCCCAACGGCTGGTCGATCACGCAGCAGAACTTCAACACCACGGGCCGGCTCCTGGCCGGCGCGCTGCCCGAGAACGTGACGGTGGATCGCGCCAGCTACGCGAACCCGGTGGCCGGAAGCCCGACGGGCATCAAGCTCGACGTGATGGCCACGGGTACGCCGACGGTGAACGCCCGCCTGCCCGCGCAGCCGACACCGGTTCCCACGTTCCCCATCGTGAGCTTCTATGAGGCGCCTTGCGCCGGCACGATCGACCCGAACACCGGTGCGGTCCTGCCGCCCTTCAGCGTTCCGGCCGGCGTGACGCAGACGCAGATGGTCAACGCGGACACGAAGTTCTGGGGCCAGGCGCATCCGGCTGCCGTGCCCACCTCCGTGTGCGTCGTCGACCAGACCTCGGTGAACGCGGCGGGCGTGGTCACGCCCACGTTCTACAACGTGCCGGTGGTCGACGAAGTCGCGATCACGGCCGTGCAGGGCTCGTCCGGCGCGGTCTACACGCCGCAGAACGGCGGTTCGCTGCAGATCAACGCGAACTCGACGGACACGGCGGTCCCGGCCTCGCTCACCGCGGCGGGTTACGGTCCGCTGGTCGGCGGCGCGCTCACCATCGCACCCCTCGCGGCTCCGCCGGCGGTGTTGACGGTGAACTCGTCGGAAGGCGGCGCGGCGAGCCTCATCGTGACGACCAAGGTCGGCATCGCGGGTGGCGGCACTCCGCCGGTCGCGGTCAACGACAGCTTCACGATGTTCGAGGACTGCAGCTCGACGCCGGCGACCAGCTGCGCGGCACCGCCGACGTTCGCTCCGCTCGCGAACGACACGCTGAACGGGGCGCCGATCCCGGCGGGTGCGACGGTGAACATCGTCACGCCGCCGCGCCTCGGCACGGCCGTGCTGAACGCCAACAACACGATCACGTACACGCCGAACCCGAACGCCAATGGTATCGACGGCATCACGTACACCGTCACGTACCTGGGCTCGACCTCGGGCCAGGCGCAGATGGCGATCACGATCAACCCGGTGGCGGACTTCCCGGTGGCCGTGGACGACAACCAGGGCGCCGTGGTGGGCAAGGCGAACAGCGTCAACGTGATCGCCAACGACACCGATCCGGACGGCGCCGCGGCCATCACCAACGCGCAGATCGTGACGTGGCCCGCGCAGCTCGGCCCGCAACCCGTGCCGGCCAACGGCGTCGTGACCTTCACGCCGACCGGCACCGGTACGTTCACGTTCACGTACCGTACGGTCAGCGTGTCCGGCCTCGTGTCCCAGAACATCGGGAACGCGAACATCGTCGTGTCCGGCTCGGAAGCCATCACGATCCAGAAGGCCGACTTCACGGCGGCCGGCAACTTCGGCGGCAACCTGACGCAGAAGTGGGTCGTGCAGGGCGCCGACAGCGTGAGACAGGGACAGACGCTGACCATCGTGTACAACAACGGCACGCTGAATGCGGCCAACGGTGGCGGCAGCTGCAACGGCACGGCGGCCAACCCGAAGTGCGTCATCGGCACCGCAGTCGTGGATCTGACGCTGGGCACGTACCTGCTGCAATTGACGCAGGTGCCGGGAGGCCCGACGGACCCGACCGACACCACGACGTGGGCGACCAAGCCGACGCAGGTGAAGGTGTTCTCCAGCTCGCCGGTGCTCGGTGGCGCCGCGACCTCGACGATCACCCTCAGGTAATCGAGTAGCTCCCTCGATATCCCGGGCCGCAAGGCCCGGGTTTTTTTTTGGTTTTCACATTGCCGGGGTCGAAAAGATTGGATCCCGGACCATTGCTGCGATTGCAGCGTCCGGGATGACGTGCACGTGGCCGTCGCCCCGGCTGCGATTGCAGCGTGCGGGATGACGTGCACGTGGCCGTCGCCCCGGCCGCGGCATTCGCCGCAGCGGGCCGGGGCCCAGGTTGTCTTACCGAATGCGACAATCGCCCGGGCGTGATAGCTTCACGAAAGCCTGCGACGACACAATCGTCATCCCCAACGCGCACCTCGCACTGCCCCGATCATGCAGAACATCAATCCCGAAATGCACGCCGTCATGCGCCTGGTCTCCCAGGGGCAGTACCAGGAAGCGGCGACGGTCGCGCAGGCGCTGACGGTGAGCCGTCCGAAGGAGGCTTTCGGCTGGAAGGCGCTCGGCGTGATCCTCAAGAACGTAGGGCGGAGCGCGGATGCGCTCGCACCCATGAAGAAAGCCGTCGCGCTGGCGCCTGCTGATCCCGAGGCGCATTCGAACCTCGGTTCCATCCTCGGGGACCTGGGGCGTTTCGACGAGGCGGAAGCGAGCTTCCGCCGCGCGCTGAAGCTCAATCCCGATTCCGCGGAGACCTGCTTCCACCTGGGCATCGCGCTCAATTACCTCGGCCGTTCCGAAGAGGCGTTGGCGAGCTTCCGCAGGGTGCTGAAGATGAAGCCCGGCTTCGCCGATGCGCACCTGAACATCGCCAGCACGCTGAAGGTCCTGGGGCGCATGGACGAAGCGCTGTCGCAATACCGCAGTGCGCTCGCCGCATCGCCCTCCATGCTCGCCGCGAGATTCGGGACCTACGCCACGCTCACGACGCTCGTGCCGCAATGGCACGTTCCGATGATGAACGAGCCGCGGCGGAACAAGGCCTACTTCGACGCGCTGCAATCCGCGGTCACGCCGGAATCGGAAGTCTTCGAGATCGGCACCGGATCGGGTTTGCTGGCGATGATGGCGGCCAGGCTCGGGGCGAAGCTCGTGACCACGTGCGAGGCCGTCCCGATCATCGCCGATGCCGCGCAGCGCATCGTTGCCGACAATGGCTTCGAGAAAACCGTGAAGGTGATTGCCAAGCGCTCCAACGACATCACCGTCGGCGGCGACGTGCCGCGGCAGGCCGACATCCTCGTCTCCGAGATCTTCTCGAGCGAGCTCATCGGGGAGCACGTGCTGCCCTCGATCGAGGATGCGAAGCGCCGCCTGCTCAAGCCCGGCGGACGCGTCATTCCCGCCGCAGGCAGCATCATGGTCGCGCTCTTCGGCGGCGACGACCTCGGCAGGAACCTCAAGGTCCAGGATTCGTTCGGCTTCAAGCTCGAGCACTTCAACTCGCTCGTGCCGGACAAGCAGCAGATCCGCCGCGACGACCTCGATGTCGAGATGCTGAGCGACGATACCGTCGGCTTCCGCTTCGATTTCGAGGCCGCCGCCACTTATCCGCCGGAGGCCAAAACCCTGCGCATTCCGGTCACGAAGGCCGGCCGTTGCCACGGCGTCATCCAGTGGATACGGCTGGAGATGGACCGCGACGTGATGTTCGAGAACCATCCCGCCGTAAAGTCCGCGGTGTCGAACTGGCAGCGCTGCGCGTACGTGTTCCCCGAGTCGATCGACGTCACTCCGGGGCAGGTGGCCGTGATCGCGGCGTCGCACAACCGCGTCATTCCGTGGTTCGTGCTGGAGCGGATCGAGTAGCCCCGATTGTTCGACGCAATGACGACGCATGCCTCGCCGCGGCCCGATTCGCGCGAGGCCTTCCGCCGATTGATGGCGACGCTCGCCATCATGACCATCGGCGCGAGCGCCATGTACGTGGTGCCGGTGATCCTCCCGGCCGTGCAGGCGGATTTCGGCATCGCGCGCGCGCAGGCTTCCACGCCCTACTCGCTGCTGATGATCGGTTACGGCATCGGCGGCTTCCTCATGGGAAGGCTCGCGGACCGTCGCGGCCTGCCCCTTCCCATCGCGGTCGGCGCGGTCTCCCTTTTCGCGGGGTATCTCCTCGCGGCGAACGCGCACGACATCACCACGTTCACCGTGGCGCACGCCGTCCTCATGGGCCTGCTTGGAAGCTCGGTCACCTTCTCGCCGCTGCTCGCGGACACGTCGCTCTGGTGGGTGAAGCGCCGGGGCATCGCGGTTGCGGTCTGCGCGAGCGGCAACTACCTGGGAGGGGCGATCTGGCCGCCGGTGGTGCAGCACTTCGTGGAGCGTGCGGGCTGGCGCGCCACGTACGTGGGCCTGGGCATCTTCTGCGGCGTCGCGATGCTGCTGCTATCGCTGGCGATGCGGCAACGACCTCCGCAACTCGACACCGGGCGCGCGGCCTCGAGCGCGCCGGCCGACGCTGCCCGGCCGTTCGGCCTCGCTCCGGCCGCCGCGCAAGCGTTGCTTTGCATCGCCGGGCTCGCGTGCTGCGTCGCGATGTCGATGCCGCAGGTCCACATCGTGGCCTATTGCGCGGACCTCGGATACGGCCCCGCGCGCGGCTCGCAGATGCTCGCGTTGATGCTCGGCTTCGGCATCGTGAGCCGGCTCGCCTCCGGCTGGATCTGCGATCGCATCGGGGGCTTGCGCACGTTGCTGCTCGGTTCCGCGCTGCAGGGCGTGGCGCTGATGCTCTTCCTCCCCTTCCAGGGGATGGCCTCGCTCTACGTGATCTCGATCCTCTTCGGCCTCTTCCAGGGCGGGATCGTGCCTTCGTACGCGATCATCGTGCGCGAGCACTTCCCCGCGCGCGAGGCGGGTGCGCGCGTGGGCGCGGTGATCATGTGCACGCTGGTCGGGATGGCGCTGGGCGGCTGGATGTCGGGCCGGATATTCGACCTGACCGGGTCCTACCGCGCTGCGTTCCTCAATGGCCTTGCCTGGAACGCGGTGAACCTGGCCATCGCGTTGCTGCTGCTCAGGGGGACGCGGCTACGAAGGGCTATTGCGTGAGTTGACTCGTACCGCGGCTCGCTCGATGCCAGCCTTGATCCATCAGTGCGGCGCGACGAAGGGGAGCAGCCGTTCGGTCTCGCGCCGCACCACCTGGTAGCACTCGCACGACAGGCTCTCGAGTGCCGCGCGATCGAGCACCTTGATGTGCCCGCGGCGGTAGCTGATGGCGCCCGCCTTCTGCAGCTTGCCCGCGGCTTCGGTCACGCCTTCGCGGCGCACGCCGAGCATGTTCGAGATGAGCTCCTGCGTCGTCGCGATCTCGGGAACGTCGAGGCGGTCGATGCTGAAGAGCAGCCAGCGGCAAAGCTGCTGGTCCACGGAGTGGTGGCGATTGCACACCGCCGTCTGCGCCATCTGCGTGAGCAGCGACTGCGTATAGCGCAGCATCAGGTGCTGCATCGTGCCCCCGCGGCGGAATTCGTCCTGGATCACGCGCGCGGGCATCCGGTAGGCGCCGCCCGCGCTCTGCACGACCGCGCGGTTCGGGGTCGTGGCCCCGCCCATGAAGATGGACACGCCGACCACGCCCTCGCGCCCCACGATCGCGATCTCCGCCGAGGCGCCGCTTTCGAGCACGTACAGGAGCGAGACGATGGCGGTGGTCGGGAAGTACACGTGGGAGAGCTCGCGGCCCGACTCGTAGACGACGTCGCCCAGCTCCATCTCCACCGGCTCGAGATACTGGCCGATGTTCGTGAGCTCGGCCGCGGAAAGCGTGGCGAGCAGGTGGTTGTCGCGAGGCGAAGCCATCCCTCCATTGTGCCCCAGGGCACGTTCAGCGTTATCCCTGTGTACGCTTCCGCACATACTCCGGCCAACCGATCCCGTAGCGTGCGGAGGTGAGAACCGAAAACGGATCGGGCCCCCCGCTGCGCGCGGAGCTTTTCAGCGCCGAGCGGATGGAACGCCACGGACCGGTCCTCGCCGCGAGCCACCGCCTGCACGCACGGCGCGCGCCCGACCGGCTGCTCGCGCGGCTCTCCGACAACCAGCATGCGCTGCTGGCGATCGGCGCGGAGCTCAAATCCGCGCTCGAGGCGAACCAGCGCCTCGCGCCCGCGGCCGAATGGCTCCTGGACAACTTCTACCTCGTCGAGGACCAGGTGCGCACCGCGAAGCGCCACCTGCCCAAGGCGTACAGCCGCGAGCTGCCGCGCCTCGCGAGCGGCCCGTCGGCGGGGCTGCCGCGCGCCTACGACATCGCCGTGGAGGCGGTCGCGCACGGCGACGGCCACGTGGACCCGGACGGGTTGCGGCGCTTCGTGTCGGCATACCAGGGCGTCACGGCGCTCGACATCGGCGAGCTCTGGGCGATTCCGATCATGCTGCGCCTCGCCCTCATCGAGAACCTGCGCCGGGTCGCGGCGCGCGTGGCCGCGGGCACGGTGCAGCGCGAGGATGCGCGCACCTGGGCCGAGCGCATGCTCGACGTGGCCGGGCGTGACCCGAAGAGCCTCGTGCTGGTGACGGCCGACATGGCCCGCTCGGACCCTCCGATGGCGAGCTCCTTCGTGGCGGAGTTCGCGCGCCGGCTGCAGGGACAGAGCCGCGCGCTCGCCATGCCGCTCACGTGGATCGAGGAACGCCTCGCCGAATCGGGCGCCACCATCGAGCAGATCGTCCATTCGGAGACCCAGGAGCAGGCGGCCGACCAGCTCTCGATGAGCAACAGCATCGGCGGCCTGCGCGCGCTCGCGACGATGGACTGGCGCGAGTTCGTCGAGGCGATGAGCGTGGTGGAGCGCGAGCTTCGGGCCGACCCCGTGTACGGCGCGATGGAGTTCGCGACGCGCGACCAGTACCGCCACGTGGTCGAGCGGCTCGCGCGCTCGGGCGGGCTCGCCGAGGCGCACGTCGCGCACGAGGCGGTGCGTCTCGCGGCCGAGGCGCGCGCGCGAGCACCGGGCGAAGGGGCCTCCGATGCCCGCATGGCGCACGTAGGGTTCTACCTCATCGACGCCGGCCTGCCCGGCCTCGAGCGCGCGTTGCACCTGCGCATCGGGCCGGCGCAACGCGTGGCGAGGCTTGCCCACAGGATCGCGCTGCCGCTCTACGTGGGCGCGGTGGCCCTCATCGCGGTGGCGATCGGGCTCGGATTCCAGCGCGCGGCGCACGCAGGCGGCGTTCCGGACGTCGTCGCTGCGCTGGCCGGCCTGCTCGGCTTCGTCGCCGCGACCCAGCTTGCCGTCGCGCTCGTGAATCGCGTCGCGGCCGCCGTCGTCGCGCCACGCGCGCTGCCGCGGCTCGATTTCTCCAACGGCATCCCGGCGGATTCACGCACGCTCGCCGTGGTCCCGGCGATGCTCGCGAGCGCCGCGGAGATCGAGTCGCTGGTGGAAGCGCTCGAGGTGCGGTTCCTCGGCAATCGCGACGCGAATCTCTCGTTCGCCCTCCTCACCGACTTCCGCGACGCCGCGCACGAAACCCTCCCCGAGGACGCGGAGCTGCTCGTCCTCGCCCGCGCGCAGGTGCAGGCGCTGAACCGCAAGTACGCGTGCGACACGTTCTTCCTCTTCCATCGTGCGCGGCGCTGGAACCCGGGGGAGCGCTGCTGGATGGGGTTCGAGCGCAAGCGCGGCAAGCAGGCCGAGCTGAACGCGCTGTTGCGCGGCGGCGCGAAGGAGGAGTTCGCCCTCGTGGTGGGCGACACGGGCCAGCTCGCCGCCGTGCGCTACGTGATCACGCTCGACGCCGACACGCAGCTGCCGCGCGGGACCGCGCGCGAGCTGGCGGGCGCCATGGCGCATCCGCTGAACCGCCCGGTCCTCGACGAGCGGCTGCGGCGCATCACCGCCGGCTACGGCATCCTGCAGCCGCGCATGGGCTCCAGCATTCCCGGCATGAACCGGTCGCGCTACGCACGGTTGTACGCCGCCGAGCCCGGCATCGATCCCTACACGCGCGCGGTATCCGACGTCTACCAGGACGTGTTCGCGGAAGGCTCCTTCATCGGCAAGGGCATCTACGACGTCGATGCGTTCGAGGCCTGCCTCAAGGGACGCTTTCCCGACAACCAGGTGCTGAGCCACGACCTGCTGGAAGGCTGCTACGCGCGCTCGGGGCTGCTCTCCGACGTGCAGCTCTACGAGGAGTATCCGTCGCAATACCGTGCCGACGCGGCACGGCGCTATCGCTGGATCCGCGGCGACTGGCAGATCGCGCACTGGCTGCTGCCACGCGTGCCGGTGGGCGAGGGCGCGGATGCGGCATCACGGCGCAACCCGCTTTCGCACCTCTCGCAGTGGAAGATCCTCGACAACCTGCGGCGCAGCCTCGTGGCGCCCGCCTCCGTGCTCCTGCTGCTGGCCGGGTGGAGCGTGCTTCCCATGCCGTGGCTCTGGACGGCCGCGGTCCTGGCGCTGCATGCCATTCCGGCTGTGCTGGCAGGGATCACGCGCCTGCTGCGCAAGCCCACCGAGGCGCCGCTGCGGCGTCACCTCGCCGCGTCGATGCACGCCTTCGCGAGCGACCTCGGCGGCACGGCGTTCGCGCTTGCCTGCCTGCCGTACGAGGCGCTCTACAGCGCCGCGGCCATCGCGCGCACCGCGGTGCGCATGCTGATGACGCGCTCGCGCCTGCTCGAATGGACCGCCTCCGGCGCGCTCGAACGGTCCCGGGCCGGGCGCGAGGGCCATGCCCTGGTGGCGGCATTCCGGTCGATGTGGATCGGCCCGGGCATCGCCGTCGCCGGAATGGCGTACATCGCATTCGCGCGCCCCGAGGCACTGGTACCCGCCGCGCCGTTCCTCGTTGCGTGGCTCGCTTCTCCCGCCATCGCCTGGTGGCTCGGGCGCCCGCGCGCGGCGCGCGAGCCTCCCCTGACCGCCGCGGATGCCGCGTTCCTGGGGAGGATTGCGCGCAAGACCTGGGCGTTCTTCGACCGCTTCGTGGGCGCCGCCGACCACTGGCTCGCGCCCGACAACTACCAGCAGGAGCCGGTTGCGGTGCTCGCGCGCAGGACCTCGCCCACGAACATCGGCCTATCGCTCCTCGCCACGCTCTCCGCGTACGACTTCGGGTACCTCTCGCCGGGGCGGGTGCTCGAGCGCGTCGCCGCCACGCTCTCGACGCTGCAGTCGCTCAAGCGCTACGAGGGACACTTCTACAACTGGTACGACACGCAGACGCTCGAGCCCCTGCTGCCGCTCTACGTCTCATCGGTCGATAGCGGCAACCTCGCCGCCCACCTCCTCACGCTGCGCGCGGGCCTCATCGCGATGGGCGAGGCGCCCGTGTTGCCGCCACGCGTCTGGCAGGGACTGCAGGACACGTCGGCCCTCGCGGACGATGCCGCGCTCGCCGCGGCGCTGGATGCGGCGCGTGCCTCGCCGCCAACAGCGGCGGCGTTGGGAAAGCTCGCAGGCCTCGCGCGCGCGGCGGCGAAGGGCGCGCCCAACGGCATCGAGACCGATTGGGCGGAAGCCTTCGCGCTGCAATGCGACGACATGTTGGGCGAGCTCACGCGGTTTGCGCCGGAGCCCGGGCACGCGACGTTGCGCGAGCTCGCAACGCTCGCCGACGATCGCGGCCGGCACGCGCTAGCGCGCCTGCACGAGATCGAGCGCCTCGCACGGCAGGCGGACGAGCTGGCACAAATGCGCTACGGCTTCCTCTTCGACGACGCGCGCCAGCTCCTCGCGATCGGCTACAACGTGTCCGAGCACCGGCGCGACGCGAGCTTCTACGACCTGCTCGCTTCCGAGGCACGCATCGCCACGTTCGTCGCGATCGCCCGGGGCGAGCTGCCGCAGGAAAGCTGGTTCGCCCTCGGCCGCGTCCTCACCAGCGCCGGGGGCGAGCCCATGCTCCTGTCCTGGAGCGGCTCGATGTTCGAGTACCTCATGCCGCTGCTGGTGATGCCCGCGTACGAGGACACGCTCCTCGAGCAGACGTGCCGCGCCGCGGTGCGCCGCCAGGTCGCGTACGGCCGGGAGCGCGGCGTGCCGTGGGGCATGTCCGAATCCGGCTATTACGCCGTGGACGTGGCGCTCAACTACCAGTACCGCGCCTTCGGCGTGCCCGGCCTCGGGCTCAAGCGCGGCCTGGGCGACGACCTCGTCGTGGCGCCCTACGCGTCGGCCCTGGCACTCATGGTGGCCCCGCGCGCGGCGTGCGCGAACCTCCGGCGGCTCGCCGACCTGGGGCTCGAGGGCGCCTTCGGCCTGCACGAGGCGATCGACTACACGCGCGCGCGCGTGCCCCGCGGGCAGTCGAGCGCCGTGGTGCGCTCCTTCATGGCGCACCACCAGGCGATGGCGCTCGTCGCGATCGGAGGCGCGCTCCACGCGGCCCCGATGCAGAGGCGCTTCGCCTCCGATCCGCTCTTCCAGGCCACGATGCTGCTGCTGCAGGAGCAGGTGCCGAGGCCCACCGCGCTCTATTCGCAGACGGCGGGCTCCTTCGACGCCCAGGCCCCCGCCGCGGCCTCCGAGATGCCGATGCGCGTGCTGGCCGGTCCCGACACCGCCACACCCGAGGTGCAGCTGCTCTCGAACGGCCGCTACCACGTGATGGTCACGAACGCGGGCGGCGGATACAGCCGCTGGAAGGACCTCGCGGTCACGCGCTGGCGCGAGGACGGCACGTGCGATCCGTGGGGCGCCTTCTGCTACCTTCGCGACGTCGAGAGCGCCGCAACGTGGTCGACCGCGCACCAGCCGACGCGCGCACGCGGCGACTCGTACGAGGCGATCTTCTCGGAAGCGCGCGTCGAGTTCCGCCGCAGCGACCACGGCATCGAGACCCACACCGAGATCGTCGTCTCGCCCGAGGACGACATCGAGCTGCGCCGCGTGCGCGTGACCAACCGTTCGCGCGTGCCGCGCCTGATCGAGGTGACGAGCTACGCCGAGGTGGTCCTGGCACCCCCCGCGGCCGACGCGATGCATCCCGCGTTCGGCAACCTCTTCGTGCGTACGGAGATCGTGGGCAAATGCGAGGCGATCGTCTGCAGCCGCCGTCCGCGCTCGGCGGAAGAGCCCGTTCCGTGGATGTTCCACCTCATGGCCGTGCACGGCGCCGAGGTGCGGGAGGTTTCGTGCGAGACGGACCGTGCCCGCTTCATCGGCCGCGGCGGCTCGCTCGCCGCTCCCCGCGCGCTGCGAGAGCCCGGCCGGCTTTCGGGCAGCGAGGGCTCCGTGCTGGATCCGATCGTCGCGGTGCGCCAGCGCATCCTGCTGGCACCCGAGCAATCCGCCACCGTCGACATGGTCACCGGCATGGGCGATTCGCGCGAGGCGTGCGTGGCGCTCGCCGGCAAGTACCGCGACCGCAACCTCGCCGATCGCGTGTTCGACTTCGCGTGGACGCACAACCGTGTGACGCTGCGCCAGATCAACGCCAGCGAGTCGGATGCGCAGCTCTACGCGCGCCTCGCCGGCCGCGTCCTCTTCGCGCACCCGTCGCTGCGGGCCGCGCCCGCGGTGCTGCTGCAGAACCGCCGCGGCCAGTCGGGCCTCTGGGGCTATGCCATCTCGGGCGACCTGCCCATCGTGCTGCTGCAGGTGGCCGACGCATCCAACATCGAGCTCGTCCGGCAGATGGTGCAGGCACACGCGTACTGGCGCCTGAAGGGGCTCGCGGTGGACCTCGTCATCTGGAACGAGGACCACGCGGGATACCGGCAGCTGTTGCAGGAGCAGATCCTCGGGCTCATCGCGGCGGGCGTCGAGGCGCACGTGGTCGACCGTCCCGGCGGGATCTTCGTGCGCCGCGCCGAGCAGATCGCGGAGGAAGACCGCACCCTCTTCCAGTCCGTGGCGCGGATCATCGTGAGCGATCGCCGCGGCACGCTCGCCGAGCAAGTGGGCCGTGTGAGCCCGGAGCCGCGCGGGCCGCACCTGGCGCCCACCCGCTTCTCCGGTTCGCGCGCCAGGGCCAGCGGGCGCACGCCGCCCGCAGAAACGCTCCTCCTGTCGAACGGCCTGGGCGGCTTCACGCCCGACGGCCGCGAATACGTCATCGGCACAACGCCCCGCGAGCAGCGCGTGACACCCGCGCCGTGGGTGAATGTGATCGCCAACGAAGCCTTCGGCACCGTGGTCTCCGAAAGCGGGTCCGCCTACACGTGGAGCGAGAACGCGCACGAGTTCCGCCTCACGCCGTGGAGCAACGACGCGGTGACCGATGGTTGCGGCGAGGCGCTCTACATCCGCGACGAGGAGAGCGGCGAGTTCTGGTCGCCCACGCCGCTGCCGTGCCCGGGAGCCGGTCCCTATGTCACGCGGCACGGCTTCGGCTACAGCGTCTTCGAGCACGCGCACGACGGCATCGTTTCCGCGCTTCGCGTCTACGTGGATGCGCAGGCGGGCGTGAAATTCTCCGCGCTCACGCTCTCGAACCGCTCGGGCCGCACGCGCCGCCTTTCCACGACGGGATATGTCGAATGGGTGCTGGGCGACCTGCGCGCGAAGACCGCCATGCATATCGTGACGCAGATCGACGCCGCGACGGGCACGCTGTGCGCGCGCAATCCGTTCAACACCGACATGGCCGGGTCCACGGCGTTCTTCGATGCCGATGTCGAGGGCGGGACCCGCAGCGTGACCGGCGATCGCGTCGAATTCCTCGGTCGCAACGGCAGCACCGCGAGCCCGGCGGCGCTGGCACGCGCGCAGCTTTCGAACCGCGTGGGGGCAGGGCTCGATCCCTGCGCCGCCATCCAGGTGCAGTTCGAGCTCGAGGACGGACGCGACCGGGAGATCGTGTACCGGCTGGGTGTGGCCGCCGCGCGCAACGCCGCGCAAGCAGGGCACGTGGCCAAGGGCCTGCGTGGCACGGACGCCGCGCACGACGCGCTCGCCAATGTGCGCGACTACTGGCGGCACACGCTGGGTGCGGTGCAGGTGGACACGGGCGACGCCAGCATCGACGTGATGGCCAACGGGTGGCTGCTCTACCAGGCGCTCGCGTGCCGCGTCTGGGCACGCTCGGGACACTACCAATCCGGGGGCGCCTTCGGGTTTCGCGACCAGCTCCAGGACGCGATGGCGCTCGTGCACGCCGAGCCGCTGGTGCTGCGCACGCACCTGCTGCGCTGCGCGGCGCGGCAGTTTGTCGAGGGCGACGTGCAGCACTGGTGGCACCCGCCTTCGGGCCGCGGCGTTCGCACGCATTGCTCCGACGATTACCTGTGGCTGCCGCTCGCGGCCTGCCGCTATGCGCGCTGCACCGGGGATTACGCGGTCCTCGACGAGCCCGCGCATTTCCTCGAAGGCCGTGCCGTCGCCCCGGAAGCGGATTCGTACTACGACCTTCCCGCGCGTTCGGCGGAACGCGCGAGCCTCTACCGGCATTGCGTGCTTGCGATCGAGCACGGCCTGCGCTTCGGCGTCCATGGGCTGCCGCTCATGGGATCGGGCGACTGGAACGACGGCATGAATACCGTGGGCATGCTCGGCAAGGGCGAGAGCGTCTGGCTCGCCTTCTTCCTGCACCACGTGCTGGAGCAGTTCGCGCCGATCGCCGCGGCACGCGGGGATGCCACGTTCGCCGCGAGGTGCCATCGCATGGGCACCGAGCTCGCCGCGAACATCGCGCAACACGGCTGGGACGGCGAGTGGTACCGGCGCGCCTATTTCGACGACGGCACGCCGCTGGGCACGGCGACCGCAACGGAATGCCGCATCGACTCGATCGCGCAGAGCTGGTCGGTGTTGTCGCAGGCCGCCGCGCCGGCGCGCGCGCGCACGGCGATGGACTCGCTCGATGAGCACCTCGTCGACCGCGGGCATGCGCTGGTCAAGCTGCTCGTTCCACCTTTCGACAAGTCGCAGCCCGATCCGGGCTACATCAAGGGCTACCTGCCCGGCGTGCGCGAGAA
>DATMJE010000121.1:0-3786 GCA_035553995.1 Usitatibacter sp. | reverse complement strand
ACCGGCCGTGAGAGGAAATCCGCCAGCCCGACCCCATCGCCGCCGACGGCGAGCGTGCGGTGCACCTTGAATGCTTCGGCGAACGCGGCGGTGCCCGGATGCGCGTGCGGCGCGCGCCCGCTCTTCACCTCGATCGCCGCGAGGCGCCGGCCCGCCCGCACGACGAAGTCGACTTCCCGATTGCGTTCGCGCCAGTAGAAGAGCTCGCATTCGCCCGCGGCCGCCGCGTTCGCGAGATGCGCTCCGACGGCGGACTCGACGAGCCTTCCCCAGAACTCGCCGTCCGCGCGCGCCTCGTCCGGCGAATACCGCGACATCGCGCTCATGAGGGCCGTATCGAGCACCTGCAGCTTCGGGCTCGAGCCGCGCGTGCGGGCGGCATCGCCCGCGTATTTCGGGAGCCCGCAGACCATCCCCGCGCCGGCCAGCAACTGGAGATAGTGCGCAAGGGTCGTGGTATTGCCCGCGTCCTGGAGCTGCCCCAGCATCTTCGTGAACGACAGGATCTGCCCCGAATAGCGGCAGGCCAGCTCGAAGAGCCGGCGAAGCAGCGCGGGCTTGTCCACGCGAGTGAGCAGGAGCACGTCGCGGGAGATCGAGGTCTCGATCAGGCTGTCCGTCACGTACCGCAGCCAGCGCGAGGGCTCGCCCGCCAGCGTCGCAGCACCCGGGTAGCCGCCGAAGTACACATACTGCTCGACGGTCCAGCCGAAGGCAGCGCGCATCTCCGCGAACGACCAATGCGGCAGGTGCAGTAGCTCGAAGCGCCCTGCGAGGCTTTCCGTGAGCCCTTGCATTACGAGGAGCGGGGCCGAGCCGAGCAGCACGACTTTGAGCTGTCGTCGCGCGCGCGTGTCCTCGTCCCACAGCCGCTTGACCGCCTCGGACCACGCCGGGATTTTCTGGACCTCATCCAGGACCAGGACCGTGCCGCGGCCTCCCGCGGCGGACGCAGCTTCAAGACGTGCGGCCTCCCACTGTTGCGCGATCCAGCCCGCCCCGCGCAACGTCGGCTCATCGGCGCTGGCGTAGCGGACCGTCATGCCCGATGCCTCCACCACCTGCTGGACGAGCGTGGACTTGCCGACCTGCCGCGCCCCGGCGACCACCTGCACGAAGCGGCGCGGCTCGGCGAGGCGGCGGGAAAGCTCCGCGGCCTGGGGGCGGCGGAAGGGCTTTGGCGATTTGCTCATGATATTGAGTAATTTTACTCAATACGTTGAGTAAAACAACAAACGGGCAAGGCGCACTACTTCACCCGCTTGTGCGCGCTGGCATCCCGGATGAGCCTGTCCCCGCGTCGCAAACGCTACAACCTAAAGCACCCGCCACCACGGCACGACCAGCACGTCTGGCGCCAGCCATTCCACGACGGAGCCCGTGTGAAGCAGCAGTCCCGCGTGTGCGCGCTTGCCGTACTCGGCGCGAAAAGATCGCAGATGCGTGGCGTCGGAAAGCCGCGGCCGTGCCGAGGCCTTGATCTCGATGGGCAGGAGGCGCTCCCCTACCTCGACAACCAGGTCGACCTCCTCGCCGGACGCGGTGCGCCAGTACGCGAGCTCCGGACGATCGCGCCGCGACTCGCGCCAGGCGAGCAGGTCGTGCAGCACGAGGTTCTCGAGATGCGCGCCGGCGGGGTCACGTTGTTGCGCGAGATGCATCGCAAGCCCTGTGTCGGCCCAATAGATCTTGGGCGCCTTGATGAGGCGCTTGGTGCGGTTCACCGCGTACGCCGGCAGCCGGACCAGGAGTGTCGACGCCTCCAGCAGGTTCAGCCAGCGAAGGATCGTGGGCTGCGGGAGCGCCATGTCGCGGCCGATCTCGGTCTGGTTCACGAGCTGGCCCAGGCGCAGGCACGTCGCGCGCATGAACCGGCGGTAATCGGGCAGCGAGGCTACGGATGCGAGATCCTGCAGGTCGCGCTCGAGGTAGGTGCGCGTGTAGCCGTCGAACCAGAGTGCGCGCTCGTCGGCCGAATCGAGCTCGAGCGCCGGCGTGGGAAAACCGCCGCGCCGCGCCAACGCCTGCCAAGGTTCGTCGGGCGCCACCTGAGCCTCCAGCGCGGAAGGCCAATCGGCTTCCTTCTGATCGAAAAAGAGATCCCATGCGCCCGCGGAGCCGAGGCCGAGTTGCTCGCGCCGTGTCATGGGCTGGAGGGTGAGATAGCTCGCGCGCCCCGCCAGCGATTCGGACACGCCCCGCATGAGCAACAGGTTCGCCGAACCGGTGAGCAGGTAGCGCCCGCGAACGCGCTTCGAATCCACGGCGAGCTTGATCGCGTGCAGCAGGTCCGGCTCGCGCTGCACCTCGTCCAGGATGACCGGTGCGTCGCCTCCCAGGAGCTGCTGCGGGTCGCGCCTGGCCGCATCGCGCACGTCCAGGTCGTCAAGCGACCAGTAGCGATGCCTGTCGTCCGCGAAGGACCTCACCAGGGTGCTCTTCCCGGCCTGGCGCGCGCCGCTCACGACCACCACCGGCATTGCCGCCAGGTGGCGGGCGAGCGACGCGGCGAGGAGGCGCGGCAGGATATTCACGCCGTGTATGATAATCATTCATGACATGAATGAAAAGCTGTACAGCAAAAGTGGCTGGCCTTACGCCGCTCACCACGGCAAGCGCAAGCAGGTAGGCATCCGCGAGTTTTTTCAGTCGAACAATGCGATGAGCACACTCTCGTCCAGCCGAGCACGCATCAGTACGCGTCGCCCTCGCGCAGCCGGTCGATGAGCTCGTTCGTCACGACCCCGCCCCGCGTGGAAAACGGCCGAATGCCGTAGTGCGAGCGCGGTTCGCTCCCCGTCGGAGATGCCGCCGGGGTGGTGGTGGTGAGCGCTGCCCGGGCAAGCTCCGAGATCACCTGGCCCACAGACTTGTTCTCGCGGCGCGCCTGTTCCTTCGCAGCCTGGAGGACGTCGTCGGCGATGTCGAGAGTGGTACGCATGAACAGATGCTTATGCAGCACGCATTGGCCTGTCAACAGCGGGGGGCTGAGCCGCGCCTACCAGCCGACCTGCAATTTCCGGCGGGCCGAGAGCTTCGCGAGAACCCGCGCATCGGCCGTCATGGCGAGCGAGACGATGTTCGTATCCAGCAGGCAGTTCACTATTTGCCCGTGCGCTTGCGTTTCCTGGGATTGGAAGGCACGTAGCCCAAGTCCACCTTGCGCGGCGGCCGCATGCGAGGCACCACGAGAGGCGCGTCATGGGCCGGATCGTTGCGTTCGGCGCGCATTCGCTCGATGGCGGCGAAGAAGCCGGCGAAAGGAGCCGCGCGGGCGATGCGGACGGTGCCATCTTCGTCCTGCGAGAGCACGACCTCCTCTCCCGGCTTGATGCCAAATTCCGCCGGGATGCAGACGGCGGTATTGCCGCCATTGCAGAAAGTACGCGTGGACACTGGTAGCACTTTACGAGCCCGAAACCTTCCGCTTCATTGCCTGGCGCAGGACCGCGTTCATGCGCGTTTGGTAGCCCGGCCCTGTTGCCCGAAAATACTCGAGCACGTCCGCATCAATACGGACGGTTGTCGAGACTTTCGTAGGAGATCTCTGCGGTCCGCGCCCACGCCGAAGCACCGGCGGACCGAGCATTTCCTCCCGCCATGGAGGATTGTCGGGATCAATCGTCTTCGCCGAGCGAGTCTTTGGCGGCTTCAAGGTAATAGCGCGTTTCATAGCGTTCGGCTTTCCGTAGCGAAATCACATGCATGTCGCCTTCGCGGTCTGCATGCACCAGTACGACAACAACGCCGTTGAGCTCACCGAACGTGACGAATCGCTCTTCCGGA
>DATMJE010000120.1:0-2721 GCA_035553995.1 Usitatibacter sp. | reverse complement strand
CGCGTGGCGGCAATCGATCTTGAATGAACCCTTGTGCACTGTGCTGCGGGATCCATTGAATGAGAATTCGCTACTTCGAAGACACCGACACACTCCTGATCGAGCTCCGGCAGATTGCTGCCGCTGAGACGCGGGACTTCGACGACGATACGGTCGTCGATTTCGACGCCGACGGCAACGTTTGCGCCATCACCTTGGAGCATGCGTCGCAGCGAACGGCGCTTTCGCAATTCTCTTACGAGAGGGTCGCCGCCTAGAGTCCCACGCGTTCCAGGAAGCCTTCTGGTCGCCGCTGCTATCCTTCCGGCATGCACTACGACACCGCGAAGAACAACCACGGCCTGCGCTTCAACCCCTTCAAGGCGCTCATAGCACCCCGGCCCATCGGCTGGATCGCGACCACGAGCGCCGATGGCCGCCACAACCTGGCGTCCTACAGCTTCTTCAATGCGGTGAGCGATCGTCCGCCGATGGTGATGTTCTCGTCGGGTGGGCACAAGGATTCGGTCTCCAACATCGAGCAGACCGGTGAATTCACCTGCTCGCTCGCGACATGGGAGCTGCGCGATCCGATGAACATGAGCTCCGCGGCCGTGGCGCGCGGGGTGGACGAGTTCGAGCTGGCGGGCCTCACGCCCGCCGCCTCGCGCTTCGTCAAGCCGCCGCGAGTGGCCGAAAGTCCCGCGGCGTTCGAATGCAAGCTGTGGAAGATCGTCGAGCTGCCCGACGCGGGCGGGCACCGTTACACGGTCGTGTTCGGCAGCGTCGTGGGCGTCTACATCGACGATGCGTTCGTGAAGGATGGCGTCGTCGACACGGGCGCCATGCGGCCGATCGCGCGCATGGGGTACATGGAATACAGCGTCGTCAGGCCCGACACGGTGTTTGCGCTGAATCGCCCGGAAGTGGCCGCCGATGGAAAAACCGTCGCCATGCCCAGGGAATGGGACGGAACATACCGCTAAGCTTTCGGCGAAGCTAAGGCGCGAGCGCCTCCACCTTCACGATCGAAGCCCCGTGGTTGTTGCCCACCCATAGCGCCGGCGGATCGGCCGCGTCATCGACGAACACGCGGCGGATATTGGTCGAGCGCGGCAGCAGGTACTCCACGAAAGTCCCCTTCGCGGTGTCGAGGCGCGCGATGCGGTCGGTGGTCATCGAGCCGGTCCACGCGTAGCCCTTGCGATCGAGCGTGACGTCGTACGGCGCGGAGTAGGGCGTCGGCGGCGCCCATTCCTGGATCGTTCCCGTCTTCGTGTCGAGCATGCCGATCTTGTGGCCGCGATACTCGCCGAACCAGAGGCGGTCCTGCGAATCCATCGATCCGCGCCGCGGCGACGAGCCCTTGGTCGGCGTCTCGTACAGCTTCACCTCGCCCGTCTTCGCGTCGATGCGGCCGATGTGCGACTGGCGGAAATCGGTGAAGAACGCGTTGTTCTGCGAGTCGGCGACCACGTCGTAGATGTTGTGCGGCTCCTTCGATTCCCTGAAGGGCGCCCAGGTCTCGACCTTGCCGGTGGCGAGGTCGAAGCGATGCACGCCCGCGAAGCCGCTGTTCTGCGCCCACACCTTGCCGTCCACCGCCGCGCTGAAGGGCGACACCTGGTTCAGTTGCGTCGAGGCGAGGTTGTCCTCCGGCGGCGGCGTGAAGTACCGGATCTTCTCGGTGGCCGGATCGAACCGGCCGATCGAGGCCTGGTACATGTTGCCGAACCAGAGGATGCCGTCCCGGTCCGCGCGCAGGGCGAGGATGCCGGTCGGAAACTCGGGCTTCGAGATCGCGATGTCGAACTCCTTCACGTCGCCGGTCGCGAGATCCACGCGGCCGATCTTCTGGTCGCCGAAGGCCGAATACCAAGCGTGGCCCTTGCCGTCGACGATCACGTCATGCGGCTGCGCGAGCTTCCGCGGCAGGTCCCATTCGGTGTAGATGACCCTCGTCGCCTCGCCGCGCGGACGCGGAAAGGTCTTCAGCGCGTAAGTCCACGGCCCCTTGCTCTGGTTGATGCCCTCGAGGAACTCGCCCAGCTCGCGATAGACCTGCACGCGCTGGTCGCCGCGCTCTTCCATGAGCCGCTCGCCCTTGCGAAGCTGCGGCGCCCCCGGGATGCTCTGGTTCACGTACCCCTGCATGCGCGGCAGCACCTTGGTGAGGAAATCCTCCGCGGTGTACTTCGAGCGCACGACCCGCTCGAGCGTATGGCAGGCGACGCAGTTCAACAGCGCGCGCTTCTCCGATTCCTTGCCCGGCACGCTCGCGATCCACTCGGCATTGGTGAGCTGCGTGGCGAGGTCGCCAGCGGGCTTGAGCTTCACGTCGAGGCTCGCAGCCTTCGCCTCGCCGAGCGTCACGGCGGAGGGACCTTCCAGCTCGAAGCCGGTCGCGCGGATGCGGATGGCGTGCGGGCCGGGCGCAAGCCGTCCGGCGGGAAAGAGAAAACGACCCTTGGCGTCGCTCACCACGGTGACGGTGATCGGCGAGCCCGCGCGTTGTGCGCTCACGAGGACGCCCTCCATGGGGCCTTCCTCGCGGGAGCTCACGCTGCCGGAAAGCGCCACGCCCTCCGCCGCAGCGAGCAGCGGGAAGGCGAGTGAAAGGACGAGAGTGCTGGCACGCGCGAACCCGTTCATGAATCGCCTCCTGTTTGCTGCAACGCCACCACGAAAGCATGGAACACGGATAAACGCCATTCGCGACGCCGTGCTCATTGAAGCCGCCCG
>DATMJE010000119.1:0-18109 GCA_035553995.1 Usitatibacter sp. | reverse complement strand
ACCACCGGCCACGAAGCCTCGCAGCTCTTGAACATGCTCTTCGGCAACTGCTCGCTGCAGCCCGAGGTGGAGCTGGTCGACGTGAAGTTTCCCGAAGGCTACGAGCGTGCCTTCGGCGGTCCCCGCTTCGGCATCGAGGGCATCCGCACGCTCGCGGGTGTCACCGGCCGGCCGCTCACCTGCACGGCGCTCAAGCCCCAGGGCTCACCGGTCGCGCACCTCGCGAAGCTCGCGCATACGTTCGCGCTCGCCGGAATCGACGTGATCAAGGACGACCACGGCCTCGCGAACCAGGCCTTCTCGCCCTTCGCCGAGCGCGTGCCTGCCGTGCAGCGCGCGATCGACGCAGCCAATCGCGAAACGGGCGGCCGCACGATCTACGCGCCGACGTTTTCCGGGGGACCCGGGGCGCTTCGCGAACAGGTGCGCGTCGCGCGCGAATGCGGCGTGGGCATGGCGCTCGTGGCCCCGATGCTCGTGGGCATCCCGTCGTTCATCGAGCTGCAGGCGGCGCTCGCGATCCCCGTGCTCGCGCACCCGGCTTTTGCCGGGTCGGTACGCATCGCACCACCCCTGCTGCTGGGCAAGCTCTTCCGCCTCTTCGGCGCCGATGCGACGATCTTTCCGAATCACGGCGGGCGCTTCAGCTTCAGCGCCGAGACCTGCCGGCGCATCGCCAATTGCGCGCGCTCTTCGTGGCAAGGCGTGCGTCCCGCGCTCCCGGTCCCCGCGGGCGGCATGACGGTGGAGCGCGTGCCGGAGATGCTCGCCTCCTACGGCACCGATGTGATGCTGCTCATCGGCGGCGGGCTGCTGTCGGCGAAGGAGCGCCTCCTCGAGCGCGGCCGGGAATTCGTCGCGGCGGTAAAGGCTTAGGGAACCGCGGGGCCGCCGCAAGCGTCATTCGGGCATGGCTGTCTTTCCGGAGCCTCCCATGCGCCTTCCCATTCTCGTGTTCGCACTCGCCTGCGCCAGCCTGGCCGCGCTTGCCGCGAACAACTCCACGCTGTCCAGATCCGATCGCAAGTTCATCGAGAAGACGGCGCAGGCCGGCATGGCCGAAGTCGACGCGGGCAAGCTCGCGGAAACGAAGGCGGACGGCCAGGAGGTGAAGGACTTCGCACGCCGCATGGTCGAGGAGCATACGAAGGCGAACGAGGAGCTGAAGCAGCTCGCCGCGAGCAAGGGGGTGGCGATGCCGAGCGACGTCGACCGCAAGCACCACCGCATCATGGACAAGCTGCAGCACCACACTGCGGCGCAGTTCGAGCGCGAATACCTGCGCAACCAGGTGAGCGACCACAAGGACGTCGTGCGCGCCTTCGAGAAGGAGGCGAATGGCGGCGGCGATGCGGACCTGCGCAACTGGGCCGCGGGCAAGCTGCCCACGCTGCGCGAGCATCTCCGGATGGCGCAGGCCGCGCAGCAGGGATCGAAGGCGGAAAAGCCGAAGGCTTCCGAGCAACCGGGGCAGGATACGAGCGGCTCGATGAAGCGATGAGCCGGTAAGATGGCGCCATGAGCGAACACGACGACGCCCTCCTGCGCAAGCATCGCGGCGACTATCGCTGGGAAGCCGTGGACGTGCTGGCGTACAAGCAGGACGGCGCGGCACCCTTCCGCGATGTCACCCGGCAGGTGCTCTTCGAGCCGCCAGGCCTGGACACGCAATTGCGCTATTTCGAGGTGGCCCCGGGCGGCTGGACCACGCTCGAGCGCCACGAGCACGTGCACGCGGTGATGGTCATCCGCGGGCGCGGCACGTGCCTCGTCGGCGACCAGGCGCATGCGATCGCGCTGCACGACCTGGTCAACATCCCGCCGATGACGTGGCACCAGTTCCGCGCCGCGCCGGATGAGCCGCTTGGATTCCTCTGCCTGGTCGCCTCCGATCGCGATCGTCCGCAACTTCCGCGCGACGGCGAGGCCGAAACGATCACGAAGCCCTTCGATACGCTGGGCAACCCGTAGGAGGAACGCATGCGTTACGCCGCTTCTGCCGCCCTCGCGGCGGCGCTCGCTTTATCGGCCGGAGCCCCCGCGCAGGCCGCGGTCGAGCACAAGGGGAAACCCGGCGGGACCGCACCCGCGGAATCGCTCTCTTCCCGCGACAAGCACTTCATCGAGAAGGCCGCCCGCGACGGCATGGCGGAGGTGGCCCTCGCGCAGCTTGCGAAGGAGCACGGCCTGGGCGAACCGGTGAAGTCGTTCGCGAGCCGCATGGACCGCGACCACAGCGATGCCAACCGCGACCTCGCCGCGCTCGCGGCCGCGAAAGGCGTGGCCATCCCGAACGACATCGACAAGAAGGACCAGGAGGAGATCGACAAGCTGCGCAAGCAGATGGGTCCCGACTTCGACCGCGCGTACATGAGCCACATGGTGAAGGACCACAAGAAGGACGTGGACGCCTTCCGCCACGAGGCGAAGCACGGCAAGGACGCGGACGTGCGCAACTTCGCCGCCTCGAAGCTTCCAACGCTCGAGGACCACCTGCGCATGGCCGAGTCCACGCGCGACGTGACGCTCGGCACCAAGCGCACCGGGGACCGGGAGACCGGCTCCAACAAGCCGTGACCCGCGTCCGGGTCCCGAAGGTTATTTCCCGAGCGCCTTGAGCGCCTGCGCCTGGTAGGCGCGCCAGGTGCTCTCGAACTCGCCAGGCCTCGGCGTGGTGTGTGCGATCTGCGCGAGCAGGGCGCGCAGGCGATCGATCTCCGCGCGCGCGGCGTGCAGCGCGGAGACATCGACCAGCTCGGCGATGCGGTCCTGGCAGACGCCGATGCACTGCGCGGGTCCCTCGACGCGCCCGCAGCCCACGCATTGCCATACCTGGATCGTCGCGTCCACGCTCATCCCTTCCGCCGGAGGTTCGGTGCCGGCACGCCTTCGATCATCACATTAAGGCATGCGGGGCGGCCCGAGGCCTGCGCGCGCCGCGCCGCGGGCAAGAGGTCCTGCTCGCGCGTGACCAGCTCGCCATGGCCGCCGAAGGCCGCGGCCACCGCGTCGTAACGCGCCGGCAGCAGCTCGCAGCCGCGTGCACGCTCGGGCCCGTATTCGCGGAGCTGGATCTGGTACTCGGCGTTCCAGCGCGCATCGTTGCCGACGACTGCGACGAAGGGCAGGCCGTAGCGCACCGCGGTGTCGATCTCCGCGCAATGGAATCCGAACGTGCCATCGCCCATCACCGCGAGCACCGGCGCATCCGGGCGCGCGAGCCTTGCCGCCAGCGCGAAGGGCAACGCCGCGCCGATGGAGCCGGCGACTCCGTTGATGACGCGCGTGGGTGCCTCGAGGCAGGCCTGCGCCCACTGCCCGACCTCGCCGCCGTCGCAGACGAACACCGCGTCGGGGTGCGCATCGAGCAGCGCCTGCAGCGGCCGCAGCGCCTGCACCGGATGGAGGCGTCCTTCGATCGCGGACGCGGCGGTCTCCCACTCCGCGGGACGCCAGGCGATGGCAGCGCGCACCTCTTCGTGCCACCCGCCCGGGGAGCGCCGCGATTTCTCGGCACGCGCAGCGAGGACATCGATCGCTGCGAACAGGTCGCTGGTGGCACTTAGCCGTAGCCGCTCGCCGATAGCACGGCGCGTGCGCTCGAGCTCGGCGGCGTCCGCATCGACCTGCAGGAATTCGCAATCGGCACGGATCGCGGGCGCCTTGCCGAAGCGCAGCGTGAAGTCGAGACGCTTGCCGAGGAGGAGCACGCCGTCCGCCTGCGCCAGCATCTCGCCGAACGCGCCGAGGCTCGGGTCGGCGATGCCGCGGGGGCTCTCCATGCCGATCACGGGGACGCCGAGAGCCTCTTCGAGGCGCTTCATCCGTGGTCGACCTGCGGGCGTGAGCGCGAGCGGGCCCGCGAGCACCAGCGGCCGCGCAAAGCGCGCGAGCGTGGCGAGGATCGCATCGGCGTCGGCCTCCGGCAGCGTCATTGCGGCCACGCCGAACTCGAGCGCCGCCTCAGGGGACGCCTCTTCGAGCGCATCGCTCGGCAGGCTCAAGTGCACCGGCCCCGGGCGACCGCTGCGGGCGATGCGCACGGCGCGCGCGAAATCCGCCGCCACGTCGCGCGCGCGGGCGCACCGCCACGATGCCTTCACGAGCGGTGCGGCGACCTCGACCTGCGCCATTTCCTGGAAGGCCCCGGCGCCGAGCTGGTCGGTGGGCGCGTGGCCCGAAAGCAGCACGACGGGCGACTCGGCCATCGCCGCGGTGTAGAGCGCGCTCACCGCATTCGTGTGACCCGGGCCGCCGGTGACCATCGCGATGCCCGCTTCGCCCGTGATGCGCGCCCAGGCGTCGGCCATGTGCACCGCGGCGGCCTCGTGCCGTGTGTGGATGAGCTCGATGCCGGCGTCGATCGCCGCATCGAACACCGGCATGATGTGGTTGCCCGAGAGCGTGAAGACGCGCTTCGTGCCCGCGCGGGCGAACGCCTGCGCCAGCCGGTCCGCGCCTCGCGATCGCGCCATCAGGCCTCCCGCCGCGCGCCGAAGGCTTTCTCCATCAGGATGCCGCTCACGCGAAAGCCATGCTTCTCGTAAAGCGACCGGGCGCGCACGTTGTCGCCCAGCACGCTCAGGCCCACGTGACGCGCGCCCATGGCCCTCAGGGTCTCGTCGATGCGTGCGAGGGTCCCGGCACCGTAGCCCTTGCCGCGGTGCGCCGCGTCGATGCGGAAATCGTAGATGAACGCGGACTTGCTTCCGTCGCGCTCACGCAGCTCGAACCAGACGGCGCCGACCGGCTCCGCGATGCCGTCCGCGAAGACCGACAGCAGGTGGTGATCCTCGGTCGCGAGCCCTTCGGGAAGCAGGCTCACGATGTCGCCGCGCGCGCGCTCGAGCGCGGTGGCGGGCTCGCCATCCCCGGCCGCGACATGCGCCTGCGCGTATTCGGGCACGAGGTGGTCGAGATAGCGCCGGAAGTGCGCCTGCGACATCGGCTCGAGCGTGATCATCTTGGGGCCGATTATAGGGGCGGCCCTGGACCTGCCCCGATCAGCCGGGCTGCAGGCGCTCGAGAAGCGTGTCGACGAGGTCGTGCCCGCCGTGCGGCGGCTTGATGCGGTGCTCGCGGACGATGCCGAGGAGGTCCGGGCGCGGCAGGGCGTCGGGATCCGAGCGGATGAACAGCTCGGCCAGCGCGCGCTGCACTTCCAGCGAATGCGATTGCGCGAACATCGTCGAAAGCTCGCGCAGCACCTCGCGATCGGAGATGTTCAAGCGCCCGATGGCGTCGATGCCGCGCACCTGCGCCGGGCCCGAGGCCTGCGAGACCTCGCGTGCGAGCGCGCGCAACTGGCCGCGGTCGGTCACGGGGTAATAGCGCAGATACGTCTGCACGACCTGCGCGTCGCCTTCGCTCGACGATGCGACCGAACGCAGCAGCTCCTTGTGTGCGGACTCGTCGCCCATGCAGGCGAGAACCGCAACGTGCGGAATGTATCCGGAGGATGCGCGCGTCGCCTGCAGCTGGCCGCGCTCGGCGTCGAGCGCATGGGAAGCGTTGAGCGAGCAGACGAGGTCCACCTCGGCGAATCCCATCGTGCGCCGGGCGAGGAGGTCGTTCACCAGCGCCACCTGCTCGCCCCTCTCCTGCGCGGGCGTGAACCATCCGATCGCGCTGCCGAGCTGGATCATGCGAGCGCGCCTGGTGGGCGGGTCGGCGCGGCGCAGCACCTCGATGTAGCGGGCGCGCGCGTCCGGGTCCGCGGCGAGCTTCGCCAGCGCCTGCGTGAATTCGGGCGACTGCTTCTGTTCCGCGGTGAGCGAGCCGAAGAGCTTTTCCACGCGCTCGAAGAAGGTCGAGACGTTCGCGCCGTTGCCGAAGAGCGCATGGACATATTCGAGCCGGTCGGCGGCGGAAAGGCGCTCGTCGAAGAACTGGCAGACCTGGTGGCGATAGGTCGCCGCAGCCTCCCCGGGCCGCACACCGGAAACGTGGGCGATGTGGTTCTTGCCGAAGACGGTCATCAGCCGGTTGCTCACGCGGCCGGTGCCGAAGTCGCTCGCCCCGCCGCGGTCGAAGTAGCGGTCGAGCAGCATCGCGGCCGTCGGGCCGACCGGCGCGGAAGAATAGAAGCCGTAGATCACCGGCACGTTGGGAAAGAGGCGGCGCATGCGGTCGCGCCCGCTCTCGCCGTATGACGACGAGTATTTCGTCGCGTCCGGATTCAGGCTCTCGCAGCCGAAGAGATAGACCTCTTTCAAGTGCTCGAAGACGCTGCTGCACGAAGCGCCGCACGAGGCCCGCTCGAGCTCGTCCACGTCGAGGTACTCGTTGCGGTCGATCTTGTCCGAGTAGAACGTGTCGCCCGCGTTGAAGTGGCCCGAGATCACGAGGACATCGCATTGCACGTGTTTCTGGCACGACGAGCGCAGCCAGTCGGGACGTCCCTTCTCGACCAGCTCGACGAAGTCGTACTCGCCCTTGGGCAGGCGGCGGCGGATGGTTTCCTTCTCGTCGTCGGAATTGACCGTGACGGTGCAAACGGTCTGCTTTGCCGGCGCCATCGCGGGCAGCAGGGTGATGACGGCCGCGAGGGCCGCGAAAATGGGGATGCGTCGCATACCTCATTGTTGACGCCCACCCCATGCTAGATTGCGTGACCCCACGCCCGTGCGCGTGATCCGAAGGAACCATGCAATGCTGCACCGAACCGCCAACGTCATGGTCGCGGCCGTTTTCGCCGCGCCGATGACCGCGTGCGCGGGCATCTGGCCTTCGGCCGCTTCGCCCCTGATCCAGGCCGAGAAGAAGATCGTCACCAGCGCGGACCAGCTTCCGCGCCGCACCTACGCCATCCCGAAGCTGCCGAGCGAGTTGCTGTCGGTGCCGAAGGCGGAGCTGGACCCCGTGCTCGACCAGCTCGACCGCGACGTCGCCAACGACCTCGAGACGCTCGACATCCGCGATCGCGCCGCGCGTGCCGGCATGCTGAACGCGCGCGCGCAGATCGCGATGCATCGCGGCCGGTATGCCGAGGCGCAAGCGCTCATCCGCCAGATCCGCAGCGAGCAGGAAAAGGCGGCGGAGAAGCTCACGAGCGGCGTGTCGCTGGAGAAGCTCCTCGAGGCGCGCATCCACGGCGCAACGCTGCAGGAGCAGCGCGCACGCTTCAGGACCGCGGCGGCCACCACGTACGGCGCGATGCCCTGGGCCGTGGTGGGCGACGTGCTCAAGTCCACCAAGGCGACGCTCGAGCTGCTGTCGCGCGAGGTCACCATCGGCGGCATCAAGACCACGCTCGATCCGGCCGCGAGGAATCTCAACCTCCAGGTGCCCACGGCCACGGTCGTCACCATCGTGAGCGCACGCAACTCGCTCGAGCACGTGTTGCCGTTCCGCGACGATGCAGTGGCCATCCTGCAGGATCTCGTCGATCGCAACCAGGTCGCGAAGGCCGACGTGTGGACCGCGCGCCTGGTGACGCTGCCCGCGGGCGGCGCCGGTCAACCGGTAGTCGTCGGCATCTGGGACAGCGGAACCGATGTCGCGCTCTTTCCCGCAGCGGCGCTCGAAGGCATCGCATTCGACGACGAGATGCGCCCCACGCAGGCGTTGGTACGGCCCATGGGAGCTGCGGAGCCCCGCATGGGCACGCTCAAGCAATACATGAAGGGCTCGATGGACCTGCAGGCGGCGATCGATTCGCCCGATGCACGCGCGCTCCGGCAACGCATCGCTTCGCTCAAGCAGGAGGAAGTGAAGGAATTCATGGAGGACCTGGGTGCCATAGGCATGTGGGCCCACGGCACGCACGTGGCCGGCATCGCGGTCGAGGGCAATCCGTATGCCCGCGTGACGACGGTGGCGATGCACTGGAGCAACCGCGTCGAGCCGCTCGTGCCCGGTGAAGAGCGCAGCAAGCGCACGGCGGCGGCTTATCGCGCGGCGGTGGAGGCATTCCGCAAGGCGGGCGCGCGCGTGGTGAACATGAGCTGGCGCTACGGCCCGCAGTTCCACGAGCAGGCCCTCGCGTACCACAACATCGGCAGCAGTGCCCAGGAACGCCGCGACATCGCGAACCATCTCTTCGGCATCGAGAAGCAGGCGCTCGAGGAAGCGATCGCCGGCGCGCCGGAAATCCTCTTCGTCGCCGGCGCGGGCAACGAGGACAACAACGCGGACTTCTCGCGCTACATCCCCGCGGGCCTCGAGCTGCCGAACCTCGTCACCGCCGGCGCTGTCGATCAATCGGGGACCGAGACCTCGTTCTCGACCTTCGGAAGCACGGTGGCGGTCCACGCCAACGGCTTCGAGGTCGTGAGCTACGTGCCCGGCGGCGAGAAGATGAAGTTCTCGGGCACGTCGATGGCTTCGCCCCAGGTGGCGAACCTCGCCGCGAAGCTCTTCGCCATGAAGCCGGAGCTCACGCCGGTGCAGGCGCGCACACTGATCCTGCAGGGCGCGGAGAAGAACGGCCGCGTGAACCTCATCGATCCGCGCAGGACGCTCGCGCTCGCCGGCGTCGCGCTGTAGCCCCGGGGATGGTCTCCGGGGCCGTTTTCCGGAGATTCGACCAGCATGCAACTCACGTTCGACAATGCTTTCGTTCGCCAGCTACCCGCGGATGCGATCGACGATCCGCGGCCGCGGCAGGTGCACGGTGCGCTCTATTCGCGCGTGCGGCCCACGCCGGTCGCCGCACCTCGGCTCATCGCGTACTCGCGCGAGATGGCGGGCGCGCTCGGCATCACGGAAGAGCAGGTGCGGTCGGAGCGATTCGCGCGCGTCTTCGGCGGCAACGAGCTGATCGACGGCATGGAGCCTTTCGCCGCGGCCTACGGTGGCCACCAGTTCGGCAACTGGGCGGGGCAGCTCGGCGATGGGCGCGCGATCACGCTCGGGGAAGCGATCGGCCAGGATGGCGCGCGCTGGGAGCTGCAGCTGAAGGGGGCGGGACGCACGCCCTATTCGCGCACGGCGGATGGCCGCGCAGTGCTGCGCTCCTCGATCCGCGAATTCCTCTGCAGCGAGGCGATGCACCACCTTGGCGTGCCGACCACGCGTGCGCTTTGCCTCGTGGCGACCGGCGAGCCGGTGGAGCGCGACATGTTCTACGACGGGCGGCCGAAGCTGGAACCCGGCGCGATCGTCTGCCGCGTGGCTCCCTCGTTCATCCGCTTCGGCAATTTCCAGCTCCCGGCTTCGCGCGGCGACGAGGAGCTGCTCGCGCGTCTCGTGGCCTTCACCATCCAGCGCGATTTTGCACACCTCGCCGGGCTGCCCGATGATCTCGCGCGCGCGCAGTGGTTCGGCGAGGTGTGCGAGCGCACCGGCGTGCTGCTCGCGCACTGGATGCGCGTGGGCTTCGTGCACGGCGTCATGAACACCGACAACATGTCGATCCTCGGGCTCACGATCGACTATGGGCCCTATGGGTGGATCGACAACTTCGATCGCGACTGGACGCCGAACACCACCGACGCCAACGGACGCCGCTATCGCTTCGGGCAGCAGCCGGACATCGCTTACTGGAACCTGGTGCAGCTCGCCAATGCACTGGTCTCGCTATTCCCGGATCACGCGCCGCTGCACGCGGGACTCGAGCGCTACGTCGAGACGTTCAGGGGCGAGATGCGCGGGCACATCGCGGCGAAATTGGGGCTGGCGGATTGCCGTGACGAGGATGTCGCGTCGATGCGGTCGCTCGAAGAGCTGCTGGAAGAGGCGGAGGCCGACATGACGATCTTCTTCCGCGCGTTGCTGCGCTTCGATCCCGGCGCACCTTCGGTGGTGCCGTTCGAGGGCGCTTTCTACGACGAGGCGAAACGGCTTGAATCGCAGCCGCGGTTCGAGGCCTGGCTCGCGGGGTATGCGGCACGCTTGCGCGCGGATGGTCTTTCGCCTGCCGAGCGCACTCGCAAGATGGCGGCGGCGAATCCCAAATACGTGCTGCGCAACTATCTCGCGCAACAGGCGATCGATCGCGCCGAAGCCGGCGACGAATCCGCCATCGCCGAACTGCTCGACGTGATGCGCCGGCCCTACGACGAGCAGCCCGGCCGCGAAGCCTTCGCCCAGCGCCGCCCCGACTGGGCACGCCAGCGCGCCGGCTGCTCCATGCTCTCCTGCAGCTCCTGAACCCCGAAAATCGGGACGGACCCCATTTCCTGCATGGCGGAACGCCGGTCTGCTACGCGGGAAATCGGGTCCGTCCCGATTTTCGGTATGGCGGAACGCGGTTCCGCCAGATGGGAAATGGGGTACGTCCCGATTTTCAGCGGGTGATGACCACCAGCACGCTGCAGGGCGAGTGCTCGATGATCGACTTCGAGAGCGACCCGCGCCACCAGCGTGCGGCCCAACTGTCGAGGTGCTTGTGGCCGAGGACGATGAGGTCGGCGTCCATCTTCTTGGCGTAGCGGGCGATCTCGTCCACGGCTTCGCCCACCACGACCTCTCCGGTGGCGCGGTGGCCGGCGCGCGCGATCGCACCGATGCCCTCGTCCAGCACCTCCTGGTAGCGGCGCCGGTCGTCTTCCTCGCGGCGGGCATCGTAGACGAAGCCCTCGCCGCCGATGAGCGCAGCGGCAGGCGGCATCACGGCGACCAGGAACACTTCGGATTTGTTGAGCTGCGCGATCTCCTCGCAATCGAGCAGCGCCTTCTGCCCCGCCTCGGATCCGTCGTATGCCAGCAGGATGCGTTTGTACATGGCGACCTCCCTGTCGCTGAACGGCGCCAGATTACCCGAAGTCCGCCCCGAAGGCTCCCGCGCACCATGCGGGTGCCGCCCGACGCGGAGTGGTAACAAATTGTTAACCCTGCCAACCGTGCACGCGTCCGGGCGTTACTTCGGGTAAAGGGCCGCAATTGCACGCCGGTCCGGCTGGATGGTCAGACCCTACGTAAACGAAATGAAGGAGATGCAAATGTTCAAGAAACCCCTGTTGATCGCGAGTCTCGGCGCCGTCGTGGCGCTGGCAGGCCTGTCCACCAAGGCCGAAGCGGCTGATCCGGTGCTCGGCGCGCTGATCGGCGGAGGCATCGGTGCCGCCATCGGCCACAACGTGAACCACCACGGTGGTGGCGCCGCCGCGGGTGCCGTCGTCGGCGCCGTCATCGGATCCAGCATCGCGGCCTCGTCGAACTACTACGCGAATGGCCCGTACTACAGCCCGCCGCCGGTGGCATACGCGCCCGCGGCCCCGGTGTACTACGAACCCGCGCCGGTGTACTACGAACCCGCGCCGGTCTACGCCGCGCCCGTCTACGGCCCCACGGTGGTCTACAGCACCCCCGTCTATTACAGCCACGGCCATTACGGCCACCGCCATCACTGGCACTGAGTTTCGGTGGGTTTGAGGTGACTGTTGCCTGGCCCCGCTGCGGCGGGGCCTTTTTTATGGCGGCTCCGGAACGCCGGTCGGGCGGCGAATCATGCACCATTCGGACTATGCTTTCGGAGAATCCATGATGAGGCGAGCGAGCGTGGCACTCGTGATCGCCCTCTCATGCCTCGTGGCGCAAGCCGCGCACGCCCAGCGTTATCCCGGCCGCGGCGGCGATCATGGCACCTCCTCCAAGCGCGACGGCGATTCCAGGCAGGCACCAGCCGCCCGCCTGCAGGAGCCCTTCGTCGCCCTCGAGCGCGAGCTGCCCTCGCTTACCGTGGACCTCAAGATCAGCGCCGCGCAGGTCGAGGCGTGGTCCCTGGTCCAGCGCGACGTCCGCGACCTGGCGGAGCTGGACCGCGTGCGCAAGCGCCACCTGCTGGCTCTCCGTGATCCCGAAGGCAACCCGCCCACCGCGCTCGCGATGATCGCCACGCTGGAGGAGGAGGATCGCCAGAAGGCCGAAGCCTCCGCGGACCTCAAGCGCCACTTCGAGGCGCTGTACGCCCTGCTCGACGATGGACAGCGCCGCATGATCGATCGCCGCATCGTCCAGTCGCAGACCGATCCCCTCGGTGACGAGTCCCCAGCCCCGCGGCGCTAAACTAACGGCTCCCGCACGAGTGCCAGGACCATGCCCCACGACCACCACGAGCTCCACGAAGAGGAAGCCGGCCACGATCATGCGCACGGCGGCTCCGAGCTGTCGGAAATGGACGTGCGCGTGCGCGCGCTCGAATCGCTGCTGGTCGAGAAAGGCTATGTCGATCCTGCCGCCGTCGACCGCCTGATCGAGACGTACGAGAAGAAGGTCGGGCCGCGCAATGGCGCGCACGTCGTCGCCCGCGCGTGGATCGAGCCCGCATACCGCAAATGGCTGCTCGAAGATGCCTCCGCCGCGATCGCCTCGCTCGGATACACCGGCCGCCAGGGCGAGCACATGGTCGTGGTCGAGAACACGAAGACGGTGCACAACATGGTCGTGTGCACGTTGTGCTCGTGCTACCCATGGCCGGTGCTGGGCCTGCCGCCCGCGTGGTACAAGTCCGCGGCCTATCGTTCGCGCGCGGTCATCGATCCGCGCGGCGTGCTCACGGATTTCGGCATCGCGCTCGGCGCCGATGTCGAGGTGCGCGTCTGGGATTCCACCGCGGAAGTCCGCTATCTCGTGCTGCCGATGCGACCCGCGGGCACGGAGGGATTCACGCAGGAGCAGCTCGCCGCACTCGTCACGCGCGATTCCATGATCGGCACCGGCTTCGCACTCGCACCGGAGAAAAGCGCATGAACGGCGTGCACGACATGGGCGGCTTCCAGGACTTCGGCCCCGTCCGGCCCGAGCCCGGCGCGCCCCCGTTCCACCACGCGTGGGAGCGGCGTGTCCTCGGCCTCACGCTCGCGATGGGTGCCACGGGCGCATGGAACATCGACCAGTCCCGCGCCGCCCGCGAGAGCCTTCCGCCCGCGCTCTACCTCTCCGGAGGCTATTACCGCATCTGGATGGAAGCGATGGGAGTGCTGCTGCAGGAGCGAGGCCTCGCCACCGCCGGCGAGTTGCGCGAGGGCCGCATGCAGGTGGTACCGGGGGAAGTGCGACGTGTGCTGCGGGCGCAGGACGTCGGCAACGCGCTCGCGCGCGGCACGCCCGTCGAGCGCACGCCCGCAGCGCCTGCCCTCTTCAAGCCGGGCGACCGCGTGAGGACGCGCGAATGGAACCCGCCCGGCCACACGCGCCTGCCCCGCTATTGCCGCGGCAAGCCGGGAACGATCGCCCGGGTGCACGGCTTCCATGTCTTCGCCGACGCCCATGCGCTCGGGCAGGAAGCCGCGCACTGGCTCTACAACGTGCGCTTCGAGGCGCGCGACCTCTGGGGCGAGCACACCACCGCGGGCGCCGTCCACGTCGATTGCTGGGAGCCTTACCTGTGCGCGTGACGGAGGAGATCCCCGGCCTGCCGCACCAAGGCTCGGAGCCCGTGTTTGCCGCCCCCTGGGAGGCACAGGCCTTCGCCATGGCCGTAGCCCTGCACGAGCGTGGCGCATTCACCTGGAAGGAGTGGGCGGCCGTCCTTGCGGAGGCCATCGCGGAGGGCGGGCGCGGTGGTGACTTCGCCGATGGCGGGCGCTACTATGAATACTGGCTCACGGCCCTCGAGCGCATCGTCGACCGCAAGGGCATCGTGGCGGGGCCGCTTCTCGAAAGCCGCCGCCAGGAGTGGCAGGAAGCCGCCCGCAGCACGCCGCACGGGAGGCCGATCGAGCTAAGCAAGCGAACACCGGAGAGTTCATGACGTCCACCCATTATCCCGTCCCGGCCACGCCCGCCAGCGTGGACAGCGCGGAGGGATCCATTGCCGCGATCGCAGCCGCGCTCCTGGGCGCGCTCCTGATCTACCTCGCGGGCTTCGCGTCGATGGAGGTGCTGCACAACGGCGCCCACGACGCGAGACACGCCGCGGGCCTTCCCTGCCACTGACGCGGGCGATGCTTCGCCGCATCGTGGTTGCCGCGGCCATCGCGGGCTTCCTGGCCGGGCTGTTGCTGACCGCGGGCCAGCAATTTCGCATCACCGCGCTCATCCGGACGGCGGAGGTCCTGGACAACGCCGGCATGTCCGCCAGGGGCCACGAGCATCGCGAGGAAATCACGAAGGCCTGGCGCCCGCATGACGACCGCCAGCGCCTCATCGCCACCACGGTAGCCAACGTGATCCTCGCCGTCGGCTACTCGCTGCTGCTTTCGGCCGGCCTCACCTTGCGGCGGCAATCGGGGTGGTTGCCCGGGCTCGGCTGGGGCATGGCGGGATTCGTCGTGTTCTTCGCCGCGCCGGCGATGGGATTGCCGCCGGATCTTCCGGGCGCACCAACGGCGGCGTTGTCCGACCGCGTCACGTGGTGGTGCTTCACCGTCGCGTGCACCGGGGCAGCGTTCTGGCTGGTCTTCTTCGGGACGCACCGGCGCTGGCGCCTGCTGGGCCTCACCCTCCTGGTCATCCCGCATTTCTTCGGCGCTCCCGAGGCGGGCCTGCACGAGGCGGATGCGACCAGCGACCTCATGCACGAGTTCGCGGTGCAGGCGACCTTCGTGAACCTCGCCTTCTGGCTGCTGCTGGGCGTGGTCACCGGCGCACTGCTCGGGCCGGAAAAGGAGCTATACAGCGAGCCCTCCAGCCAGCCACAATGAGGGCACCTTGCAATCGGAGAAGAACATGATCGTCAAATCCCTCCTCGTCGCCGCGGTCGTGCTCGGCGCCGGGACGCTGTCCCTCGATGCGCAGGCGGGCGATCCGCTGGCCGGTGCGTTCGTCGGCGGCACGATCGGGGCAGTGGTCGGTGGCGGGCCCGGTGCGGCGGTCGGCGCCGTGATCGGCTCCGCGGTCGCTGCATCCACGCCGCCTTACTACGGCTATTACGGTGCGCCCGGGCCGTACTACGCGCCCCGTTACGCGGCACCGGCGTACTACCCTCCGGCCGCGCCGGCGTACTACGCCCCTCCGGCACCCGTGTACTACCCGCGCCCCGCGTACTACGCGCCGCCGGTCTACTACGCCGCGCCGTATTACGCGCCCTACTACGCGCCGGTGTACTACAACGCCGCGTTCGTCGTGGGTGGACATGGTCACGGGCATGGCCATGGACATGGCCACGGTCACGGGCACTGGTAAGCGAGCCGGCCGCGCAAACGGGAACGGCGCCTCGCGGCGCCGTTTTTCGTGGAGCTGCCGCTGTGGTCACGATGGCCGCGGCACGTGCGAGCGCCCGAAGAGCAACAGGATCACGCCGGTACCCAGGCCCCACGCGCCGTTGATGATGAGGCCGGTGGCCATGGCCGCGGGCGCGAAGCCGCCGGCCATCGGCTGGCCCTTCAACGGCGCCACGACGAACCACGCCACGAGCGTCGGCAGGATCGCGCCGAAGACGATCGACGCGAACACGAGCCTGGGCCCGTCGAGCCGATGCAGCGCGAGCGCGAGCAAAACGCCCCACGCGCCGCCCCAGAACGCCGTCGACCAGAGCTGCGGAATGCCGAGCGGGGCCGTGGGCTGCATCGAGTAAGGCGCGCGCGGCGTGACGCCCATCGCATGCAGCATCGCGAAGGCGCCCTGGTGGAAGACGAGCACGGCGATGGCTCCGGCGACGAAGCCGGTGAGGAGCCAGCGCGTCGTGGTGGTGTTGGACGTGTAACGTCCGGCGACGGAAGCATTCATGTCGGATCCTTCGAGGGACGACCCTCGATGGACCGGAAGGAGCACGAAGCGGTTTCGTCGCACCCGCCATTCGGCGGATGTCGTTCAGGCCACGGGCGGCCTTGCGGGAAGCGCGGATCGCGCCCGCTCGAAGGCATGCGCGAGTTGCAGGACGCCGAAGTCGTCGCGATAACGTCCGACGATTTGCAGGCCCACGGGCAGCGGCGGATCCTCGCGCGTGAAGCCCGCCGGCACCGAGATCGCCGGGTGGCTCGTGACCGTGATGCAGTAGCAGGTCTTCATCCAGTCGATATAGCTCGCGAGCTTCACGCCCGCGATCTCGTCGACGTAAGGCTGCGCCACCGGGAATGGCGGCACCTGGTTCACCGGCATGCAGAGGAACTCGTAGCGCGACATGAAGGTGCGCATGCGCTGGAAGATTTCCGAGCGTCGCGTCATCGCGCGCGCCACGCGCGGCAGGTCCATCGCGAGCCCCTGCTCGATGTTCCACACCACGGTGTCCTTCATCCGCGCACGATGCTCACGAAGCAGCGCGCCGTAGCGTTGCACGAAGCCGAGCGCGCGCAGCACGTGGAAGACCTCGTCCGCATCGCGAAGGTCGGGCCATGCGTCCTCGACCTCGCAGCCGAGCGACTCGAGCACGCGCCGCTGCGCCTGCAACACTTCGACGACACGCGCATCCACGGGGATCGCCTCGTCGCCCGCGAGGCGGTTGCCGGCGAACGGCCACCATGCGACGCGCACGCCGTGCAGGTCGCGGTCGAGCGGGCGCGCGAACGCGCTGCCGTCCTCGGTGATGGAGACCGGCGAGCGATCGTCGCGTCCCGCCATCGCGGCGAGCAGGAACGCGCAATCGTCCACGCTGCGCGCGATGGGGCCCAGCACCGCGAGCGTCGCCCACGCATCCGTCGTGGGATGCACCGGCACGCGCCCGGGCGTGGGCCGCAAGCCGACCACGCTGTTGAAGTTGCCGGGGTTGCGCAGGCTGCCGCCGAGGTCGGAGCCGTCCGCGAACGGCAGCATGCCGCATGCGACCGCCACGGCCGCGCCGCCGGATGAACCACCGCAGGTCTTGTCGAGATCCCACGGATTGCGCGTGGCGCCGAACACGGGGTTGAACGTCTGGCTGCCCGCGGCGAACTCGGGCGTATTGGTCTTGCCGAGCGTGATGGCGCCGGCGGCGCGCAACCGCTCCACGATGAGCGCATCTTCCGCGGGCACGTGGTCCGCGAAGATCGGCGAGCCGTAGGTCGTGCGGATGCCGCGCGTGGCGATCATGTCCTTGTACGCGATCGGCAGTCCCGCGAGCATTCCGCGCGGCGCGCGCGAGTCGTCGAGGCGGCGCGCTTCCTCGAGCGCCTGCTCCGGCAGGAAAGTGACGATCGCGTTCACGACCGGATTCACGCGCTCGGCCTGCGCGATGAAGGCACGCATCGCCTCGACCGCGGAGATCTCGCGAGCTTGCAACAGGCTTGCCAGCGCGCGCGCCGGACGGAGCACGATGTCGTTCATCCGCCCATTGTAGGGATGTGCCGGACGGCGCGCCCCGACCGGACCAGCAATGGCAACCGCCCGTGCGCCTGTTTGCCTTATTTACCGGCGCAAAGCCGATATCCCTGAAGGAGACAACATGAAACGCACGTTCCGCATCGTTCCCTTCGCCGCACTGTTCCTCGCCGCCGCATGCGCAACATCGCCCTACGACACCACCACCGGCAGCAGCTTCACGTCCACCGGCAACGCGCGCGGTGTCTCGACGACGGAAGCCAATGCCGCGGCGACGGGATCGGCCGCGAGCACCGGCGCGCAGCGCGAGCCGGCGGGGGTCATGAACAACCCGAAGTGAGTTTGCTAAGCTGCGTGGCATGAGGATCTTCAAGGACCTGGTCTTCGAAGCCGCGCATCGCCTCCCCAACGTGGCGCCGACGCATCGCTGCTACAACCTGCACGGCCACACGTTCCGGTGCCGCATCGAGTGCGAGGGACCGCTCGATGCGCACCTCGGGTGGGTGGTCGACTTCGCCGATGTCGACGCGCACGTGGCGCCGCTGATGAAGCAGCTCGACCACCGCTATCTCAACGACGTGCCGGGGCTGGAGAACCCCACCAGCGAAGTGATCGCGGCGTGGATTCTCGCAAGGCTGCGCGCGACGTCGCTGCCGGTGAAATCCGTGACCATCTGCGAGAACGACTCTTCCGGCGCGATCGCGGAGTGACGCGCGCCGGGCCTAGGGAAGCTCTGAACAAGTCCCGGGGTCTGCGACGGGCCGATTTCGGTGACGATTCCAGGCGCGAGTCCGACGCAAGGTAGGCACCTTGCCAGGACGAGCAACGGCGAAGCGGCCCGAAATCGCCCGTCCCTTCGACGCTGCAAATATTTGATTCACGGTGCATGTGGGTTGCGGCAGGTGCGGCGTCTGCGTCGTTGGACGCCTTGCGAAGGTTGACGACATTCGCTGCGACGTCCGCCTGGCAGCCATCCGCACCTGCCGCAACGCAGATCCCCGGTACTGGTTCAGAGCTTCCCTAGCTCGCCGGCGAGGCCTTCATGCGCGCC
>DATMJE010000118.1:0-3539 GCA_035553995.1 Usitatibacter sp. | reverse complement strand
CGTAGAGCGACAGCGGCGGCAGCTCCGTGAGCACGACGCCGGCGCTCATGCCGCCCCCTCCTGCTCGTCGCGCGCGAGATTCTCGATCATCGCGAGCAGCAGCCGCCGCAGCCGCGCGATATCCGCCTCGCTCATGCCGGCGACGGCCACGCGGTTCACGTCTTCGGCGAGCGGCACCAGGCGCTCCTTGAGCGCACGGCCCTTCGCGGTGAGATGGACGTAGACATTCTTGCGATTATCGCGCCGCTGCCTGCGTGTGACGTAGCCACGCTCCTCCATCGCGCGCAACGCGCCGAGCGCCGTGGGCTCCATCACGCCCGCCTGCGCGGAGAGCTCGCGCTGCGTGAGGCCATCCTGCTCCCACAGGATGCGCAGGTAGGTCCAGTGGCCGAACGAGACGCCGTGCCCGGCCAGGCGCACCTGCAGCGCGCGGACCAGCGCCCGCGTGGCGTCCTTCACCAGGTGTGCGAGGCGGTCCTCGGGCACGGCATCGCGCCAATGAGCCAGGATCTCGCGCGCAGGCGGGCCGGCACGCGGCGCGCGCCCGCTCACGCCCGCACCTGCCGCGCGAGCGCCACGTCGCGGCGCTCGCCCGCCGATTGCAGCATCGCAAGGCAGGCCTCGAGCGTGGCGCGGCCCCATTCGCCGCGGTGGATGCCATCGCGGCCCGTGTCGATCGCGTCGCACAGCTCGTCGATCACTTCCGTGCGCGGCACGACCGGCTTCGCCAGCGGCTCGAAGCGCTTCTGCGCATCCTCGAAGATCCACACGCCCTTCGGCGTCGGGCGCAGGTCCGCGCGCTCGCAGGAGGCGATGACGAGGCCGAAGTGCTCGTGCCACGGGTCTTCCTTCGCGCCCCCGCCGTAGGCTGCGCCGCCGTAGGTGCGCGCGTTCTTCGCTTCGGCTTCGCCCTGTGCGCCCTGAGCCAGCGCCAGCGCCCGGCGCGCGCGGCCGTAGCCGGCCGGATCCTTCGCATGTCCCAGCTCGCCCACGTCCTCGCACAGCTCGTCGCTGTCGTAATGCCCATGGCCGCTATAGGTGATCGTGGCGAAGGCACCGTCGGTGAACGCGAGGAGCGCCGCGTACGCCCCCTCGGTCGGCCGCTGCGGATCCCAGGAGCCCGTCATCGCGCGCACGCTCGCGAGGTGGCCGCCACCCAGCAGCCGGACGACATCGACATGGTGCGCGGCCTGGCTGAAGACCACGCCGCCGCCGCGCGCGGTATCGAGCTCCTCGGGGCGCCGCGGCCGGTAGAGGAAATCGGTGAACTGGAGCGCGGTGATCATGCGCACGGCGCCGAAGCGGCCGCTCGCGATCAGCTCGCGCGTGCGGGCCACCGGTGCATCGAAGCTGTGGCTCGGGCCCACCACGAGGCGCACGTGGGCATCACGTGCGGCGGCGACCATGCGGTCCGCCTCCTCCAGCGTGATCGCCATGGGCTTGTCCACCAGCACATGCTTGCCGTGGCGCGCCGCGGTGATCGCGTGCGCGCAATGGTGCTCGTGAGGCGTGGCGACGTACACCGCGTCCACGCCCTCATCGGCGCAGAGGGCCTCGACGCTTTCGTGTGCGCGTGCCGCGAATTCCGTGGCGAACCGGCTGCGCGCTTCCGGGCGCGGATCGGCGGCCGCCACGAGCTGCACGCGCGGATGACGGACCAGCGTGGGCAGCATCAGCGTGAAGGCGCGCCCGAGGCCCGCCACGCCGAGACGAACGCGCCGGGTCGTCACCGGTCGATGGCGATCTCGGGCGTCGCCGCGCGCGAGACGCAGATCATGATGTTCGCGGCCTGCTCCTCTTCGGTGAGCACGAGGTCGCGATGGTCGGCCAGGCCCGCCACGAGCCGCGTCCTGCAGGTGCCGCACGTGCCGCTCTCGCACGAGCTCGGCGCCTCGAAGCCGCGCGTCCGCAGCGCCTCCAGGATCGAGACGCCGACGGGGACCTCGATGCGGTCGCCGGAACGCGCCAGCACCACCGTGAAGGGACGATCCTCGCGCCGCGCACCCGCCGCCGCGTCGACGAAGCTCTCGAAATGCACCGCGAGCCGCGACCAATGGCCCGTCATGTCGCGCACGGCTTCGAGCAGCCCGCGGGGTCCGCAGCAATAGACGTGGCCATTGGGCTTTTCCAGCAGCGGCCAGAGATCGAAGGCGCGCGCCGGATCGCCGCCATCGTGGTGCAGCGTGACGCGGCCGCGGAAAGGCTCGGCCTGCAGCTCCCCTGCGAACGCCGTTTCCTCGCGCGAGCGGGTGAGGTAGACGAGCCGGAAGCGCTTGCCGAGAGTTGCAAGCCGCCGCGCCATCGCCATGATCGGCGTGATGCCGATGCCGCCCGCGATGAGCAGGTATTGCGCCGCCTTCTCCGAGAGCTCGAACGCGTTGTGCGGCGAGCCCACCTGCAGCAGGTCGCCCACGCGGGTTTCGTCCACGAGCGAAAGCGATCCGCCGCGGCCCTCCGGATCGCGCTTCACGGCGATCACGTAGCGGTCGCTCTCCTGCGGATCGTTGCACAGCGAGTACTTGCGCAGCGAGCCGTTGGGCGCGGCGACTGTCACGTGCGCCCCGGCGGTGAAAGGCGCCAGCGGCGCCCCGGCCGGGTCGCGCAGCTCGAACAGGTGGATGCCGCGCGCGAGCGGCTCGGCACGCGCGACTTGCAGCGGGGGCATCGGCCGGGATTAAACTTAGGGACCTAACCAAAGGATGCTACACCCGTGCTCACGCCGCAAGACAACGACCTGCTGTGCCGCGTGGAGGGGGAAGCGCCGATGGGCCGGCTCATGCGGCGCCACTGGATTCCCGTCTGCCTCGCGGAAGAAGTGGAGGAGAGCGACGGCACGCCCGTGGCCGCGCGCGTGCTGGGCGAGGACCTCGTCGTCTTCCGCGACAGCGAGGGCCGCCTCGGCGTGCTCGATGCGCATTGCCCGCACCGGCGCGCGTCCCTCGTCCTCGGCCGCAACGAGGAGGGCGGGCTGCGCTGCCTCTATCACGGCTGGAAAGTGGACGTGGCGGGAAACGTCCTCGAGATGGCCTCGGAGCCCGCGGCGAGCGAGCTTTGCAGCAAGGTGAAGCATCTCTCGTATCCATGCGAGGAGGCCGGCGGTATGGTGTGGGCGTACATGGGGCCGAGCGAATCGATGCCCGCGTTCGAGCGCCCCTCGTTTGCGCCGACTCCGCAGGCGCGCGTCTCCATCGTGAAGGTGCACGTGCAGGCCAACTGGGCGCAGATCCTCGAGGGAGCGATCGATTCGGCCCACAGCTCGAGCCTGCATTCGACCGACATGCCCCCGGCACGCGTGGAGGGCGCCCGGGCCACCGACAAGGCCTGGCCGCGGCCTTCCACCGACAAGGCGCCGCGCCTGCAGCTGCAGCAGACGGCGTTCGGCTTCCGCTATGCCGCCATCCGCCGGCCGATCGTGAACTCCGCCACGCACGACTACATCCGCGTCTCGCTGTTCGTGGCGCCCTTCACGGTGCTCATCCCGCCCAACAACCTCTACAACCTCGCGAACGTGAACGTGCCCGTCGACGACACGAGCACCA
>DATMJE010000117.1:0-8482 GCA_035553995.1 Usitatibacter sp. | reverse complement strand
CCCCAAAAAGCCCAGCGAGCGCGGGCTCTCGAACTCCAATTCCTGTATTCCCCGGCCGTTATCCTCGACCTTCAAGGCGAGCGACTCTGCGTCCGCCAATGTCACGTTCACCCGCGTGGCGTTCGCGTGCCGCGCCACGTTCGTGAGCAATTCCTGGAAGACCCGGAAGAGCGCCGTCGAGCGCTGCTTGTCCGGATCGGTGAAGCCCGGCGAGACTTCCACCGTCGCGCGGATGCCGGTGCGGCGCTGGAACTCGCGCGCCTGCCACTCGATCGCGGCGGCAAGTCCGATCTCGTCCAGCACCTCCGGGCGCAACCCCGAGGAGATGCGGCGCACCGCATTGATGATTCGATCGATCGCCTGGTTGCACGCCTGGGCCCGGGTGGCCACGGTTTCGTGCGAATCCGTCGCGGAGGCCTTCACCAGCGCGGCGATGTCGTACTTGAGCCCGGTGAGCGCCTGGCCCAGCTCGTCGTGGATCTCGCGCGCGATGTGGATGCGTTCCTCTTCGCGCACGCTCTGCAGGTGGGCCGCGAGCGCTCGCAGGTTCTCTTCCGAGGTGCGTAGTCGCTGCTCGGTGAGCGCGCGCTCGGCGAGCTCGGCCGAGAGCATGCGGTTCATGTCGTGCACGCCGACGAAGAACGCGAGCTTGCTGCGCACGACCTCGGGGATGACCGGCTTCACGAGGTAGTCGACCGCGCCCGCGCGATAGCTGCGGAACATGGAGGCCAGGTCTTCCTGCGCCGCGGTCATGAAGATGATCGGCGTGTTCCTCGAGCGGTTGCGCTCGCGGATCATCCTGGCGGTGGTGAAGCCGTCGATGCCCGGCATCTGCACGTCCATCAGGATCGCCGCGAAGTCCTCATCCAGCACGCGCTTCAACGCCTCCTCGCCCGAGAGCGCGGTCACGATGCGCGCGCCGAGCGACCCCAGGATCGCCTCCATCGCGAGCAGGCCCGCGGCATCGTCGTCCACGACGAGGATGCTGGCCTGGAAGGGGTCGGAGACGGCGTCGTTCATTCGGCGAGCACCATCAGCGAATAGCCGCCCAGCACGCGCACGGCGGCATCGCGATTCAGGTGGAAGAAGAGCTGCCGCGGTCCCTTGAGGAGCCGCGTCTTCCAGCCGAGGTTCGGCAGCTCCGTGCGGCCGCTGGTGTAGTGCCAGTCGATCACGCGGTAGCCGGTCTCCTCGAGCGCGGCGAGCGCCGTGTCCTTCGAGAAGTAATGGATGTGGCCCACCCCGCGGCGCAGCTGCAGCAACGGCCCGCCGCGCAGGAGGGCCAGGGCCGACAGGTCGAGCGGGATGTGGAAGACCTTGTAGCGGCCGCGCGGACGTAGCCGCCGCAGGAAATCGAAATAGTCCTCGACGTGCTCGAACACGTCGATCGCCATGGCGACGTCGAAGGTCACCGCCTCGTCGAGCAGGTTGGCGAGGCGGAAATCGAGGTGGCTGCGCGACTTCTTGCGCGACAGCAGATGCGCCTGGGGCGAGATCTCGTAGCCGGTGAAGCTCGTGCCGGCGGGAAGCCGCGTCGCAAGGGTGCCCAGTATCTCGCCCGCGCCGCAGCCGATCTCGCACACGGTGCGCGGCACGATGGAGTTGCGCTCGAGGATGGCCGCGATGTGGCCGGCCTTCCATGCGGAATCGTCGGCGTGCCAGTCCGGGTTGTTCCTGAGGTACGTCCCGTCGGTGTAGATCGTGGTTTCCATGCTCTTCAGGCCCGGGGGTGACCCGGTATCAGTAGGGCTAGTCTATGAAGCCAGCTTTGCACTACGGCTGTGGCTGCTTCACCTGCGCTAGGCCAGCCGGACTAAATTGCGGAAAATTCCGTAGCGATTGCGATGCGGCACGACTTTTCTTGCAACAGATTGTGGCGATCGGGCCGCACTGCCCCGGCGTGAAAACGGCCCGCGTCGGCAGCGACGGGGCCGTTTCGGAGCGAAGCGGGTATGCCTCGCGCGTGGCATTCATGGAGTAGCGGCGTCCTGGCGCGGGACGATGGGCGCGCGCTTCGGCTCCAGCGCGGCATAGGCGGCGAGCAGCTTGGGCACCTCGTAGCGCCACTCGAGCTCGTTCTCCACGCGGCGGCGCCCATACGCACCCATGGTCTCGCGGCGCACCGGGTCGTCCACCAGCTCGACGATCTTCGCGGCGAGGTCCTGCGGGTCGTTCTTGCGCGCGTAGAGCGAGGCCTCGCGCGCGGAGAAGCGGCCCTCGGTGAGGTCGAACTGCACGATCGGCTTGCCGAGCGCCATGTACTCCATGATCTTGTTCATCGTCGACTTGTCGTTCATGTCGTTGGCGATGTCGGGATTCACGCAGACGTCGGCGGTGTTGAGCATCGCCAGCATCCCGGCATCCGGCACGCGACCGGTAAAGGTCACATAATCGTCGACGCCCAGCTCGCGCGCGAGCGTGCGCAGCTCTTCCAGCGAAGTGCCGCCGCCCACGAGGCCGAAGTGGATGTCGTGGCGATCCAGGTCGCGCACGATGTGGCGCACGGCCTGGAGGAGGAGGTCGATGCCCTCCTGCTTGCCCATCACGCCCACGTAGCCCACGAGATGCTTGCGGCCGTGGCGCAGCGACGGCTCGGGCGGCTGGATCTTCATGCGCTCGAGGCTGGGTCCGCTCCTCACGACGAAGACCTTTTGCGGGTCCATGCCGCCGCGCTCGATGGCGATGCGCTTGTACGATTCGTTGGTGGCGAGGGAGACGTTGGCGCACCTGAAGGTGAAGCGCTCGAGCGCCACCATCAGCTTCCAGAAGAGGTCGCGCCGGCCGAACTTGGCCTCGTAGAGCTCGGGGTTGATGTCGTGGTGGTCGAAGACGAACTTCTTGCCCAGCAGCTTGAAGAACGCGCCGATGAGGAAGAAGAGGTCCGGCGGGTTGCACGCGTGGATCACATCGAAGCCGCGCGTGAAGAGCACCTTCCACGAGAGGCGGAACGTGTGGAAGAGCGCGGCTCCGTACTCGAGCGCATACCCCATCGCGCCCTCGGCCTCCATCGGCAGGTCGTAGCGATGGATCGCGATGCCGTCGATCTCCTCGTACTTCTTCTCGTAGCCGCGGCCCGTCGGGCAGATGATCGAGACGGCGTAGCCCGCGTCGCGCAGCGCGCCGGCTTCCTGCCACACGCGGCGGTCGAACGGGCTGGGCAGGTTCTCGACCAGGATGAGGACACGGGACTTGCGCATGGGCCTTCTCATATGGGGTTGTGTTTCATGCGGCCCAGCACGTGCCGGGCCTCATGCCGGTAGAGCGACTCGCCGTCGACCTCGAGCCGCTTCGCTTCCTTTTCGGTATACGGGCTCACCACGACGCAACCCATCGCGCACGTGGTGTCCGGCGTCGCGGCACGGCCGCGGTCGTAGCAGAGGCCCGGGATGCGCTCGACCGCGACACGTTTCCACACCACGGCGGTGCAATGCGGCGCGCTCTCGTCGGCCACCCAGTGGTAGCGCGGGGCGGCCTGCACGGCACAACCGCTGCAGAGCGCGAGGAGCCCCAGGCCGAGAGCGCGGCGCGGCAGGCGCAGCTCCATGGCTATTCCCTGATGGCGGCCACGCGCACGCCGAGGAGCGCGCGCATGAGCTTGTTGTCGGCGACGAACCGGCGCAGGCGTACGGGCAGCACCTCGAGCGCCAGCTCCAGCCCTTCGACCAGCCACGCCGGGCAGCGCGCGAAGAAGCCGCGGGCGCCCACGAACACCTGCACGCGCGGGAAGCCCGCACCCTGCAGGATCTGGCGCAGCTCGCGGACGCTGTACTCGCGCAGGTGGAAGCCGCGCGCCTCGTCGTCGAAGTAGGCCGAGATGTCGCTCGGGCCGTAGAGCCGGTTGGGCGTGATGCAGACGTAGACGCCGCCGGGCTTGAGCGCGCGGTGGATGTTGGCGAGCTGCACCATCGCATCCTCCGGATGCAGGTGCTCCATCAGCTGGTCGCTGAAGGCCACGTCCACGCAGCCCTCGGGCACGGGGATGCTGCGGCCGTCGGAGAGCGCGAGTTGCACGTTGCGCGGCAGCTTCTCCCGCGTCTGGTCGGCGATGTCCACGGCGTAGACCTGCCCCGCGACGCCGGCCACACGCGCGGCCAGCGCGCAGTCACCCGCGCCGATCTCGAGGAAGGTGCAGCCGGGCCGGATGAAGGGCTTCAGCTGCGCCATGTCCCAGGCGATGCCGGTCACGCGCTCCTGCTGCGCGGTCTGGCGCGCGAGCAGGCGCGGGTGGTCGGGCACGAGGCGGAAGAGCTCGTCGTACATCGTGGCGAAGACCGCGCGGCGCTCCTCGGCCGTCGAGGCCGCACGCACGCGGTCGGCGAGGCGCCGCTCGACCATGTAGTGCAGCTTCAGGCGCTCGGCGCTGCGCTTCTCGTCGCCGCGCTGCGACTTGCGCAGCTCGACCTGCGTTTCCACGAAGGAAACCATTTGGCGGCCGTTTCCCGGGTTACCAGCAGATGCCGTCGTACACGCCTTCCACGCTGCGCGTCTCTGCGATGCGCACCAGGTCGACGATCGACTGCCCCGCGCCCAGCAGGCGCGGCACCTCGCGGAATTCCGCGGAGCCGTTGCCGATCACGATGGTGTCGGCGTGGTCCAGGACCTCCTGCATGGTGTTCACCATGAGGCGCGAGATGTGCGGGATGTGGTTGAGGATGTATTCCTTGTTGGCGCCGTGGATGCTCGCCATGCGCACGTTCGAGTCGTAGACGCGCAGGTCGTAGCCCTTGCCGATCAGCCGCTCGACCAGCTCCACGATGGGGCTCTCGCGCAGGTCGTCGGTGCCGGCCTTGAAGCTGAAGCCGAGGATGCCGATCTTCTTGCTGCCCTTGTCCATCACGGCGCGGATGCCGCGCTCGATCTGCTCCTGGTTGGAGGGCAGGATCGCGTTGATGATCGGCACGGAGACGTCGAGCTGCTTCGCCTTGTACGAGAGCGCGCGCACGTCCTTCGGCAGGCACGAGCCGCCGAAGGCGAACCCGGGCTTGAGGTAATACGAGGACAGGTTCAGCTTCGTGTCCTGGCAGAAGATGTCCATCAGCTTGTGGCTGTCGAGGTTCAGGCCCTTGCAGATGTTGCCGATCTCGTTGGCGAACGCCACCTTGAGCGCGTGCCACGTGTTGTCGGCGTACTTCACCATCTCGGCCGTCTCGTAGTCGGTGCGGATGAGCGGGCACGGCATGTGGCCGTAGAGCTTCACCAGCACGTTGCCGCTCGCCTCGTCGATCTCGCCCACCACCGTCTTGGGCGGATGGAAATAATCGTGGACCGCGGTGCCTTCGCGCAGGAATTCGGGGTTGATGCAGAGGCCGAAGTCCTGGCCCGCCTTGAGGCCCGAGGCCTCCTCGAGCGTGGGGATCACGACGTTGCGCATCGTGCCCGGCAGCATGGTGCTGCGCACGACGACGGTGTGTCCCGGATGGTTGCGCAGGCCCTCGCCGATCTGCTCGCACACCCGCTTCACGTAGCGCAGGTCGATGTGGCCGTTGCCCATGCTGGGCGTGCCCACGCAGATGAGGGAGAGGTCGGTGTGGCGCACGGCTTCCTGCACGTCCGTGGTCGCACGCAGCCGGCCCTCGAGCACGTTGCGCTCGATGATGTCGCCGATGTCTTTTTCGATGATGGGCGTCTTGCCGGCGTTGATGAGGTCGACCTTCGACTTCTGGGGATCGACGCCGATGACTTCATGGCCTTCCTCTGCGAGACAGCCGGCGGAAACGGCGCCGACATAGCCAAGGCCCATGATGCTGATCTTCATTCTTCGCGGCTCCGGGAAAGTGAAACGGGGATGTGGATGTAGCTTGAATCGGGCACTTGAATAGGGATGGGGGCTGACATGCGCCGGGGATAGTCCATGCGGTCTACCCGCGCCGGACCCCCCGGCCCCCGCCTCAGGCGCCCGGGCAAAAGATTCTTGTCGTGAGCGTGGTGTCGCCCGAAAGCCGTGCACGCCACACGATCGTGGGCGCCGGCTGCTTGTGGTCGAAACGCCGCGAGATCCAGCCGCCGATGGGCTCCGTGCTGCCTTCGAGCACCCAGCCCGCGCCGCCCTCGACCTGCGGCCAGCGCAACTGCACCGTGCGTCCGGCGAGCGTGATGTCCACGCCGCCCTCGACCGGCGCCACCTGCGCGCCCTCGGCGCAATGGAAGAAGAGCTCGGCCTCGTGCTCGCCGCGCATCGCGAGCCGGTCGGTGATCGTGACCGTGCGCGTGGCCTTGTCGAGCACCACGCGGCGGCGATGGGTCACCGGATCGGGAAGCGCGCGATAGCCGTCGTGCGAGGCTTCCAGGCAGTCGGACTGCGGCGAGCTGTGCCAGGCATGGCACGAGGCGTTCGCCTTGCGCAGCCACATGAAGTTGCCGCCGGGCTGCGACTGGTCGGTGCGGTCGATGCGCACGGTGTTGTGCGCGGACGTGCCGCGGAAGTAGCTGCGCCACGCCGTCTCGGTGTGATAGGCGAACGTGCCCGGGTCCACGAAGAACTCGTGCCCGCCGATGGAGAGCGTGAACGAGAGCGCGTCGGCATGGCCGTGGGCCGCGATCTCGCGATAGCCGAGCGGTCCGGCGTCGGCCACGAGGCGGATCTCGTCCGGCTCCTCGAAGTTGCAGCCGAGGACGTAGTAGCCGCCGGTGGGAAACTCGCGCCGCACCGGAAGCTGCCGCGGCAGCGCGTGCACCGCGTTGAAGCGTGCATCGGCGTCGGGGCCCAGCAGCCAGCGCGTCTTGTCGTCGAGGCGGCCGGCCTTGGCCTTGAACTCGCCGCGCTCGAAGAGCACCGCACCCGTTGCCAGGAGCGAGCGGTAGCGGCAGAAGGACGGCCGCGGATCGAGCTTCGCGGCGTACGCGTCGTCGGCATCGCCGAACATCGGCATGTTGCCGCCCACGTCCATGACCGAGGCCACGAAGTCGAGCATGCATTCCAGCCGGCGCCGGTACGCTTCGGGGAAATCGTAGCCGTTGGCGCGGGCCGCGAGCCACGGGAGCAGCAGCAGGTCGAAGGTGAATTGCTGGTACGAGGTCGCCTGCTCGCGGTTGACGCCATCAGGGCCGTTCTGCAGCAGCGCTTCGCGTTCGAGGATCTCGCGGCTCGCGGCGTGCCAGTGGCGCGCGCGCGCCCAGTAGGGCCACGCCATCGCCGCGGTGAACACACCTGCCGCCTCGCCGATGAGGTGGTTGTTCGCCGACGAGTGCAGCGAGAAATGCCCGCAGGTGAACTCGGCGTGCTGGTACACGGAAGTGAGCCAGCGGCTGCGGAAAGCGATGCCCTCGGCGCTCTGGAACACGGGCGCATGGATGCCGCCCAGCAGTTGCCACGCGAGCGCCCAGTTGAGGAGCCGCAGCCCCGCCTCGAGCGAGCTCGACCAGTTCGGGCCCATGCGGAACGGGCACGCGGCGATCCAGCTATCGAGCTGCTTCACGATCTCGCGCGAGTAGCGCTCGTCGCGCGTGAGCGCCCAGGCCTGCGCGAGCGTGACGAGGTGCAGGTGCCGGTTCGGCTCCCATAGGTACTTGATGTCGCCGACCAGGTTCGGATCGCGGTAGTCGAGCTGCTTGCCGAACGCGAGCGGCGCCACGATGCCCGTCTTCGGATCGCGGTTCCACTCGGGAGGGTCGCCCAGCTCGATGTCCTCGAGCGCGAACACGTCGTAGCGCCCCGCCATCACGCGCTCGGCAGCGGCGATGTACGGCGCGGCATCGACCTTCGCGTCCGCGTGGACCCACGGGTTCACCGGCACCGAGAGGTCGGGCGGGGGTACCACGCACGGCATCATGCCCCAGCGCTCGGCGCGCATCGCCGCCGCCTGCACGACGCGATGCGCCACCTCCGCCGGCGTCATGCAACGCAGGCGGTTCAGCTTCCAGGCGAGGCCGCCCTTGTTCAGGCGTACTGCCGGTGCCAGATTTCGAGATTCAATAGCGCCCATAGGAGTTTCTCGTGGTTCTGACGGCCTTCGATGTGGTCGCCGACCATGCGGTCGAGGACCTGGGGGTCGTAATACGCACGGGTCTTCGAAGACGGACCCTGCAGGTGGTCGAGCAGGTACTCCTTCATGGGGCCCTGGAACCACTTGTTCACCGGCACGCGGAAGCCCACCTTCGGCCGGTTGAGGATCTTCTCGGGGATGAGGCTCTGCCCGGCCTGGCGCAGGATCCACTTGGTCTTGAAGCCGTTGACGCGATAGTGGTCGGGCAGCGACGAGACATAGCTCGCGAGCTCGTGGTCGAGGAACGGCACGCGGCTCTCGATCGAGGCCGCCATGGTCATGCGGTCGCCGCGCTCGAGCAGGTTGTCGGGCAGCCAGCTCGTCTGGTCGAAGTAGAGGATGCGGCGCAGCGTCGTGGTTTCGGGTGCCGCGTCGAACGGCGGGCAAGAGTCCAGCACCTCGCCATTCACGCGCAGGATCGTGAGCTGCTCGCGCTCCTTGGAATTGAGCGCGCCGAACCAGCGCGCATAGCGCTCGCGGCGGTCCTCGATGTTCAGGTT
>DATMJE010000116.1:0-18152 GCA_035553995.1 Usitatibacter sp. | reverse complement strand
CCCGTCGGCGCCATCTCATGTTGCAGATTCAGTCCCCAGTGGCCTGCGTCGCCTGCGCCGCAACCGGCTCGACCCGCACGCGCCCACGACCGAAGAGGCGCATCACGCCGCGATAAAGCAGCCGCACGCCCACGATCGTGAGCAGCGCCTCGAGGATCGTGAGCACGAACGCGAACACCGGGTTCATGCGCGCATGGCGGCGATGGAACTTGGCGATCGCCCGGTCGCGCGAGATCTCGATCGAGTCGTAGAACGTCGGCACCACGAGCAGCGTGAGCATGGTCGACGTGATCGTGCCGCCGATGATCGCGACCGCCATCGGGCGATAGAACTCGCCGCCCTCGCCCACGCCGATCGCGACCGGCATCATGCCCGCGATGAGCGCGAACGTGGTCATGAGGATCGGCCGCAGCCGCACGCGCCCGGCGTGCATGAGCGCATCCTCGCGGTCCACGCCCTGCGCCTCTTCCTTGCGCGCGCAGTCGAGGAGCAGGATCGCGTTCTTCGCCACCAGCCCCATCAGCATGATCACGCCGATGAAGCTCATGAGGTTCAGCGTGCCGCCGGTGATGCGCAGCGCCAGCACCACGCCGATGAGCGACAGCGGCAGCGACAGCATCACGGGCAGCGGCGCGGTGAACGAGCCGAACTGCATCACCAGCACCAGGTACATGAGCGCGATGCCCATGATGAGCGCGGTGAACATCTCCGAGAACACTTCCTGCTGGTCGCGGGAGGCGCCGCCCAGCGTGAGGCCGTAGCCCGTCGGGAAGTCGATCGACTTGGCGAGCTTGAGCGCATCGGCCGTGACCTCGCCCGAAGCGCGTCCCTGGACGTTCGCGGAGACCGTCACGGTGCGCTTGCCGTCGAGGTGCTGGATCTGTGCCGGGCCCTTGCCCATGGTGATGTTGGCGATCTGGTCGAGGGGCACCACGGTGCTGGGGCCGCCGAGTGCCGCGCCACCGACCGCGATCGGCAGGTGCTCGATGTTGGCCGCGTCCACGCGGTCGTCCGGATGCAGGCGCACGGCCACGTCGCGCGTCTCGCCCGTGGGATCGATCCAGTCGCCCACTTCGAGGCCGGCGAACGCCACGCGCAGCGCCTGCGCCGCATCGCCCACGGAGATGCCGAGGGAGCTGGCAAGCCCGCGGTCGAGCTCGATCTTGAGCTCGTCCTTCGGCTCGAGCTCGGAGAGGCCCACGTCGACCGCGCCGGGAATCTTGCGCATCTTCTCCATGTAGTCGGCGGTGATCGCCATCAGGCGGCGGTAGTCGGGACCGGAGAACTGGATCTGCACGGGCTTGCGCGCGCCGTTGTTGAGGTCGTCGAGCACGACGTACTCGGCGCCCACGAGCTGCTTCAGGCGCTCGCGCAGCTCGACCGCGATGTCCCACGCCTTGCGATGGCGCTCGTAGCTCTTGCCGAGGTCCACGTAGACGCGTCCGCCGGAGGCGTTCACGCTGCTGTTGGTGGCCTTGGTCTCGGCGATCTGGCGCGCGATTTCCGCGCCCTTCTCCACCTTGAGCTTGGCGTATTCGAGGCTCGCGGACGAGGGCACGCGCACGTCGATCGCGATGGTGCCGTAGTCCGATTGCGGCAGGAAGGTGGATCCGCCCCACATCACCTGCACGCCGATGGCCGCCGCGAAGCTCAGGACGGCGATCAGCAGCATCCACTTGCGATGGTGCAGCGCCCAGGAGATCACGTTGCCGTAGCGGCTCGCCTGGTGGTCGAACCAGTCGTTGAAGCGGCCGAGCACCTTGCGCAGGCCGCGCCTCTCCTGGTGCTGGTAGCCGACCGGGTCTCCCCAGTACGCGGACAGCATCGGGTCCAGCGTGAAGGAGATGAAGAGCGAGACCAGCACCGAGGCCGCGACGGTGAGCGCGAAGGGCCGGAACCACTCGCCCGCGCCGCCGCCCATGAACGCCACCGGGATGAAGACCGCGATGATCGACAGCGTGGTGGCGGTGACGGCCATGCCGATCTCGGCCGTGCCGACCTGCGCCGCGGTCTTGCGGTCGAGCCCGCGTTCCATGTGCCGCACGATGTTCTCGCGCACCACGATCGCGTCGTCGATCAGCACGCCGATCGCGAGCGAGAGTCCCAGCAGCGTCATGAAGTTGAGCGTGAAGCCGCACACCCACACCGCGATGAACGCGGCGATGACCGACGTGGGCAGGCTGGTGGCGGTGATGAGCGTCGAGCGCCACGAGTTGAGGAACACGTAGACCACGAAGATGGTGAGGCCCGCGCCGAAGATGAGCGCGTCGATCACGTTGTGCAGGCTGCTCTCGGCATCCTTGCCGCCGTCCTGCGTCACCTCGAGCTTGGTGCCCTTGGGCAGCGTCTTGTTGATCTCGACGACCGTGTCGCGCACCCGCTTCGCGACGCTCACGGTGCTCGCATCGCGCGAGCGCGTGATCGACAGGCCCACGTTCGGGTGTGCATTGCGCAGGCTGAAGCCGGCGAGCTCGGCGAACCCGTCCTCGACGCTCGCGATCTGGCCCAGGCGCACGACCTGGTCGCCCTGGCGCGCGACGATGACGTTCTCGAAGTCCTTGGGCGATTCGACGCGTCCCACGAGGCGGATGCTCTGCTCCGAAAGCGCCCCCTTCACGCGTCCCACGGGCGCGGTCATGTTCTGCGCCTGCAGCGCCGCCACGACCTGCGTGACCGAAACGTTGTACTGGCGCAGCTTCTCGGCGCGCAACAGCACCGAGAGCTCGCGCTTGAGCGAGCCGTTCACCTGCACCACGGCGACGCCGTCGATGGAGCGGAAGCGGTCGGCGAGCACGTCCTCCGCGAGGCGCGAGATGGCGGCATGCGTCTGCGAATCCGAGGACAGTGCCAGCTGCATGATCGGCTGGGCCGAGGGATCGACCCGCGTGAGGATGGGCTCGCGCATCTCGATCGGCAGCTTGTAGCGCACCGTGGCGATGGCGTTGCGGATCTCGTCCGACGCCTCGATCATGTTCTTCTTGAAGTTGAAGATGATGACGATCTGCGCCTGGCTCTCGGAGGCGGTGCCGCGCATCTGGTAGACCTGCGGGATGCTCTGCAGGGCCTTCTCGACGCGGTTGATGATCTCGCGCTCCACCGTCTCGGGCGAGGCACCGGGATACGGGATGGTGACGACCATCACGGGCTGCTCGACATCGGGGATCTGGTTCACGCGCAGCTTGTTCAGCGCGAGCAGGCCCATGCACATGAGCCCGATCACCAGCACGAGCGTGGAGACCGGCCGGCGGATGGCGAAATCGGAAAGGAACATGGCTACTTGACCGCGTCGCCGGCGGTCATCATCGAGGTCGCGGCCTTGCCCGCGAGCTGCACCGGCTGGCCGTCCTTGAGCGTGGCGGTGGGATAGCGGATCACCTGGTCGCCCTCGGCGAGCCCGGACTTCACCACGTAGTCGCCGCGCCGCGGATCGCGATCGCCGACCACGACCGGCACCTTCTGCAGCTTGTCGGCCGAGACGCGCCAGGCGCTCGCCTTGTCGCCGTCGCGCACCAGCGCGCTCGAGGGAATGGTGAGGCTCGCGGCGCTCGAGGTCTCGATGCGGCCCTCGGCATAGAGGCCCGCCAGCTTCGGCTGCTTGTCGCCCACGAAATCGACCAGCACCTCGACCTGCCGGGTGCTGGTGTTGGCGGCGGGATTCACGCGCCGCACGCGGCCGGTGAATTCCTGGTCGGCATAGCCGTTCACGCGGAAGCTCACCGGCTGGCCCGCCCGCACCTCGCCCACCTGGTCGCTCGGCACCGAGCCCTCGAAGCGCATGCTGCGCGGATCGATCACCTTGAGGAGCTCCTTGCCGACCTGCGCGGTATCCCCCGGCGAGGCCTTGCGGTCCGTCACGATGCCGTCGAAGGGCGCGCGCACCTCGGTGCGCGTCATCTGCTGCTTGGCGAGGACGAGGCGTGCCTTGGCCGCCTCGACATCGCTCCGGGCGGAGTTGAGGTGCCCCTCGGCATCGTCGAGCGCCTGCGCGGAGGCCATGCCCGAGGTGCGCAGCGTCTTCATGCGCTGGAACTGGCGCTCGGCCTGGTCGAGGGCCTGCTGGGCGGCGCGACCGGAGGCCTCCGCCGAGGAGTACGCATCGCGGATGGCGGTGCTGTCGAGGCGCACGAGGAGGTCGCCGCGACGGACCACGTCGCCGTTCTCCTTGAGGACCTCGAGCACGACCGCCTGCACTTCCGCGCGCAGGTCGGCGCGGCGCTCCGGCTGGATGGAGCCCGTGATCGAGGGGCCGGACGCGAGGGCATTGCTGCGCACGACCTGGACGTCTTCGGCCGAGATCAGCAGCGGCGCCGGGGCAGGCGCGGGAGCGGCGGCGTTGCTGGTCCCGGGCAGCTTGTCGCAGGCGCCAAGGCAGAGCGCCAGCAAGAGCACGAGGAGCAGGCGGTGGGGCATCGGGAGTCCCTGATTCTTATGGATTTCGGGAAGGGTATGCGGTCCCTTTTGGGGAGGCTACCCCGGTACGACGAAATGCGGATTCGACGGGATGAATTGTACCCCGCGAGGGGTGGCGGACGTGACATTCAGTAACGGGCGTTACCCGGCGTGCGCGGGAAGGGAATCACGTCCCGCACGTTGGACAGCCCGGTCACGTACGCCACGGTGCGCTCGAACCCGAGGCCGAAGCCGGCGTGAGGCACCGTCCCGTAGCGCCGCAGGTCCCGGTACCAGCCGTAGGCCGCCGGGTCGAGCCCGACCGCGGAGATGCGCTCGTCGAGGACGGCGAGGCGCTCCTCGCGCTGGCTGCCGCCGATGATCTCGCCGATGCCGGGCGCCAGGACGTCCATGGCGGCGACCGTCTTGTTGTCCTCGTTGAGGCGCATGTAGAACGCCTTGATCTCCTTGGGGTAGTTCATGAGGATCACCGGGCCGCCGACGTGCTTCTCGGCGAGGAAGCGCTCGTGCTCGCTCTGCAGGTCCATGCCCCACTGCACCGGGTACTCGAACTCGAGGCCCGGCTTCGAGAGGATGCGCACCGCCTCGGTGTAGTCCATGCGCACGAAGGGCTTGTCCACCATCGCCTGCAGCTTGGCGATCACGCCCTTCTCGATGCGCTCCTCGAAGAACGCCATGTCGTCGGGGCGCTCGGCGAGGACCGCGGCGAAGATGTACTTGAGGAGGCGCTCGGCGAGGTCGGCATCGGCGGAAAGATCGGCGAAGGCGATCTCCGGCTCGATCATCCAGAATTCGGCGAGGTGGCGGCTGGTGTTCGAGTTCTCCGCGCGGAAGGTGGGCCCGAAGGTGTAGACCTTCGACAGCGCCATGCAGTAGGTCTCGACGTTGAGCTGGCCCGACACGGTGAGGAACGCTTCGCGGCCGAAGAAGTCCTTCGAGAAGTCCACCTTGCCTTCGGAAGTGCGCGGCAGGTTGGCGAGGTCGAGGGTGGAGACGCGGAAGAGCTCGCCGGCACCCTCGGCATCGGAAGCCGTGATGATCGGCGTGTTCACCCACACGAAGCCGTCCTCGCTGAAGAAGCGGTGGATGGCCATGGCGAGCGTGTGGCGCACGCGCGTGGTGGCGCCGATCACGTTGGTGCGCGGGCGCAGGTGGGCCACCTCGCGCAGGAATTCCATCGTGTGCGGCTTGGGCTGGATGGGATAGGTGTCGGGATCGTCGACCAGCCCCACCACCTGGATCTGCGTGGCCTGCATCTCGAAGGGCTGTCCCTTCGCGGGGGAAGGCACGATGGTCCCGGTGGCTTCCACCGCGCAGCCCGCGGTCAGGTGCCGGATTTCAGCTTCATAATTAGGCAGCGACGCCTGCGCCACGACCTGCACCGGATGGAAGCAGGAGCCGTCGGAGACGTGCACGAACGACAGGCCGGCCTTGGAATCGCGGCGGGTGCGCACCCAGCCGCGCACGGTGACGGGGCGATCGGAGGGAGCCTGGCCTGCCAGGATGGAACGTACGGACAACGAGGTCATGGAGCGAACGGAAGGGGAATGCGGATTCGAATTCTAGCCACTCCGCCGGTCGGAGACGAACGGCCGGAACCGCTGGCCGCCGCGGCAGTCCACCTTCCAGACCATTTCCCTCGCGCGGACAAGACCAACAGGAGAGCCGCGTCGTCATGACCGAAGAGGCAAGACCGTTTTTCGCCGACGGCCCCCTGCCCGCGGGCGGCCGCCCGGTCTTCATCGTGTGGCTGTTCGTCGGCATCGTGGTGCTCCTGCTCGCGCTCACCGTCTACAGCGTCCAGCTCCTGGGCGCCGGCCGCGCCTTCGTGGCCGCCGAAGGCGTCTGGTCCAAGGCGCAGAAGGACGCGGTCCACCAGCTCTCGCGCTACGCGGTCGACCGCAGCGAAGACAGCTACCACGCCTTCGTGCGCTCCATGGAAATCCTGGACAACGATCGCCGCGCACGCGTGGAGATGGAGAAGAGCGAGCCGGACATGGCCGTCGTGCGCGAGGCGCTCCTCAAGGGCGGCGTGCACCCGAGCGAGATCGAGGGCCTCATCTCCATGTACCAGACGCTGCGCAGCTTCGGGCCCATGGAGTACACGCTCTCCCTCTGGAAACGCAGCGACCTCGCCCTGGACGAGCTGCGGCGCCTGGGCGAACGGGTGCGCGCTTCTCCCGGGCCGCTGGCGCCCACCGAAGCGCTGGCCCTCCTGCAGCAGATCGAGCGCGTGAACCTCGCCATCGGCCCGCTCGAGGACGACTTCGCCACCACCCTCGCCGACATGCAGCGCACGGCGCAGTCCTGGGTGACGAGCGGCATCCTCGTCATCACCGGCATCCTCCTCATCGGCGGCATCACGCTGTCGCGCCGCTTCCTGCAGGCCAACCAGGACCTGCAGACCTCGCTCGCGGAGAGCGAATCGCAGCTGCGGCACGTGATCGAATCGGCGCCGCTGCCGCTGCTCATCATGCGCGCGGGCGACCAGCAGCTCCTCTACGCCAACGAGCGCGCGCTGGAGCAGTTCGCGCTCGACGCCGATTCCGCGCGCAGCCATTCGTTCGGCGACTTCCACGTGGATCCCGAGATGCGCGCGACATTCGCCGAGGCGCTCTCGCGCCAGGGCTCGGTGCGCGATTTCGAGGTGCACCTGAAGGCGCTCGACGGGCGCGAGTTCTGGCTGCTGCTGTCGGCGCAACCGATGCGCTATGCCGGCACGTTCTGCCTGCTGTGCGCGCTCGCCAACATCGACGACCGCAAGCGCATGCAGGAGGACATGCGCCGCAAGGCCATGTACGACACGCTCACGGGGCTGCCGAACCGCGCGATGTTCATGGAGTCCCTCGAGCGCGCCACGCGCAAGGCGCGCCGGCGCTCGACGCGTTTCTCGGTGCTGTTCATCGACCTCGACCGCTTCAAGGAGGTGAACGACACCATGGGCCACCACGCGGGAGACGACCTGCTGCAGACCGCGGCGCAGCGCCTCGGCACCGCCATCCGCCAGAGCGACCTCGTCGCGCGCATGGGCGGTGACGAGTTCGTGGTGCTGATCGAGGACCACGGCGGGCCCGAGGAGGTGATGATCGTCGCGCAGAAGATCGTCTCCATGCTCGAGCGCCCGGTGCTCATCGACTGGCGCGAGGTCGCCATCTCGGCCAGCATCGGCATCGCGAGCTATCCCGAGGACGGCGTGGACCTCGAGACGCTGGTGAAGAATGCCGACACCGCCATGTACCGCGCCAAGGAGCTCGGGCGCAACAACTTCCAGTTCTACTCGCCGGAGCTGAACCTCCTCGGCAACCAGCGCCTGCAGCGCGAGAAGCAGGTGCGCGACGCGCTCGCGAGCGGCCAGCTCTTCCTCCACTACCAGCCCGAGATCGATTTCGCGAGCGGCCGCTTCATCGCGATGGAAGCGCTGCTGCGCTGGCGCGATCCCGAAAGCGGCGTCGTCCAGGCGCCCGATTTCCTGCCGCTCGCCGAGGAAAGCGGCACCATCAACGCCGTCGGCCGCTGGGTGATCGACCGCGCGCTGCAGGACCTGCGCGGCTGGCTCGACCAGGGGCTGGACGTCGTGGTGTCCGTCAACGTGGCCGCGCGCCAGCTGCAGCAGCACGATTTCCCCGACGAGGTCGCGCGTGCGCTCGAGACCCACGGCGTGCCCGCGCGCAACCTGCGCGTCGAGGTGACCGAGCTCGCGCTGATGCAGGATTCCGATGTCGCCCACCGTGTCATCCGCGCGCTGAAGGCCGCGGGCGTCGAGATCGCGATCGACGATTTCGGCACCGGCTACTCTTCGCTCGGGCTCGTGCGCGGGCTGCCCGTGCAGGTGGTGAAGATCGACCAGTCGCTGGTATCGAGCTGTGTCAGCAAGCGCGAGTGCGCCGCGATCGTGCAGGCCACCTCGGCCATGTCGCGCGCGCTGGGCATCCGGCTGGTCGCCGAGGGCGTCGAGACCGAGGAGCAGTGGCTGCTGATGAAATCGCTCGGCTGCGACGGGGCGCAGGGTTTCCTGTTCGCGGCACCCGTCGGCCCCGAGCAGGTCCCCGAGCTGCTGCGCTCGCCGGTGGAAGCTACGCTTCTCAGCTAGTTGTCACGCACGGTGGCGCATTGGGCTGGGGATCTCACCACGGAGGACACAGAGGACACAGAGGGTGGCACAGAGGAACCCCTTGTTGATCGTTCGTGGCTGCGTCGAACGTAGCCCGAAATTAAAATCAAATCGGTTTCCTCTGTGCCACCCTCTGTGTCCTCCGTGTCCTCCGTGGTGAATGCGGCGATCGCGAACCGCCGCCGCGTGACAACTAGCAAAGAGCGGAGATAACCCGGGCAGCAGCAGCGGTGATCTTCTTCGCGTACTCGATATCGATGAACTCGTTCGGCCCATGCGCGTTCGACTTGGGCCCGAGCACGCCGGTCACGAGGATCTGCGCATCGGGAAACTTGCGCCCGAGCATGCTCATGAACGGGATCGTCCCGCCCTCGCCCATGTAGGCCGCGGGCCGCCCGAAGAGCTCGTTCGAGGCGGCATCGAGCGCGCCCGCGAGCCACGGTGCGAAGCTGGGCGCGTTCCACCCCGTGGCGCCCTGGTCGTGCTCGAAGCGCACGGTGGCGTTATAGGGCGGGTCTTCCTCGAGCAGGTCCTTCAGCGCCCGTGCGGCCGTGGTGCCGTCCACGAGCGGCGGCAGGCGCAGCGAGAGCTTGAGCGCGGTGCGCGGACGCTGCACGTTGCCCGCGGAGGCGAGCGGCGGCAGGCCATCGGCGCCGGTGACGGCGAGCGCGGGACGCCACGTGCGGTTCAGCACCAGCTCCACCGGATCCTTCGTCACCGGCTCCGCGAAGAGCCGCGCTCCCTGCTCGTCGCAGCAGCTTGCCCACGGAAAGCGCTTCCACATGCTCTCGCCCAGGATCTGCGCCGCCTGCCGCGCCTGCGCGAGGCGATCGGCGGGCACTTCGCAGCGGAAAGCGCTGCACGCCACCTCGCCCGTGCGTGAATCGTCGATGCGATCGAGGAGCCGGCGCGCGATGCGGAAGGAAGACGGCACCACGCCGCCCGCATCTCCCGAGTGCACGCCTTCGGTGAGGATGTCGACCGAGAGCGTGCCGTTCACGAGGCCGCGCAGCGAGGTCGTGACCCAGAGCTGCTCGTAGTTGCCGGCGCCGGAATCGAGCGCGATCACGAGCGCCACGTCGCCCATGCGCGGCGCGAGCGCGTCGAGATACGCGGGCAGGTCGTAGCTGCCGCTCTCCTCGCACGTCTCGATGAGTCCCACGCAGCGCGGGCGCGGGGTGCCTTCGGCATCGAGCGCCGCGATCGCCGACAGCGCCGCGAAGAGCGCATAACCGTCGTCCGCGCCGCCGCGCCCATAGAGGCGCCCATCCTCGATCACCGGCGTCCAGGGGCCGAGGCCCGCGCGCCAGCCCGTCATCTCGGGCTGCTTGTCGAGATGTCCGTACAGGAGCACGGTCTTCTGCGAGGCGGGACCGCGCGCCGGCACGTCGAAGAAGAGCACCGGCGTGCGCCCGCCCAGCCGCACGATCTCGACGTGCAGGCCGGCGATGCCCTGCCGTGCGGCCCACGCGTGCGCCTGCGCGACGGAGGCCTCGATGTGGCCGTGCCGTTCCCACTCCGGATCGAAGTGCGGCGACTTGGCGGGCAGGCGGATGTATTCGATGAGCTGGGCGACGATGTCGTCGTCCCACTGGCGTGCGATGCGGGTAGCGAGCATGACTCATTGTATCCTCCGCGAATGCCCGCACTGCCGTGGTTCTACATCTTCGTCGCCTCTTATGTCGTCTGGGTGGTGCTCGCGTGCGTTTCTCTGCTGTTGAACCGCCGCTCGCCGACCGCGACGCTCGCGTGGATCTTCGCTTTCGTGGCGCTCCCCGTGGTCTCGGGCCTCTATTACATGGTGTTCGGCCCGCGCCGGCTGCAGCGGCGCAAGCGTCGCTACGGTGTGGCACGTGCGGTCGCGGCGAGCGTGTCGGAGCACCTGCGCGCGACCGCGGGCAAGCAAAAGCCGCAGCTCTCGCCCGATGCCAGCGGCCTTGCGGCGGTGGGCCGCCGGCTCAACCAGGGCGTGCCCACGTTCGCGAGCGCCGTGACCCTGCTCGACAACGGCGACGACAAGATGCGCGCGCTCGAGGAGGCCATCGCCGCCGCGCGCCACCACGTGCACATGGAGTACTACATCTGGGAGCCGGACTGGGTCGGCACGCGCTTTCGCGATCTCCTCACGGATGCGGCGAAACGCGGCGTGGAGGTGCGCATCCTCTACGATTCGGTGGGCTCGCCGCACCTCGACGACGACTTCTGGAAGCCGCTCTGCGCGGCCGGCGGAAACGTGCGCGAGTTCAACGTGCTGCGCGTATCCTTCGCGAGCTTCAACTTCGCCAACTTCCGCACGCACCGCAAGATCGCCATTGTCGACGGGCGCGTGGGCTTCCTCGGCGGCATCAACATCCACGAGCCGGAGTGCAGGACGCGCTCGGGCGAGCACGCCTGGCGTGACGAGCACGTGCGCATCGAGGGCGAGCCGGTGCGCAAGCTCCAGCGTTTGTTCCTCGAGAACTGGACCTATGCGAAGGGGACGTTCGCGCTCGCGAACAACGTGGAAGCGTACTTTCCCGCCGTCCAGGCGACCGAGGGGGGAATCCCGGTGCAGATCCTCGCCTCGGGACCGGACGACGATGCGGCGCCGCTGCATGCGTTCTTCCTCGCCGCGCTTTCCACGGCACGCAAGCGCGCGTGGATCGAGACGCCCTACCTCATCCCGGACGAGCCGCTGGAAGCCGCGCTGCGCGTGGCGGAGCTGCGCGGCGTGGATGTGCAGGTGATCGTGCCGCGGCGCGGCGACTCGAGGCTCGTCACGGCGGCATCGCACACCTACTGCGAGTCGCTCGTGAAGGCGGGCATCCGCATCTTCGAGTACGGCCCGCCCATGCTGCACGCGAAGACCATGGTGGTCGACGAGACCGTCGCCGTGGTCGGCACCGCCAACCTCGACAACCGCAGCTTCCGGCTCAACTTCGAGGTCGCCGCGGCCATGTACGACCGCGAGGTGGTGGCGCACCTGTCGCGGCGCTTCGAGGAAGACCGCTCGGCGTGCATTCCCTTCCCGCTGCGACGCCGCGGCCCGCGCCTCACGCAGCTCCTCGAATCCGTGGCGCGGCTCACTTCGCCGGTGCTGTGACGGGCGGCCTGTAGGGGCGCGGATAGCTCGCGACCGAGAGGTTGCCGTCGCGATCGTAGGCCTGCACGCCGAAGTTGAAATTGTCCTTCGAGATGCCGGTGAGCGTGAAGCGCGTGACGTTTCCCACGTCCTTCGACTGCTGCCAATCCGGCGCGGTGGTGTCGCGCCACACGATGCGATAGCCGGCGACATCGGGCTCGGGATTGGCCTTCCATCGCAGCGTGGTGTCGTTCTCGAGGCGGAGATTTTCCGTCTCGACCTCCTGCGGCGCGGAGGGGCCGAGCGCAAGCGCCGCGAGCGCCGCGGCATTCACGCGCGCCACGTTCGCCACATAGCCGAAGTCCACGAACTGCGGCAGGTCGCCGAACTGCACGCCGTCCTCGACGCGCACGTCCTGGTGCTGGTGGCGCCAGTCCTCGACGGGCTCGGTGAAGCGCACCGCCGGATAGCCCTGCTCGAGGAAGGGGAAGTGATCGCCGCCACGCAGGTAGCGATCGCGCCGCCAGACCACCTGCACCGCGAAGTCGCGCACGTAACGCTGCGCCTGGTCGTGGATGAAGCGCGCGAGCTGGCGCGTGGGCACGTCGTTCTCGCCGCTGGTGCGCAAAGCGGCGACCACGTTGTCGGGAAGCGTGGCGCGCGCGGGCACCCCCTCGGCGAAGAGCCGCACGCGGCTGCGATCCACCGCGCCTTCGGCGCTCTTCGTGTTGCCGACGATGTCGTTGTCGAGCATGCCGGCGATGTCGAGGTTCTTCTCGCGCGCGGCCTTCGCCCAGCCGGTCGAGCCGAAGAGGCCCTGCTCCTCGCCCGCCACCGTCATGAAGACGAGCGTGGCATCGAAGCGATGCTTCGACATCACGCACGCGAGCTCCATCGAGACCGCGCTGCCCGAGGCGTCGTCGTTCGCACCGGGTGCGTCCTTCTCACCGTCGGCGGGATTGGAGGGCATCGAATCGTAGTGGCCGCTGATCACGTAGATGCGGTTGGCGCTCTCGGGCTGCGAGCCGGGCAAGGTCGCGACCACGTTCACGATGTGCGTGGGCTTCGGCACGCGCGCCGCCTTCTCGACCAGGTGGTCGTCGAATTCCACGTGGAGCCGCCCGCCCGAATCGCGCGAGCAGCGCTCCAGCTCCGACTTGATCCAGCGCCGCGCGGCACCGATGCCGCGCGTATCGCTCTCGGTGTCCGAAAGCGAGTTGCGCGTCCCGAACGAGACCAGCTTGCGGATGGTGGCCTCGATGCGCGCAGGCGAGATGTCGCCCACGATGGCGGCGATCTCGGGATTCGGTGTGCCGGGCGCGGCGGCAGCCGCAGGCAGCGCCAGCAGCGCGCCCATGGCGGCGGCGAACGATCGATTCATGGCATCCCTCGTAAAAGCGGTCTCGCATTATCGGGGAAAGGCCCGGGCCGGTTCCCTGGGTAACGCGCGGCTTGCACGAACCTGTCCACCGCGGCGTGTCTCGCGCGTTAAAACGGCATGGTCAGGACACCTTCGGGACTCTCCCTCTTCCGGCCCACGCTCGCGGCACGTCCCGCCGCGCGCCGGCGCCGCAAGCTCGCCACGGGCGCCGCATCCCGCCCCCGGAACGCGCCCAAGACGCGTCCGTGACACGTTCGGGACGCGGCATCCTCCGAGAGGCCCCCCCCGTGGAATCATGCCGGAAGGCCCGGGTCTACGAGACGGTAGACAACGAAGCCCCCCTGCGCACAACACGAGAGCCCATGACGACCAAACTGACCACCGCCTTCAAGCGCGAGCTCGAAGTCAATGGCGAGAAGTACACGCTCACAGTGACCCCGGAAGGATTCAAGCTGGTGCAGAAAGGCAAACGCAAGGGCGTGGAGCTCGCGTGGGCCTCGATGGTGAACGGCGAGGCCGCGCTCGCCACGGCGCTCAACGCGTCGATTGCGCCTGCGGGCCGCCAGGCCTTCGGCCACGGCCCGCAGGGAAGCCACACCAAGCACTGACTAGATAAAGCCCCGGCAGCACGCGGCGCCGCAACGGCAGCGCAGCTTGCCGTCGTGGTGGCTTTCCCCATAGTCCACCGTAAGCTCCTCGCCCGCGGCGATCGCACGGCGCGCGTAGAACTCCGCGCGCTCCGGCGTGCAGCGCATGAAGGTGTTGGGGTCGCACGAGTGGTTGATGAAGCGGAAGCCGTGCCTCGCCGCGGTGGCATCGATCGCGTGCCGTTCGAGCTCCACGATCGCGATCACCTTGCGGCCGCGGGCGCGGTGCCGTGCTTCGCGCAGGCCGATGCGCTCGCCTTCGAACTCGCCGATCTTCACGCGTGCGGGAATGGGCTGCGTCGCGAAGAGCCCGCGCCCGACGAGCGGGCTGCGACACACCGCGAGCGTCGCGGCGATCTCGCGCCACGGACGCTTCATTCGGCGGCCTGGCCGAAGGCGGTGGAAGCGAGCAGCTCCTCGAGCGCCTGGCTGTCGACGGGTTTCACCACATGCGCGTCGAAACCGGCGGCGAGCGCGCGTTCGCGGTCCTCGGGCAGCCCGTAGCCCGTCACGGCGATGAGCAACGCATGGCGTCCCGTCCCCGCTTCCGCGGCGCGGATGCGCTGTACCACCTCGTAGCCGTCCATGAGAGGCAGGCCGATGTCGATGAGGGCCACTTCGGGATGCTGCGCGAGGGCGGCCTGCAGGCCGGCGACGCCATCGCCTGCCACGCGCACGGCGTGTCCTGCCAGCTCGAGCAGGCGTTGCAGCGTCTCGCGTGCGTCGGGGTTGTCCTCGACCACGAGGATGTCGCGGCGCGCGAAGCTGCGCACGGGCTCGGGCAGCGGCTGCGTGAGGTCGGGCGCCTCGATCGCGGGAAAGGCGACGCGGAACTCGCTGCCCTGGTCCGTGCCCGCGCTGGTCACGCTCGCCACGCCATCGTGCAGCTCGGCCAGGCGCCGCACGAGCGTGAGCCCGATGCCCAAGCCGCCCAGCGCGCGGTCGAGGTCGCGATCGCCCTGGACGAAGAGGTCGAAGACGCGCGCGGCAAGCTCGGGCTCGAGGCCGATGCCGTCGTCCGCCACCGTGAGCACGGCCTTGTCGCCCTGCTGCGCGACGCTCACGCGGATGGCGCCGCCGGGCGGCGTGTACTTGAGCGCGTTGATCACGAGGTTGGCGATGATCTGGTCGATGCGCACGGGGTCCGCGTCGATCCAGGCGGCGTTGTAGCTCTCGACCAGTTGATGGCGGCTGGTGCGCCCGGCGCCCTTGAGCGTCGCCAGCGCCTGTGACGCAACCTGCGCCAGGTTCACCGTACGCCGCTGCAGCACGATCTTGCCCATGATCGCGCGCCCCGCGTCGAGCAGGTCGTCGGTGAGGCGCGTGAGGTGTCCCACCTGACGCGCGATGATCTGCGCCGCTTTCCGTCGCCCGTCGTCGCCGAGGCCCGGGTGCAACAGGAGCGTCGCCGCATTGGAGATCGCGCTCATCGGGTTGCGCAGCTCGTGGCCCAGCATCGCGAGGAACTCGTCCTTGGCGCGGTTGGCCGCTTCCGCCGCGGCGCGTGCCGCCTGCTCACGGCGCAGCAGCTCGTCGCGTTCCGCCTCGCCGTGCGCGCGCTCGGCCGAAGCCACGACCAGCGCCTCGGCCACGTCGCGGATCTCGCGAATGTCCATCGCCGGCGGATCCGGCGGCTCGCCGCGGCCCACGGCCTGTGCCGCGCTGCGCAGGAGCGCGATCGGCCGGTTGATGCTGCGCGCGATGAAGAGTGCCACCAGCGCGCCCACCAGGATCGAAAGCAGGATGCCCATCCCGTACGTCGCGAGCGAGCGCCTCGCCCCGGCGAGCACCGCCGATTCGGGCACCCCCAGCGCGACCGCCCATCCGGGAAGCGCCGCCCGCGCGTACGCGGTGTAGACGCGCGTGCCTTCGGTCGTTTGCGTGATGCCCATGCCCTCGCTTTCCGGGTTCGCGATGAGCTGCATGAGTGTCGCCGATGCCGGCGTGCCGATCATCTGTTCCTGGCCCGGCAGGCGCACGATGCGCTTGCCCTTGCCGTCGATCACCGTGACGACCCATTCCGGGGGCAGCCGCTGGCGGCGAACGATGTCCGCGATGGAGCTTGCCTTCACCGCCGCCGTGAGCACGTAGCGCACGCGCCCGTCGCGCACGACCGGTACGCGTAGCGGCACGGCCCACTCGCCGCCCTGCCCGCGGGCGAGTAACCCGACCAGCGGCCGGCCCTCGCGCAGCGCGCGCTCGAAGCTTTCCTGTTCGACCACCTGCGGCGGTGGCGCTCCTGCACGGCCGCCGGTGTGCACGACCGGGACGCCCGCGGGATCGAGCAGCAGGGCCGCACGCCAGTTCGGTTGCTGCGGCATCGTCCTCGCGAGCGAGCGTTCGAAGCCGGAAACGTCGTTCGCATCGAGCCGGGTCGAGTTGGCGAGCACTTGCAACGCGGACAGGGAGCTCTGGATGTCGGCGTCGATCGCGATGGACAGGGCGCGTGCGATCTCCTGGCCCGACCGCGCCGCCTGGGCCCGCTGCTGCTCGAAGAGAGCGAGGAGGGCCAGCCCGGACATGAGGGCGACGGGGAGGATGCCCGCGGCTGCCAGGTAGAGGAGCCGCCGGCGCAGGGGAACGCTCTTCACGGCGGCCTCGTCTTGCACCTCCCGATTCTGCCCGAGTTTGCCGCTGTGGCTATCCCTCCACCGGCCAAGTCGTTTCGTAACGACACAATTTTCCCTTTCCGCTCAATGGGCTGGTCTGGCCGGCTCAGGGTGCCGTCTCCATGCGGCGACGACCATGGTGTGGCGCAGTTCACAGACAGCGCCGTCCCGGAAGCCGCAACATGATGAAAATCAAAAGCTTGTGATGCCGAGGCACGCTTCCTGCGTTTAGGGGCACGGGATTTCGATCAATCGAAGGAGAATTCAATGCATTGGAAGACACGGGCCCTTGCGCCGGCGCTGCTGTTTGCATCGTGCGCAGCCGCGGCCGCAGCACCCGACACCGAGGCCGTCGAGTACTTCAACGCGATCACGGGCCACTATTTCGTGACCGCGACGGCGTCCGAAGCGCAGATCGTGGACACCGGCGGCGCCGGCCCCGGATGGCTGCGCACGGGCCGTTCGTTCCCCGCCTGGATCGACCAGGCCCAGGCCGCGGCCAACGCGCAACCGGTCTGCCGCTTCTACTCGAGCGGCGCGAACTCCCACTTCTATACGGCGAGCGCCTCCGAGTGCCAGCAGTTGAAGAACCTCGAGGCCCAGGAGCGCGCGCGCACCGGCACGGTCGTCGGCTGGCAGTTCGAGGGCAACGCGTTCTTCGTGCAGGCGCCCGCCGGCGGGCAGTGCCCCGCGGGCACCGTGACCGTGATGCGGGCGTACAACAACGGTTTCGCCAACGGCGAGGGCTCGAACCATCGCTTCGTGGATGACGCCGAGCTGCAGCAGCTCATGGTCGACCGTTCGTGGATCTCCGAGGGCGCGGTGATGTGCACGCAGCCCAAGACCACGGGCACGAATGCAAACCTGGCTGCGGTCAGCACCGGCTTCGACGCGCTCGCCGCGACGTGGACCGGCCCGGCGAGCTGGAAGAGCGAGAACAACGGCGTCGAGACGCGCGCCACGCAGCCGCTCACGCTGACCATCGGTGCCGACGGCGCCCTCAGCGGCAGCGGCATGGGCTGCACGTTCACGGGCCAGGTCAACGCGGGTGACGGCTTCCGCTCCCTCTTCAAGGGCACGGTGAGTGCCACCGGCTGCACGACCGATTCGTTCAACGGCGCCTACCAGTTCCTGCACCTCGAGCGCTTCGGCTCGGGCACGCTGATGGTGGACATGAAGCGCGAGGCGGGGCCGGTCGAGGCGAAGATCAGCGCGCAGCTCACGACCGACGCGACGACGACGGGCACGACGCCGCCGCCCTCCACGACACCGGCCGCGGGCGACTTCTCGCGCGTTGCCGGCGACTGGAACGGCACCGTCGGCTGGATCGCGAAGCAGCCGGGCAAGGATGACGACGGCGGCAAGAATGCCGTGAACCGCCCGCTGTCGCTCTCGATCACCAGCAGCGGCGCGCTCTCGGGCACCGGCTTCGGCTGCACGCTCACCGGCACGCTCGCGACGAAGAAGTCGAACCAGGCGGGCTTCAGCGGCACGGTCAGCGCGACCGGTTGCGACGTCGCCGCGTTCAGCACCACGTACCCGGACGTCCGCGTGACCGCGGACAGCGCGGGCCGCATCGAGATCGACTTCAAGGGCGGCAGCGGACAGTCGAAGGTGGAGATCGAGGGCATGCTGCAGTCGGTCGGCTCGACCACGCCCCCGCCCCCCGCCGCGGGCAACAGCACCATCGTCGGCTCGTGGGACGGCAACGTGACGTTCCTCGCGACCGCGCGCACGCGCGGCGGCGCGGTGAGCACCATCGTGTCGGAAGTGCACGAGCTGCAGCTCACGATCGGCACGGACGGCAGCGTCACCGGCTCCGGCTTCGGCTGCACCTTCACCGGCACGATCTCGCTCGCCACCAACAAGGACGGCGGCGGCGATGATCATGGCGGCGGCCACGGCGGTGGCGGTGGCGGCGGCAGTGGTGGCC
>DATMJE010000115.1:0-8613 GCA_035553995.1 Usitatibacter sp. | reverse complement strand
CATCCGCCAGGCCGAAGCGCTCGGTCTCGGGCATGCGGTGATGTGTGCGCGCCACCTCGTGGGCGACGAGCCCTTCGCGGTGATCCTCGCCGACGACCTCATCGACGCGCACGTGCCGGTGATGAAGCAGATGGTGCAGCTGCATGCGAAGACCGGCGGCAGCGTGATCGCGGTGCAGGACGTGCCGCGCGAGGACACGTCGTCGTACGGCATCGTGTCGGTCGAGCCGCACTCGGACAAGGTGTCGCGCCTCACGGGCATCGTCGAGAAGCCGCACCCCGAGGATGCGCCGTCCACGCTCGGCGTCGTGGGCCGCTACGTGCTCTCGCCGCGCATCTTCCATTTCCTCGAGAACCTGCGCCGCGGCGCGGGCGGCGAGATCCAGCTCACCGATGCGATCGGGCGGCTGCTGCGCGAGGAGCCGGTGTACGGCTACGAGTTCCAGGGCCGGCGCTACGACTGCGGCTCGAAGCTGGGCTACCTGCAGGCGACCGTGAACCTCGCCCTCAAGCATCCGCAGCTCGCCACCGAGTTCCGCGAGTTCCTCAACGGCGTGGTCACGCCGCGGATGGATCGCTGATCGTGGCCGCGCGGGACCAGGCGCGCCGGCTCCTCGCGGAGTCCGATGTCCTCTGCGACGAGGCGTGCGTGCAGGCGGCCCTCGCGCGCGTCGCGGGGGAGATCACCGCGCTGCTCGCGGACGAGTTCCCGGTGGTGCTGTCGGTGATGGGCGGCGCCGCGGTCTTCACCGGGCAGCTCCTGCCCAAGCTCGCTTTTCCGCTCGAGTTCGGCGCGATCGAGGTCACGCGCTACAACAACGACATCCAGGGCCGCGAGATCACCTGGCGCCTGGCACCGCGCGACAACGTGCGCGGCCGCACGGTGCTCGTCCTGGACGACATCCTCGACGAGGGCGTGACGCTCGCCGCCATCCGCATGAAGCTCCTCGAGATGGGGGCCAAGCGCTTCTACAGCGCCGTCTTCGCCGACAAGGACCTCGGCCGCGCCAAGCCCGTGAAGGCGGACTTCGTCGGCTGCGTCGTTCCCAACCGCTATGTCTTCGGGTTCGGGATGGATGCCTATGGCCTTTGGCGCAACCTTCCCGCTGTCTATGCCTTGAAGGACTCCGCCGCGAATGCGGACTAAGGCCAGAACGCAGATGAACACAGATGAACACGGATGAACACGGATATGACGATCGATAAATCGAGTTTCGTGCCGGAATGTCCCGCGACCGGGCATTCTCGACGGGTTCATCTGTGTTCATCTGTGTTCATCTGCGTTCATCTGCGTCGAATGCCTTTTGCTCGCATAACCCAAACAAAATGATAGGCATCATCGGAGGCACGGGCCTCACCCAGCTCGCCAACCTCGAGATCACGAAGCGCCAGATCGTCCGCACGCCCTACGGCGAGCCGTCGGGCCCGCTCACGTTCGGCCGCATCGGCGGCAACGAGGCGGTGTTCCTCGCGCGCCACGGCTACGGCCACACGCTGGCGCCGCACGAGGTGAACTACCGGGCGAATCTCTGGGCGCTGCAGGAGAAGGGCGCCACGCGCATCATCGCCGTGTGCTCGGTGGGAGGCATCGCCGCCGAGCTCGCCCCGGGCACCATCGCGCTGCCCGACCAGATCATCGACTACACGTGGGGCCGCCCGGCCACGTTCTTCGAGGGCGCCGAGCAGCCCGTCACGCACATCGACTTCACCTGCCCGTACGACGAGGAAACGCGCGGGCTGCTGCTCGCATCGGCGCGCGACGCGGGCGAGGCCGTGGTCGACGGCGGCACCTACGCCGCGGTGCAGGGCCCGCGCCTCGAGACGCGCGCGGAGATCGACCGGCTCGAGCGCGACGGTGCGACAATGGTGGGCATGACCGGAATGCCCGAAGCCGCGCTCGCGCGGGAGCTCAAGCTCGCCTACGCCGCCCTCGCCGTGGTGGTGAATCCCGCCGCGGGCCGCGGCAGCAATGCCCGCGCGGTCTCGTTCGAGGACATCGGCCGCGTGGTCGAGCAGGCGATGGGGCGCGTGCGCCGCGTCGTGGCCGCACTGGTGGAACGCCATGCCGGTGCGTGAGGTCCTGCGGATGGGCCACCCGGTGCTGCGCCAGCGCGCGAAGCCGGTGGAAGCGTTCGGCACGCCCGGGCTGCGCGAGCTGGTCGCGGACATGACCGAGACGATGAAGGCGAAGAACGGCGCCGGCCTCGCCGCGCCGCAGATCGGCGTGAGCGAGCGCGTGGTGATCTTCGGCGTCGCCGCGAACCCGCGCTATCCCGATGCCGAGGCCGTGCCCTTCACCGTGCTGGTGAACCCCAAGCTCGTGATGCTCACGCGCGAGGTGGAGGAGGACTGGGAGGGATGCCTCTCGGTGCCCGGGCTGCGCGGCATCGTCCCTCGATACACGAAGCTGCGCTATGCCGGCTTCGATGCGGAGGGAAACCCGATCGAGCGCGTCGCCGAGGGATTCCACGCGCGCGTGGTGCAGCACGAATGCGACCACCTGGACGGCATCCTCTATCCGCAACGCATGACCGACCTCGGGAAGCTCGGCTTCATCGAGGAGCTTTTTCCCGGCGAGGACATCCACGATGACTGAGACGATCGAGCACGACAGCGGCCGCCCGCAGAACCTGACCAACATCAACGTGCTCTACGTGATGCACGCCATCTCGCCGTTCACGTTCTGGACGCTCTCGGTGATCGCGGTGATCATCGGCGCCATCGCGCGCGACAGCGTGCGCGGCACCTGGGTGGATTCGCACTACTCGTGGCTCGCGCGCACGTTCTTCTGGGGCCTGCTGTGGCTCGCGATCGTCACCTTCGTGCTGGTGCTCTCGATCGTGGGCATCCTGGTCCTGTGGCTCGCCTGGGGCGTCCTCACCATCTGGTACCTCTACCGCGTGATCCGCGGCTGGCTGCTGCTGAACGACCGGCGTCCGGCGCCGGTTTGAGCCGCCGGACGGGAAGCGCAGGGCTTCCCCGGGTGACTTACACCCCGATCCAGCGCTGCAGCAGCTCGGGACGCGCGCGCAGCTCCGCCGCCGGCCCCTCGTGCACCATGTGCCCGTTGTTGAGGATGTAGACGCGCTGCGCGAGCGCGAGCGTGGCGGCGAGGTTCTGCTCCACCAGCACGATGGTCTGGCCGGCTTCGGCGAGCTTGCGGCAGGCGGCGACGAGGTCGTGCACGATCACGGGTGCCAGCCCCTCGAAGGGCTCGTCCAGCAGGACGATGTCCGGCTCGCGCACCAGCGCGCGGGCGATGGCGAGCATCTGCTGCTCGCCGCCGGAAAGGTCGGTGCCGCGGCTGCGGCGGCGCTCGCGCAGGCGCGGGAACATCTCGTAGACGCGCTCGAGCGGCCAGCGCTTGGGCGCGGTGAGCCCTGCGAGCACGATGTTCTCCTCGACGTCGAGGCTGCCGAAGATGCGCCGCTCCTCGTGCACCAGCTGCATGCCGGCGCGGGCGATCGCGTGGCTCTTGCGGCCCGCCATCTCGACGCCGTTCAGCTTCACCGACCCCGCGCGGGGCGCCACCACGCCCATCAGGCTCTTCAGGGTCGTGCTCTTGCCCGCGCCGTTGCGGCCGAGGAGGGCGACCACCTCGTTGCGCGCCACGCGCAGCGAGACGTCGAAGAGGATGTGCGAGTCGCCGTAGTAGCTGTTGAGGCCCTGCACCTCGAGGAGTGTCGTCATGCGGCGAGGTCCTCGTTGACGCCGCCGAGGTACGCTTCCTGCACCTTCGCGTCGCTCTTGATCTCCTCGGGCGTGCCCTCGACCAGCACGCGGCCTTCCTGCAGCACGGTGATGCGCCCGGCGAGCTCGAAGAGGGAATCCATGTCGTGGTCGATGATGATCATCGTGCGGCCGCGCGCGATCGACTTGAGCAGGCCCACGGTCTCCACGCGCTCGCGCGGGCTCATCCCCGCGAGCGGCTCGTCGAGCAGCAGCAGCGCGGGCGAGGAGGCGAGCGCCAGCGCGATCTCCAGGCGCCGCTTCTCGCCGTAGGCGAGCTGCGCCACCGGCACGTCGCGGCGAGCGGTGAGGCCGACGAGCGCCAGCGTGCGCTCGACCTGCTCCTGGAGCCCCTTCACGTTCAGGAGCGAACGCAGCATGTCCAGCCTGAACTTGCCGCGCAGCTCGGCGAGCGCCGCGATGGTCACGTTCTCGCGCACGGTGAGGCGGTTGAAGAGCTGGTTGACCTGGTAGCTCTTGGTGAGGCCGAGCTGGCAGACGTCGGTCACGCTCCGGCCGGTGATGTCGCTGCCCTCGAAGACGATGGTGCCCGAGGTGGGCGCGACCTCGCACGTGAGCATCTTGAAGAAGGTGGACTTGCCCGCGCCGTTGGGGCCGATGATGCCGCGGATCTCGCCCTGCATCACGGCGAAGTCGATGTCGGCGTTGGCGAGCAGCCCCCCATAGCGCTTGGTGAGGCCGCTCGCCCGCAGGATGGGCTCGCCGCCGCCGGCATGGGCCACCGGGTGGGCGGGCAGGGGCGCCACGTGACGGTCGGCCGCGACGATCGGCGCCGCCTCTTCCGCGGCGATTTCCCGTGCGGGCGCCGCGCGATGGCGCACCCAGCGCACGAGGTCGCGGATGCCGCCGATGATGCCCTGGCGCAGGAACGCCACCAGCAATACGAAGACGATGCCCAGCACCAGCTTCCAGCTCGCGCCCAGCCCGAGCGTGCCCTGGAGGAAATCCTGCAGGAAGAGCCACACGCCCGCGCCCACGAGCGGCCCGAAGAGCGTGCCGCGCCCGCCGATGGCGGTCTGCATCACGAGCTGGCCCGAGGTCTCGAACATGAATGCATCCGGCGGCATGAACGCCTGCATCACGCCCAGCAGCCCGCCGGCGAGCCCCGCATACGCGGCGGCGATCACGAATGCAGCGAGCTTGTAGCCGTGGATGTTGTGGCCCACGGCCGCGGCACGCAGGGGATTGTCGCGGATGGCGCGCAGCACGGCGCCGAAAGGCGAGCGCACGATGCGCAACGCGACCACGATGCCGAGGAAATAGCAGAAGGCGAGGAAGGGATACAGCGACCAGCCGGTGCTGAAGTCCAGCTTCACGAAGCCCAGGTCGAAGCGCGGCGTGGGCACTCCCGGCAGGCCGTTCTCGCCGCCGGTAAAGTCGGAGAGCGGGTTGAACTCGACGAAGTAGAACACTTCGGCGATGGCGACCGTGATCATCGCGAAGTAGATGCCGGTGCGCCGCAACGCCACCAGCCCCACGAGGTACCCCACGGCCGCGGCGGCCACCATGCCGATCACGAGCGCGGTCACGACATGGGGAAAGCCCGCGCGCGTGAGCAGGTAGGCCGCGACCATGCCCCCGGTGCCATAGAGCGCCGACTGGCCGAACGAGAGCAGCCCGGTGTAGCCGAACAGGATGTCGAAGCCGATGCCGAAAAGCCCCCACACCAGGATGCGATTCACCGTGTTCGGCGCGGCGCCCAGGTAGGGCAGCACGAAGGGTGCCGCGACGAGGCACGCCGCGGTGATGAGCTCGATGACGAACCGGGGCGAGCGGTCGTACAGCCGGTCGGCGTTCATTCGCGGCCGGGCGTGCCCAGCAGCCCGTGGGGCCGCAGCATCAGCACGAGGGTCATGGCCGCGAAAAGCATGACGTAGGCGTATCCGGGATTGATCATGGAGGTGATGCTGATGATCTCGCCGGCGATGAGCCCGCCCAGCACCGCGCCGGGGAAGGAGCCCACGCCGCCGATGACCACGACGACGAACGTTTGCACGAGGATCGCCTCGCCCACTTCGGGCGTGAGCGAGACCACCGGCGCGTTGACGATGCCGGCGAAGCCCGCGGCCATCGCACCGATGCCGAAGACCACCATGAAGACGCGATACACGTCGATGCCCAGCGAGTCGACCATCACCGCATCCTCGATGCCGGCGCGCACGATCATGCCGAGGCGCGTGCGGTAGAGCACCAGGAACAGCACCACCAGCGCCACGGCGACGATGCCCATGAGCGCCACGCGGTAGGTGGGATAGATCGCGAAGCCCAGCGAGACCACGCCCGAGAGCGGCCCGGGCGGCGCCACGTTGCGCGACTCGCTGCCGAAGAAGAAGCGCACCAGCTCCACGAAGCAGATCGAAAGGCCGAACGTGACCAGCAGCTGGTCCTCGTGCGGCCTGCCGTAGAAGTGGCGGATGATCACGCGCTCCATCAGGATGCCGAGCACCAGGAGGGCGAGCGAACCCGCCGCGACGGCGACGATGTACGAGCCCGTGGCCTGGTACGCCACGAAGCCGGCGTACCCCCCGAGCATGAACATCGCGCCGTGCGCCAGGTTGAGGACCCCCAGCGTCCCGTAGATGATCGTGAGCCCCGAGCTGATGAGCGCCAATAGCGCCCCCAGCGCGAGGCCGTTGAAGACCTGCGAGATGAAGTTGGCCCAGTTGATCACGTGTAGTCGCCGAGCTTGCAGCCGAAGGCATCGGGCTTCTGCATGAGGCCCTCGCCCGGGACGATCTCCAGCACGTTCCAGAAGTCTTCCTTGTTCTTCATCTCCGACTGCTTCTTGCCCTGGACGATGATGACGGGACGCACGCACTGGTGGTCTTCCTTGCGGATGTAGACCTCGCCCACCGTGGACTGGAGCTTGCGCCCGGCCTCGAAGGACTTGATCACGTCCGGCGGATAGAAGGTGCCGGCGTTCTCCACCGCATCGGCCCACATCGCGAACGACATGTAGGCATTGTTCGCGCCCCATTCCGGGTTGTAGCCGAACTTCTTGCGGAACTCGTCCACGAACATCTTCGCGAGCGGGAACTTGTCCTCGAGCGTCCACCAGAAGTCCGTCGCCGCGTACACGCCGGCGGTGAGGTTGTTGCCCACCTCCGGCGCGAGGAACGGGATCTGGTAGGGGATGACGAGCTTCATCTTGTCGAGGATGCCGAAGCGCTGCGCCTGCTGCGTCGACAGCACCGCGTCGTGGCCCCAGTTCACGTTGATGAGGACGTCCGCGCCGGAATTGGCGACGTTCAGCAGGTACGACGAGTAGTCGGGCGCGCCGAGCGGGGCCACCTGGTTGGTGACGGTGCTCCAGCCGGCCGTGGCCAGGTAGTCCTGGCACGACTTGGTCACCGTGTGGCCGTAGGTGTAGTCGGGCGTGAGGTACGCGACCTTCTTGTTCTTTCCGTACGCCTTCACGATCACCGGGCCGATCGCCGCGGCCGCGGTCTGGCCATAGAAGTTCTGGCGGAAGCCGTAGCGCACGCAGTCCTTGCCGGTGGTGTCGTTGGAGCCGGAAATCCCGGTCACGTACAGGACCTTCTCGCGCTGCGCGAGCTTGTTCAGCGCCACCGCCACGGCGCTCGAGGTGGAGCCGGTCATCAGCACCGCCTTGTTCTCGGTGATGAAGCGCTGCTCGGCCTGCACGGCGTCGTTGGGCTTGGCGGCGGAATCGGCCACGCCGTACTTCACCTCCTTGCCGAGCACGCCCTTCTTCGTCCTGGGCGAGATCTTCTGCATCAGCGGGTGGCCCGAGTTGAGGTGCTCCACGGCGAGCTGCCAGCCCTTCAGCTCGTCCTCGCCCTGGACCGCGTAGGTGCCCGTACGGGGAACGGCGATGCCGATGAAGACCGAATTGCCGGACATTCCGGCGGGCCAGGTGCCGATGGGCGGCTGGTCCGCGGCGAACACGCGCGGGATGAATCCGCCCGACATCGCAAGGCCGCCGGCGGCCCCGAGCCCGAGGCGCATGAAGTCGCGCCGGGTGGGGCTTTGCTTCGAATTGCTCATGCTATCCTCCTCCTGTTTTCGTAGTCGATATGTCGCGGTGCGACCATATCGTGCCACGATGTTACCCCAACCGTGCCCGGCCGCGCCGGACAGGGAGCGATCGCTTGCTGCTGAAGAAGGCCGAGCGGCTGTACCGGCTCGATACCGCCGACTACGCACGTCTCGCGCGATTTCGCTATGCGCTGCGGCAGTTCCTGCGCTTCAGCGAGGACGCCGCGGCGGAGGTGGGCCTCTCCTCGCAGCATTACCAGGCGATGCTCACCCTCAGGGCCTGTCCCGAGGGCGAGACCATGACCATCGCCGACCTCGCGCACGAGCTCCTCATCAAGCACAACAGCGCCGTGGGCCTGGTGGACCGGCTGGTGCGCGAGCGGCTGGTGGCGCGCGAATCGTCGAGCGACGACCGGCGCAAGGTGGAGCTGCGCCTTTCGGCGCGCGGCCGGCAGGTGCTGGCGAAGCTTGCGGCCATGCATCGCGACGAGCTGGCGCGTGCGGCCCCGATGCTGAGCCGCGCCATCCGCGACGCCGCGACGAAGTGACTCCCGCGAGCCGCTGCCCGGCAGGCTGGTGTCCTGAGTCAGAAATCCTTGCATCGGTTTGAGCGTCACGACGGCGCCCAAACATGAAGAACCGACCAGAACGGCCCCAGGCTAGGCGTCCGGTCGCAGGCAATGTCGTCAACCTTGCCAAGACCGGCAACGACGCATGGGGCCGTTCTGGCTCGGTTATTCGGCAAGGCATTTCTGACTCAGGACACTAGGCCGCGGCGATCTCCACCATCTCGCTCGCCATGGCACCACGGCTGGCGGCATCCTCGAGGGCGGGGCCGTTCACGACGAATGCATCCTCGGCCCTC
>DATMJE010000114.1:0-2913 GCA_035553995.1 Usitatibacter sp. | reverse complement strand
GGCGCGAGTCCTGCCCCAATGCTGGGCAAAAGGGGACTGTTCATGGCTTCCACGACCGCAAGTCAGGATGTCGATCGCACCGGTATCCCGGGTCTCGATTCCATCCTCCGGGGTGGCCTGCCGCGCAACCAGATCTACCTGCTCGAGGGCAGCTCCGGCGCCGGGAAGACGACCCTCGCGCTGCAGTTCCTGCTGGAGGGCGTGCGCCAGGGCGAGAAGGCCGTGTGGTGCACGCTCTCCGAGACGGAGAGGCAGCTCGAAGCCACGGCCCGCTCGCACGGCTGGGACCTCTCGGGCATCACCCTGCTCAACTTCACGCGCGCCAACGAAGGTGCCGTCAATTCCGGGTACAGCTTCTTCGCACCCGGCGACATCGAGCTGACCGACATCACGCAGGCGATCATGAACATGACCGCGCGCGAGCGCCCGCGCCGCATGGTGTTCGATCCTTTCTCCGACGTGAAGCTGCTCGCGCGCGATTCGCTGCGTTACCGGCGCCAGGTGCTGCAGTTGCGCGAGCACCTGGCGGAGCTCGGGACCACGGCGATCCTCATCCAGGAGCGCGGCCTCGATACGCCATCGGACCCCGCGGCCGAAGGCGTCGTGCACGGCATCTTCGAGCTCTCGCAGCACGCGCCCGATTACGGCCGCCCGCGGCGCAGGCTTCGCATCCACAAGCTCCGCGGCGTCAACTACCGCGAAGGCTTCCACGATGTCTCCATCCGCACCGGCGGCGTCACGGTTTTTCCGCGGCTGGTGGCGAGCGACCACGCGCGCCCGCCCCAGCGCGAAGAAGTCTCGAGCGGCATCGAGCGCCTGGACGTCATGCTCGGCGGCGGCCTCGATCGCGGCGCGAGCCTCCTCATCATGGGACCGGCCGGCGCGGGCAAGAGCACGCTCAGCTCGCAGTTCGTGGGCGCGGCCGCCGGGCGCGGCGAGCGCTCGGTCGTGTATCTCTTCGACGAGACCGAGCGCGCCTTCCTCGCGCGCGCCGATGGCCTGGGCATGTCCACGCGCGCGCATGTGGACTCCGGGCGGGTCAAGCTGCTGCAGGTGGACCCCGCGGAATTCTCGCCCGGCGAATTCGCCCACGAAGTGCGCTCGCAGGTGGAGGACCACGACGCGCGGCTGGTCGTGATCGATTCGCTCAACGGATACCTCACGGGGATGCCGGACGAGCATCACCTCGCCATGCACATGCACGAGCTGCTCACGTACCTGTCGTTGCAGAACGTGGTGACGATCCTCACGCTGAACCAGCACGGCATCGTGGGCAGCGCGCCCATGTCGCCGGTGGACGTGAGCTACCTCGCCGATGCCGCCATGCTGCTGCGTTACTTCGAAGCGGATGGCGCCGTGCGCCGTGCGGCCTCGGTCGTGAAGCGCCGCTGCGGTCCGCACGAGGTCCACATCCGCGAGATGACCATCTCGCCCCCGGGCGTGCAGCTCGGCGAGACCTTGCGCGAGTTCCGCGGCGTGCTGACCGGCCAGCCCGATTACGCCGGCGGCTCCACGCAGCTATCGGGAGGCGTATCCGGCCCCAAGGGGCGTGCGGATGGCTGAGGCGGCGCTGACCCTCCTCATTTGCGCCATGCCCGGTGATGTGGAAGTCACCGCCAACCTGCTGCGGGATTCGGATGCGATTTGCGTGCGCTGCATCGATGAGGAGGATCTCATCGGGCGGCTCGATGAGCACGTGGGCGCGGTGCTGGTCGCGCAGGAGATGCTGACCGGGACGCTCCTGCACCGGCTGGCCGGGGTGCTTGCGCAGCAGCCGCCCTGGTCCGACGTGCCGATGCTGGTGGTGGCGCACGGAGAGCAGCAGGCCGGTCTCATGGCGGCGCTCGATGCGCTGGGCAACGTGTCTCTCCTTCGCAGGCCGATGTCGCCCGATGCATTCGTCTCCTCGATCGCTGCGGCCTTTCGCGCGCGCCGCCGCCAGTTCCAGGTCCGCGATCTGCTGCACCAGCAGGAAGAGCAGTCGCGCCGCAAGGACGACTACCTCGCCATGCTCGCGCACGAGCTGCGCAATCCGCTGGCGCCCATCCGCAACGCGGCGCACATCCTGAAGAGCGGGGCCGCCAACCCGGAGCAACTGGCGCGGATCGCCGAGCTGGTCGAGCGGCAGGTGGGGCACATGGGACGCATCATCAACGACCTCCTCGAGACCACGCGTGTGCTGCGCGGGATCATCGAGATCAAGCCGCAGCAGGTGGATCTCGCCGCCATCGCGCGCAATGCGCTCGAGTCCGCGCAATCGACCGCCCAGGCGCGCGGCATCGCCTTGCGCCATGAGCTTGAAAAGGGCGTGGAGGTGACGGCCGATCCCACGCGCATGCGCCAGGTGGTGGATAACCTGCTCGACAACGCGATCAAGTTCTCGCCGAAGGGTGCGGCCGTGACGGTGTCGGTGACGCGATCCGGCCATCACGCGGTGCTCGAGGTTGCCGACGACGGCGACGGCATCGCGCCCGCGTTGCTTGCGCACATCTTCGAGCCCTTCGTGCAGGGCCACCAGTCCATCGACCGCCAGCGGGGCGGCCTCGGCCTGGGCCTGGCTCTCGTCCGCCGCCTGGTGCGCCTGCAGCAGGGCGAAGTGACTGCGCACAGCGAAGGTCCCGGCCTGGGGAGCCGATTCATCGTGCACATGCCGCTTGCCGTGGCACAGGCACGCGAGCCCACGGCCGCACCCCGCCCCGAGGTCGCGGAGCAAAAGAGCCTGCGCATCGTGGTGGCCGAGGACAACACCGACTCCGCCGAGACACTGCGCCTGCTCCTCGAGATCGACGGCCACGAGGTCCACGTCGTGCATACGGGACTCGCGGCGGTGGACGAGGTGCGCCGGCAGCAGCCCGACGCGCTTGTCTGCGACATCGGCCTGCCCGGGCTTTCAGGCTACGGTGTGGCGCGCAC
>DATMJE010000113.1:0-3116 GCA_035553995.1 Usitatibacter sp. | reverse complement strand
CCACATTGTCCATTGATCCAGCGTGCCGATTGGTGCAACGGCGGCGCCGGCACAGCATTCCCCGTTGCGCGAATTGGACATTGTGACGCTGCACTCGACGCGCGCGAGCGTGGGAAGCAGCGGGCTCGCAAGAGGGATGTTGACGGTGTTGCCATTCGCCCTCGTCGAGGCGCGGCCCTATCGAGAGGACCCCGAGGTGGTTGCCCGCAGAATCGACGGCCAAATGAAGGTTCCTGCCCGAGAAGCCGCCGCTGCGGTAGTTGCCATTCGAAGCCGTGATGAAGTGCTGCGGTCATCTTCGATCGGTTCCGACCCGCAAAGGAGGTCCGGCTCGACAAGGGCCCGCCTCGACGAGGGCGAAAAAAACACAAGGGAAGCGAAAACATCAATAACATGCGCTGAATGACCCCCCACCCCGTCGCCATCCCCACCGCCACCCTCGAGCGCACTGCCGACGGAACGCCCTTCAGCACCGAATACGGCGACATCTATCACGCGTCGCAAGGCGGCCTCGCCCAGGCACGCCATGTCTTCCTCGCCGGCAACGGCCTGCCCGCGCGCTGGGGCGGACGCGATCGTTTCGTGGTCGCGGAAACGGGTTTCGGGCTGGGGCTCAATTTCCTCGCCACCTGGCATGCGTGGCGCGAGGATGCGGGCCGGCCGCGGCGATTGCACTTCATCTCGGTCGAGCATCGTCCCTTTACGCGCGCGGACCTCGAGGCGGCGCTCGCCCCGTTCACCGAGGTGGCAGACCTGTCGCGAGCGCTCACATCGGTGTGGCCCGCACCGCTCGCGGGCTTCCACCGCATGCAGTTCGACGCGGGCAACGTCATGCTCACGTTGCTGCTGGGCGATGCGCACGCGCTGCTGCCGCAGCTCGTCGCGCGTGCGGATGCCTTTTACCTCGATGGCTTCGCGCCCGCCCGCAATCCCGGCATCTGGTCGCCCGACGTAGTGCGAGAGCTTGCGCGCATCGCAGCTCCCGGCTCGACGCTCGCCACGTGGACGGTCGCGGGCGGCGTGCGTGCCGCGCTCACGGATGCGGGCTTCGCCGTCGAGCGCCGTCCCGGCTTCGCCGACAAGCGCGAGATGCTGGTCGGCCGCCGCATCGGCATCAACGGCAGCCGCCAGCGCGAACCCCACGCCGTCGTGGTGGGCGCGGGCGTGGCGGGCAGCCTCGTCGCGGATCGCCTCGCGGCGCGTGGCTGGGAGGTGGACCTGGTCGATGCCCGCACCGAGCCGAGTGCCAGCGCGGTCGGCGCCGTGCGTCCGGTCGCGAACCTGCGCGACGCGGTGAACGCGCAGGTCTCGCGCAGCGCCTTCATGCATGCGCTGCAGTTCTATCGCGCGCTGCAGCACGACGGCTATCACCTCGTCTGGGACCGCTGCGGCATCGTGCAGCTCGCGGGCGATGGCGAGGAAGCGGCCCGCTTCGAGGCGATCGTGCGCTCGCAGGGCTATCCCGAGAGCCTGCTGCAATACGTGGATGTGGATCGCGCGCGCGAGCTCGCGGGCCATGACGTGGGGCACGGCGGCTGGTGGTTCCCGCAGGGTGCCGTCGTCTCGCCCCGCAGCCTCGCGGTGGCGGCGCTCGCACGGGCCGGCAGGGGGGTGCGGCGCCAGCTCGGCCGCGCCGCGGCGCGCGTGGAGCGCGAAGGCGCATTCTGGCGCGTGCTGGATGCGGACGATCGCGTCATCGCACAGGCGCCCACGCTCGTGCTCGCAAACGGCGCGGACATGGCGCGGCTCGTGCCGCAGGCGCGCCTGCGGCTGTCCACGGTGCGCGGGCAGGTCACGTACCTCCCGCCCTCGCCCGAGCGCACCATCGCTCGCGTGGTGAGCGGCAACGGCTTCGTGGCGCCGCTGCCGGAAGGCGGACACGCCATCGGCGCCACCTACCAGCACGACGACTTCGATCCGACGGTGCGCGCGGCCGACCATCGCGAGAACCTGGAGCGCGCGGAGTCGCTGGTCCCCGGCTTCACCCGCGGGTTGCATCCCATGGACCTGGGCGGCTGGACCGGCTTTCGCACCACGGTACCCGATCGCCTCCCCATCTTCGGCGAGACCGCCATCGAGGGCGTGTGCATCGCCGGCGGCCTCGGTTCCCGCGGACTGCTGTGGGCGCCGCTGGGAGCGGAGCTCCTCGCCTCGCAGCTTGCCGGGGACCCGCTGCCGCTCGCGCGCGACCACGCCGGCGCGATATCGCCGCAACGCTTCCTCTCCTGACATGCGGCCGGACATCACCTCGCTCGCGCTCTTCATCCGTGTGGCGGAGCTGAAGAGCATCACCAAGGCCGCGAATGCGAGCCACATCGCGCTCGCGGCGGCCAGCCGGCGCATCGCGCAGCTCGAGGACGGGCTCGGCGTGCACCTGCTTTTCCGCAGCGCGCGCGGCGTGGAGCTCACGCCGGCGGGAACGGCACTCCTGCAGCACGCGCGCGACATCATGGCGCGCCTCGACTCGATGCGGGTCGAGCTCTCCGACTACGCCAAGGGCGGCAAGGGGCTCGTGCGCGTGCAGGCCAATGCTTCCGCGCTCGCGCAGTACCTGCCCGCGGACCTCGCCACCTTCTTCACCGCCCATCCGCTCATCAAGCTCTCGCTCGAGGAGGAGCGCAGCAGCGCCATCGTGGAAGCCCTGCACGCGGGCGCGACCGACGTCGGCATCGTGATGGAAGGCGCCGAATCCTCGGGCCTGCAGATGTTCGACTACCGCACCGATGTCCTGTGCGCCGTCGTGCCGAAGAAGCATGCGATTCGCGGCCGCAAGGTCGCTTTCGCCGAATTGCTCGACCAGGATTTCGTCGGCCTCGAGAACAACACCGTGATCTCGCAGCTCATGCTGGCGGAGGCGCACGCGCGCGAGGTGCCGCTCAAGCTGCGCGTGGAGGTGAAGAGCTTCGACGTCGTGGCACGGATGATCCAGGCCGGTCTCGGCATCGGCGTCCTGCCCGAAGCCGCGGCCACCGCTTTCGCCGGGCCGATGTCGCTGCGCCTGCTGGCACTCACCGATGCCTGGGCCCAGCGGCGCATGTTCGTCGCGGTGCGCCAGTACGCCTCGCTCGCCGCGCCCGCCCGCCTCCTCGTGGATCACCTCGTCCCGTCGCGTTGAC